>NZ_AMXE01000007.1 GCF_000310205.1 Thauera linaloolentis 47Lol = DSM 12138 | reverse complement strand
GGCGCAGTGCGCGCCCTGCCCGCAGCAGGCCTGGCCCGCCGCCAGGCGCAGGCCGCCAGCCTGCTCATCGCCCGCGCCCGCGGCGAACGGCCCGACCCGCGCCGCTGGTTCGAGCCTCCCGCCCGCTTCTCGCATGAGCTGGCGCTGCCGGCGCCGACCCATCACAGCGAGGCCCTGCTGTTCGCCGCCCGCCGGCTGTTCGCCAGCTTGGCGGACTGGCTCCAGGCCCGGCACGCGGCCATCGATCATTGCCGCCTGTCGCTGGTGCATGAAGGCTGCGGAGACACCCCGCTCGACCTCATCCTCGGCCAGCCTTCCAGCGACGAGGGCCACCTTGCGCTGATCGCGCGCGAGCGCTTGGCGACCAGCCCCCTCCCCAGCGAAGTCTGCGCCCTGCGTCTCGAAGCCGCGCACCCGCTCGCACAGCCCCCTCTCGCCGGCGACCTGTTCGGCGCGCTGGGCCAGGGGAGAAGCGAAGCGGCACGGCTGCTCGACCGCCTGCGCGCACGACTCGGCGACGGCGCCGTCCGCCGCCTGGAGCGGGTCGCCGACCACCGCCCGGAGGCCGCCTGGCGGGTTTGCGGCGAGGCCGCCGGCACGCCCCCCGACCCGGCCCGCGGCCGCGCAACGGCAAGCTCGCCGGCATCCTTGGGCCGGCGCCCGCTGTGGCTGCTCCCCGAACCCCGGGCCATCGACCCCCGCCAATACACCCTGCTCGGCGACGCCGAACGCATCGAAAGCGGCTGGTGGGACGATGGGGACATTCGCCGCGACTACTACCTCGCCCGTCGCGGCGATGACAGCCTGTGCTGGATCTTCCACGACCTCGCACCGCCAGGCGGCTGGTTTCTGCAGGGCTGTTTCGGCTGATGCGCCCTCCACCGCACCGGGAAGCCGCGCGCGAACGTAGTAAACTCGGACGCCAGCAAAGCGCCGCGCGCGTACCCATTCCCGCAGATGCCGGACCCCCGCGCATCCGGCCCGCTCAACACATTTACCCGGCCTGCCGGACAAGAACAGACATGCCCTCCTCCTCCCCCGCCACCCCAGCCGGCCTGCCGGGCGACATCGCCCGCCGCCGCGCAAAGCTGGGCCTGCTCGTCCTCGCCATCGCGCTTCCGCTGTCCTGGTGGCTGTTCAGCCGCCTCGAACCGATCTGGGACCGGATCATGCCGCTCGAAGGCCTGCCTTTCATGGGGGCGGCCACCCTGCTCGGCGCCGCCCTCGCCATTGCGCCTCTCGCGGCCGGCATCGGCTTCCTGCTGGCGGTCTGGTTCGGCGTGGACAGTGTCTACCTGCCCAGGCGCGCTGCCCACGGCCCGCTGCTCGACAGGCTCATCGTCGCGCTCGCCATGGTAGTGTGGTTCTCGCCCACGCTGTTCGCCATCGCCGCCGCCGGGCGCGGCCTTTACGAGGGCCGCATCCACTTCGTGCGCCCGCCGCGCGACTACCTCCTCGCCACCGATCCGATCGCCTTCTGGCAGGGCGTCGGCTTCTGGCTGATCATGGCCGGCCTGTTCGGCTTCCTCGCCTGGCGCTACTGGCGCCCGCGCCTGTTCCCCGGCAGCGCGGCGCAAGATTGAGCACCGCCGCCGCCGCCCAACCTGCGCCGCCGGAGGCGCTGTCGGCCGGCTTCATCACCCGCCAGCTGCTGCATCACGCCTGGCCCGTGCTCGTCGCGCAGGTGCTGTCGATGGGCATGATGATCGCCGACACCCTGATCGCCGGCCGCTACGGCACGGCCGATCTGGCCGCGGTCGCGGTCGGCAACGGGCTGTACATCTCGGTGGTGATGCTGCTGGTCGGCATCCTGCAGGCGGTGGCGCCGACCATCGCCCACCACGTCGGCGCCGGGCGTGTCGGCGCCATCGGGCCGGCGCTGCAGCAGGGCTTCTGGCTGGCGCTGATGCTGGCCGTGCCCGGCACCCTGATGCTCGCCCACCCGGACGCCCTGCTCCGGCTCACCCGCGTGCCGCCGGACATCGCCCGGGGGGCCGGTGCCTACCTGCAGGCCGTGGCATTCGGCCTGCCGGCGGTGCTGCTCTACCGCACCTTCTACGCCTTCAACAACGCCGTCGGGCGGCCGCGGGTGCTGATGGCCATCAGCTTCGTCGCCCTCGGCGCGCACATCCCGCTCGCCTGGGCGCTGGCCCACGGCCTGTTCGGCTTCGCCGGCCTGCCCCCGCTCGGCGCCACCGGCTGCGGCATCTCGACCGCCATCGTCAGTTGGCTGGGGCTGGGCTGCGGCCTGCTGCACCTGCTGCGCAGCCCGGCCTACCGCCAGTACGCGATCTTCTCGCGCTGGCAGGCACCCCGCCCGCGCGACATCCGCGCCCTGCTGCGCCTGGGCGTGCCGATGGGGTTTTCCACCTTCATCGAGATCACCTCGTTCACCCTCATCGCGCTCTTCGCCGCCCGCCTCGGTTCCGAAGCGGTGGCCGGGCATCGGGTGGTCGCCAACCTGTCGGCGCTGGTGTACATGCTGCCGCTGGCGATGTCGATCGCCACCCTGGTGCTGGTCGGCCAGGCAGCCGGCGCGCACGACTGGGCGCGCGCACGCGCGACGGTGAGGGTCAGCCTGTGGCTGACGTCCGGCTTCGCGATGCTGATCGGCATCGGCCTGTGGCTGCTGCGCGAACCGCTGATCGGGCTGTCCTCCACCGATCCGGCGGTGCGCGCGGTGGCGCTCGGCCTCATCGTCTACATCTGCATCTACCAGTTGACCGATTCGATACAGACCGTGGCCGCACATGCCCTGCGCGGCTTCAAGGTCACGCTGCTGCCGATGCTGCTGCACACCCTGTGCTTCTGGGGCGTCGGCCTGGGCGGCGGCTACTGGGCCACCTATCACGCCTTCGGCCGCGAGGCGGCCCCCAGCATCGCCGGCTTCTGGGAGGCCAGCGTGGCCGCGACCGTGCTGGCGACCGCCCTGTTCGGCTGGCTGCTGACGCGGGTGATGGCGCGTCAGCGCATCTCGAACAGCTCCTGATGGAAGGCTTCGGGGGCGAGCCCGTGGGCGATCAGGTCGGCGCGCAGGGCCCGGCCGAAGGCTGACGGGCCGCAGAACCAGATGCTGGCGTCCTTCCAGCCCGGCACCGTCCGGCGCAGGCGCTCGCCGTCCAGCCGGCCGTCGCCGTCGCCCACCAGCAGGTGCAGCCGGGCACCGGCGGCCCTGGCCGATTCGGTGAGGATGTCACGGGCTTGCGGCGCCAGCGCGGCCGTGGGGTGGAACAGGTCGACATCCCGGTTTTCGCCGCGATGCCCGGCCAGGTACTGCAGACGGGCCAGAAAGGGCGTGATGCCGATGCCCGCACCGATCCAGATCTGGGGCCGCCGGTCCGAGAAGGTGAAGCGCCCGTAGGGCCCTTCGACCGTCACCGGGTCGCCGGCTTTCAGGCGCTCCGGCAGGCGGCGGGTATGGTCGCCCAGCCCCTTGGTGACGAAGGTGATCTGCCGCGTGTCCGGGTCCCATGCCGACGCGATGGTATAGGGGTGCGCGCCCTCGCGGCGGTCGGAGGTGACGAAGGCGAACTGCCCGGCCTCGTGCCCTTTCCAGCCCTCGTCGAGCTGGATGCGGGTGACCAGCGTGTGCATTTCGGGGTAGTGGGTCAGCGCCGCGATGCGCCCGCCCGTGCGGCGCCCGTGGCCGATGCGCCCGGCCAGGCCGATACAGGCGGCCAGGCTGCCCGCTGCCATCAGCAGCGCCATGGCGATACCGATCGGCTGGGTCCAGTAGTCGTGCTCGATCAGGATGACGCTGTGGAAGACCAGCAGCAGGTAGCCGGCGGCCAGCAACGTATGGGTCCTGGCGAACAGGCGGTAGGGGAAGCGCTTGACCAGCGCCAGCACGATCAGGATCACGACTGCATAGAAAGTCCACTCGCCGACGCTTTCGGCCAACCCGCGCTGCGTGCGCAACAGCGCCTCGACGCCGTCGTATGCCTGCGCGCCGCCGCCCTTGCCCGGCTTCACCAGCCAGCCCCAGCCGACGGCCCACTTCGTGCCCTTGGCGAACACCCAATGGATGGTGCCCGACACCAGCGCAGCGACACCCAGCCATTTGTGCAGGCGGTACATCTTGTCCAGGCCGCCGAACAGCGGCTCCAGCCGCAGCGGGCGCAGGGCCAGCACCATGGCCGCGCTCATGGCGCCCATGGCGATGACGCCGGAGTACTGCACCATCACCTTGCGCAGCGGAAAATAGCCGAAGGGCTGGGGCAGAAAGGTGTCCGCCAGCAGCCAGAGCATGGTCAGCCCGCCGAGCAGGGCCAGCAGGCCCGCCTTGATCGGTTTCATCGTTGAGCCTCCGATTGACGATGCCCGAGCGTATGACGGGCTGCCTGAACACAGCCTGAATCGGCGGCCGGCGGCGTCAGCCCGGATGGCCCAGCCAGCCCTGGCGCAGCTTCAGCGCCGCCGCCGGGGCCCTGGCCGAGGGCGCGAGGCTGATCTTGTCGGCCGCGGCTTCGTCCAGCGCAAGCCTGAACACCATCAGCTCGTCGCGGCGGAAGGCGTGGATCTCCACCTCATCGCCAGGCTGGCGCCGGGCGAGCATGTCGTCGAGCGCCTTGCCGCTGCCCAGCTTCAGGCCGTCGAGCGCGATCAGCACGTCGCCGGCCGACAACCCGGCGGCCTGCGCCGCGCCGCCGTCGTAGACGCTGGCGAGCCTGCATTCGCCATTGCCGGCTGCCAGCTTGACGCCGAGCGCAGGCGCCGCGGTCGTCGGCTCGGCCTGCCAGTCGATGCCGAAGCCTTTCAGCAGCCGCGCCAGCGGCAGGTCGTCCGTGCCTTCGACCGTCTTCTTCAGCCAGCGCGCCAGCTTCGGTCCCAGCGTGCCGCCGCCCGCCTCGCGCACCGCGTCGAAGACGCCTTCTTCCGCCACCCCCAGCCCGGTCTGGCCGTGGCGCTGCCACAGCAGGCGCATCACGTCGTCCAGGCTGCTTCGTCCGTCGCTGCCGGCACGCAGCTGCAGGTCGAGCGCGAGCGCGATCAGCGCGCCCTTGGCGTAATAGCTGACGATGGCGTTGGGCGCGTTCTCGTCCTGGCGGTAATACTTGGTCCACGCGTCGAAGGACGACTCCGCCACGCTCTGCTTGCTCCGCCCGCTGCCGCGCAGCACGGCGGAAACGGTCTTGCCGAGCAGACCGAGGTAATCGTCGGGCGCGATCACGCCGCTGCGCACCAGCGCGAGGTCGTCGTAGTAGGAGGTGAAGCCTTCGAAGGCCCACAGCAGGCGGGTGTAGTTTTCCTGCGTGAGGTCGTAGGGCGTGAACGCCGCCGGCTTGATGCGCTTGACGTTCCAGGTGTGGAAATACTCGTGGCTGCACAGGCCGAGGAAGCTCTTGTAACCGTCGGGCAGGCCTTCCATGCCCTTCCACGGCAGCTCGGCGCGGCTGCACAGCAGCGCGGTCGAGGCGCGGTGCTCCAGTCCGCCGTAGCCCTCGCCCACCACCATGGTCAGGAAGGCGTAGTAGTCCATCGGCGGCGGCGCGCCGAACAGCGCGATCTGCCATTCGCACACGCGGCGCAAGTCCTCGCACAGGCGTTCGAGATCGCAGTCGTGGCGGCCGGTCAGCACGATGTCGTGGGTCACGCCGGCGGCGTCGAAATGGCCGAGGGTGAAACTGCCCATCTCGACCGGATGGTCGATCAACTCGTCGTAGTCGGCGGCGCGATACCAGCCGAAGCCATAGGGCCGCGCCGCCCCGGCCACGCCGCGTGCGAGCGGCAGCGCAGTGGCGACTTTCCAGTCGCGGTATTCGGCGCCGTCCGGCCGCTCGATGTCCACCAGGCAGGGACGATCGCTGCGTCCTTCCACCGCCAGGAACACGCTGGTGCCGTTGAAGAAGCCGTGGGTGCCGTCCAGGTGGGCGGCGCGTACCGACAGATCCCAAGCGTAGACTTCGTAATGCAGGCTGAGCACGCCGCCGTCCGGCACCGGCGCGGCGCGCCAAGTGTGCTTGTCGAGTTTGTCGATCGGCCAGGCTTCGCCATCCAGTTCGGCGCGCAGCGTGACGATGTTGCGTGCGAACTCGCGGATCATGTAGCTGCCCGGAATCCACGCCGGCAGGCGGAAGATCTGCCCGGCCGGATCGGGATCGCGGACGGTGCAGCTCACATGGAAAAGATGGGCGCCGGGATTGGCGGGGCGGATACGGTATTCGACGGCGGGCAAGGCGGAAGGCATCGTGTCACGGGTCCGGTTGGCAACGGGATTGGCACGGGCTTCAGGCCCTCGTGCCGGAAGCCCTGTATTTACCACCCTGCACCGCCCGCGTCGACCCGGGCTGCCGCAGCGCAACGCGCCCTCTCCGATCAGCGCCGCATTATTGACCCGGCAATGAAACAGGCAAGCCCGTTCGCCCTGAGCCTGTCGAAGGGCGTTGCGCGAAGCAGGCTTCGACAGGCTCAGCCCGAACGGTATTTGATTGCCGGGTTAATGGCTTCGTGGCCGCTCAGCGGCCGGACGCCGCTTCAGCAGCAGGCCGCTTTCGAGATGAGGGGTATAGGGAAACTGGTCGAACACCGCCGCCGCCGCGATCTCGTGCGTATCGTGCAGCGCGGCGACGTTGTCGCGCAGCGTGGCCGGATTGCACGACACGTAGAGGATGCGCTCGAAGCCGCGGGCGAGTTCGACCGTGGCCGCGTCCAGCCCACTGCGCGGCGGATCGACGAACAGCGTCGAGAAGCGATAGCCGCCGAGGTCGATTTCCTTCATGCGGCGGTATTCCCGCCCGCCGGCCAGCGCGTCGCTGATCTCGTCGCTCGACATCCGCACCATCGTGACGTTGCCGATGCCGTTGGCTTCCAGGTTGTAGTTCGCCGCGCGCACCGAGGACTTGCTGACCTCGGTCGCCAGCACCTTGTCGAAGGCTGGCGCCAGCGCCACGGTGAAGTTGCCGTTGCCGCAGTACAGCTCCAGCAGGTCGCCGCCGGCATCGGCCGCCTGGCTGCGGGCCCAGCCCAGCATCTGCCGGTTGACGCCGGCATTGGGCTGGGTGAAGCTGCCTTCGATCTGCTGGTAGCGCAGCATGCGGCCGTCGAGTTCGAAGGATTCCAGCAGCCAGTCGCGGCCGAGCACGATCTTCTGCTTGCGGCTGCGGCCGATGAGCTGCACGCCGAAGCGGTCCGCCAATGCCTGCGCGGCCGTGGTCCAGTCCTCGCCGAGCGGGCGGTGGTAGATCAGGCACACCATCAGTTCGCCGCTGTGCGTGGCGAGGAATTCGACCTGGAACAGCTTGCGCTTGAGCACTTCGCAATCCTGCAAGGCATCGCGCAGGCGCGGCATCAATTCGCAGATCGGCTGGACCGCAGCGGGAAAATCGTCGATCAGCACGACTTTCTTTTCGTCGCCGGCGGTTTCGAACATCGCGTAGTCGATGCGCCCGCCGTGGTGCCAGATGCGGAACTCCGCGCGCATGCGATAGTGCAGCGGCGCCGAGCGGAAGACTTCGGACTCGGGCAGGCCGAAATCGGCGAAATCCCGCTTGAAGGCGGCGAGCTTGCCGGCCAGTTGCGATTCGTATTGGGCGGGGTCGATGCGGTCAGGCGGCATGGCAGGCAGGGCGATAGTGGAGACGGAAGCCGGAGGGCGCAAGAGTATACGACGGCCCGGCCCCGGAGCGTCATTCGCCGGTGCCATCCGCTGCGGGCGCCGGGCGCCCCACGCCCATGCATTTCTGCATCTTGCCCAACACTTGGAGCACCAGATCGCTTTCCGGCATGACCCGGCACGCCAGCACCACGCCCGCCGCCAGTTCGTCGGCGCCGACGTGCTGGCGGCTCATCGCCCGGCAGCGGTAGCGCCCCGCGGTGATGCGGATCTTGCACACGCCGCAGCCACCGCCCCTGCACCCCAGCGGAATGCCGCGCCGGCCGAGCCGCGCCATGCCGTCGAGCACCGATTCGTCGCTGCCGCAGGCGTAGTGCTCGCCGGTGCCGGCGATCTCGACGTCGTGCTTCACGCGCCCCGGCCCCGCCCCCATCACGCTGCGCCGTCCGCCGCCCGCTGTGCCCGTGCGCGCACTTCGTCGGCGCGCAGCTCGCTCGCCGGGCGGCCGCCGATCGCCCAGTTCTCCGGATGCACGGGGGTGCAGCTACCCCTGACCAGCGCCCGCTCCACGCCCAGGATATCGACGAGCAGCGTGGTGAAACCGGCGAGCAGGCGCTGGCGCTCTTCCAGCGGCCGGCCTTCGAGGACGATGAAGTCGAACACCGGAGCATGCGGCCCGTCGTCGCCGACCAGTTCGCCGGCGACCAGCACGTGCGCCGGCGCGTGCCGCGTGATGAAGGCCCGCACCCGCTCCAGCGACGCGCGCAGCACCTCGCAGTAGAGCGCGCAGGCGCCCTTCAGCAGCGCCGCTTCCTGCTGCGGCGTCGCCCGTCCTTCGACCAGGTGGAAATTGACGACCGGCATGTGGGTCTCCTTGTCAGGCAAGCCTCGGCCTTGCGGCTCAAGGCAGTCCGCGCCGCCGTCCGGCGTCGAGCATGAAAGTGCTGCCGGTCATCGCGTCGGCTTCGGGGTCGAGCAGCAGGGCCACCGCCCAGGCCACCTGCGCCGGCGTCGTGAACGCGCCGATGGAGGATTCGGCCCGCATCTGCGCCATCACGTCCTCGACCGTGATGCCGCGCAGCGCGGCGCGGTCGGCGGCGACGCGGTGCAGGCGTTCGGTGTCGGCCGGCCCGGGCGCGATCAGGTGGGCGGTGACGCCGGCCGCGCCGTGGGCAAGGCTCAATTGCCGCATCAGGTTGCCCAGCGCCGCGTTGGCGATGCCCGCGGCGGCAGCGTAGGCGGTCGGCTCCAGCCCGTAGTGTCCGCCGATCGCGACCAGCCGCGAACCGCGCACCAATCGCGGCGCCACCGCGCGCACCAGCCGCAGCATGCCGCCCACCTTGATGTTGACCGCATCCACGACCGCCGCCGTCGGTACCGAGGCGATGCCGCCGGCCACCGCGACGCCGGGGCCATGCACCACCATCCGCACCGGACGGTCGACGCTGGCGGCGATCTGCGCGACGGCCTCGTCGGCGGCGATGTCGGCGACGCAGGCGCGCACCCTCGGATGGCGCGCGAGCAGCGCGTCGAGCGCGGCCGCGGTGCGCGACACCGCCACCACGCCCAGCCCGCGATCGCACAGGCGGGCGACGATCTGCTGGCCGAAGGCGCCGGTCGCGCCGACCACCACCGCGAGTTCGGACGGCTCCCCGGACATCAGGCCACGCCCTCCAGCCCACGCGCCTTGGCCATGGTCATGGCGGTATCCATGATCATGTCTTCCTGGCCGCCGATCATCTTCTTGCGCCCAAGCTCAACGAGGATGTCGCGCGCGGAGACCCCGGTGCGCTCGGCCGCGCGCCTTGCATGCAACAGGAAGGTGGAATACACCCCGGCGAAGCCCAGCGTCAGCGACTCGCGGTCGACCCGTACCAGGTGATCCATCATCGGCACGATGATGTCCTCGGCGGCATCCATCAGCTTGAACAGGTCCACGCCGGTCTCCATGCCCATGCGCTCGCACACCGCGGCGAACACCTCCAGCGGGGTGTTGCCCGCGCCCGCGCCCAGCCCGGCCACCGAACCGTCGATACGGGTGGCGCCGGCCTCGATCGCCGCGATCGAGTTGGCGATGCCCATGCCCAGGTTGTGATGGCCGTGGAAGCCGATCTCGGTCGTCGGGTCGAGCACCGCGCGCAACGCGGCGACGCGCACGCGCACGTCCTCCGGCAGCATGTAGCCGGCCGAATCGGTGACGTACACCGTGTGGGCGCCGTAGGACTCCATCAGCTTGCCCTGCGCGGCGATGCCGGCCGGGTCGTTGAGGTGGGCCATCATCAGGAAGCCGGTGGTGTCCATGCCGAGCTTGCGCGCGAAGGCGATGTGCTGCGGCGAGGTGTCGGCCTCGGTGCAGTGCGTCGCCACATGCACGCTGCGCGCGCCGGCGTCGAAGGCCGCCTGCAGTTCCTTCATCGTCCCCAGGCCGGGGATCAGCAGCACCGAGACCTTGGCCTGCTTCATCCGCGACGCCACGGCGGCGATGTATTCCTCGTTGCTCGCCAGCGCGAAGCCGTGCTGCAGCGAGTTGCCGCCCAAGCCCGCGCCGTGCGTAACCTGGATGTAGGGGACGCCGGCGTCGTCGAGCGCGGTGGCGACCTTCACCATCTGCTCGACGCCGATCTGTTCGCGCTTGGCATGCATGCCGTCGCGCAGGCACATGTCGTGCAGGACGACCTTGCGGCCCTGCAGGGATTTCGTTTCGCTCATCACACCGCCTCCGTCGCTTTCAGCTTGATCTTTCCGGCCAGGATTTCCTCGGCGAACATCTCGGCGGTGCGGGTCGCGGCCGCGGTCATGATGTCGAGGTTGCCGGCGTACCTGGGCAGGTAGTCGCCCAGGCCCGCCACTTCCATGAACACCGAAACCTTGTTGCCGTCGTAGATGGGGCCATTGACGAGCCGGTAGCCCGGCACGTACTGCTGCACCTCGCCGATCATCTGCAGGATCGACTCGGTGATGCGGACATGGTCCGGTTCATCCTCGGTCAGGCAGTAGATCGTGTTGCGCATGATCAGCGGCGGCTCGGCCGGGTTGATGATGGCCAGCGCCTTGCCTTTCTTCGCGCCGCCGACGCGCTCGATCGCGCTGGAGGTGGTGTAGGTGAATTCGTCCAGGTTGGCACGCGTGCCCGGCCCCACCGATTTCGACGACAGGCTGGCGACGATCTCGGCGTAGCCCACGCCCTGCACGCGCGACACCGCGTTGACGATGGGAATCGTCGCCTGGCCGGCGCAGGAGATCATGTTGACGTTCATCTCGACCCGGTCGGCATGCTCGCGCAAGTTGACCGGCGGCACGCACAGCGGCCCGATCGCGGCCGGCGTCAGGTCGATCATCATCACCCCCAGTTCGTTGAGCTTGCGGCTGTTCTCCGCATGCACGTAGGCGCTGGTGGCGTCGAAGGCGATCTGGATGCCGTCCTCCAGCACGTGCGGCAACAGGCCGTCCACGCCTTCGGCGGTGGTCTTGAGGCCCATTTCGCGCGCGCGCGCCAGGCCCTCGGAGGCAGGGTCGATGCCCACCATCCAGACCGGTTCGAGCACCGGACTGCGCTTGATCTTGTAGATGAGATCGGTGCCGATGTTGCCGGAGCCGATCAGGGCGCATCGGATCTTCTTCATGGGTTCTGCTCCTGCGATGCCGTGCGCCGCTGGCGTTCCGCGCGCTCGGCCATGGTCAGTCCGGCGACGAAGAATTCCTCCGTGCCGTGTTCGGTGATGAGGATGCGCACCGTCTCCGGGCTGCATCCCAGGCTGCGCGCAACCGCCTCGGTGACGGCGCCGGCCACCGCGCGCTTCTGCGCGTCGCTGCGGCCCTGCATCATGTGCATTTCGATGATTGGCATCTGTCGTTTCCGGCTTTACGCCGCCCTCATTCGACGAAGCGCATCGACACGCTGCCCAGTTCCTGGAAGCGCGCGACGACGCTATCGCCCGGCCGCACGGGGACGGCCTCGGTGATGCCGCCGCTCATGACGAAGCTGCCGGCGGGCAGGCTCTCGCCCAGCTCGGCAAGGATGTTCACCAGCATCGCGACCGCGTCCGCCGGATGGCCCAGCACCGCCGCCGAAGCCCCCATGCCGACGATCTCGCCATTCTTTTCCAGCACCACACCGAGCGTGCGCAGGTCCAGCTCGTCCGCGTGGCGGGCGCGGCCGCCGCCGACGAAGCGCGCCGACGAGCCGTTGTCGGCGATCACGCTGGCGAGGTCGAACTTGAAGCCGGAAAAGCGCGAATCGATGATCTCCACCGCCGGCAGCACATGGTCGGTGGCATCGAGCACGTCCTGGCGGGTGCAGCCGGGGCCGGCGAGCGCCTTCTTCATGACGAAGGCCACTTCGCATTCGACGCGCGGATGGACGAGGTCGGACGTCGAGATCACGGCGTTCTCGGCGCGCGCCATGCGGTCGGTCAGGAAGCCGATGGAAGGCACGTCGACGCCCATCTGGCGCATCTTCGCCTTCGAGGTCAGCCCGGCCTTCCAGCCCACGAGCCGGTGCCCCTGGGCGATGTAGCGGCGGCGCAGTTCGGTCTGCACCGCATAGCCGTCGCCGATCGTCATGCCCGGGTATTCGTCGGTCAGCTTGGGAATGGCGTGGGCGCGGCGCTGCGCGCCCTCGATACGCTCGCACAGGCGCACGACATCCTCGCGCGACAGGGTGATGTTCATGCTCATGCCGCGCTTCTCCCGGAGAATTTCACCCGGCAGCTGCCGAGCCCGCCGACGGTACACACCAGTTCGTCGCCGTCGGCGACCGGCACCAGCGCCGACTGCGAGCCCGACAGGATCACCTCGCCGGCCTTGAACGGAATGCCCAGTTCGCCCAGCGTGTTGGCCAGCCAGGCCACCGCATTGGCGGGCGAGCCCTGCACCGCGGCGCCGACGCCGGTCGAATGCAGTTCGCCGTTCTTTTCGAGCACCATGCCGGCCAGCGTGATGTCGAGCCTGCGCGGGTCGCCGCGGCTGGCGCCGAGCACGAACACGCCGCAGGAGGCGTTGTCCGCCACCGTGTCCTGGATGCGGATCTGCCAGTCGGTGATGCGCGAATCGACGATCTCGAAACACGGCACCACGTAGTCGGTGGCGCGGATCACGTCCATCGCGGTGACGCCCGGCCCCCGCAGGTCTTCCTTCAGCACGAAGGCCAGCTCGGCCTCCGCCTTGGGCTGGATCAGCGTGCCGAGGTCGATGGCCTCGCCCTCCTCATGCACCATGCCCGAGGTGAGCTGGCCGAAATCCGGCTGGAACACGCCGAGGAAATCCTGTACCGGCTTGCTGGTGACGCCGATCTTCTTGCCGATGATCGTCTCGCCGGCGGCGAGGCGGCGTTCGATGTAGCGCGACTGGATGCGGTAGGCATCCTCCAGCGCGATGTCGGGCTCGCGTTCGACGAGCGGCGCCACCGTGCGGCGCGCGCGCCAGGCGTCGAAAAGCTCGTCGCCCAATTGCCTGATCCTGCTTTCGTCCATGATTCGGCCTCAGAGCTTGACGCAGATGTTGCGCGTCTCGGTGTAGAACTCCAGCGAATGCACCCCGCCCTCGCGCCCGATGCCGGACTGCTTCGAGCCGCCGAAAGGCGTGCGCAGGTCGCGCAGGAACCAGCTGTTCACCCAGGTGATGCCCACCTCGACGCGCGCGGCGACGCGGTGCGCGCGCGCCAGGCTGGTGGTCCAGATCGTCGTGGACAGGCCATACACGGTGTCGTTGGCGAGGCCGACCACTTCGTCCTCGGAATCGAACGGGCGGATGTGGCAGCACGGCCCGAAGATTTCCTCGCGCACCACGGCCGCGTCGTCGGCCAGGCCGGTCCAGATGGTCGGCTGCACCCAGGCGCCGTCGGCGAGTGCTTCCGGCATCTCGGGCACGCCGCCGCCGGTGACCACGGTGGCGCCCTCTTCCACCGCCTTGCGGTAGTAGGACAGCACCTTCTGGCGGTGCGCCTGGCTGATCAGCGGCCCGTAGTCGGCATCGTGGTCCTCGGGGCGACCGTATTTCACCGTTTCGGCCCGGGCCTTGAGCGCCTGCACGAAGCGCGCGAAGATCGGCCGCTCGACATAGACGCGCTCGGTGCCCAGGCAGACCTGCCCGGTATTGAGGAAGGCCGAGCGGAAGATGGTCCCGACCGCGGCGTCGAAATCGCAGTCGGCGAAGACGATGGCCGCGTTCTTGCCCCCCAGCTCGAAGGACACGTCGCGCATGCCTTCGGAGGCGGCCTTCATGATCGCCGCGCCGGTGCGCGTCTCGCCGGTGAAGGTGATCGCATCGACGCCGGGGTGCTGGGTCAGGAATTCGCCCGCGGAGTCCGGCCCGAAGCCGTGGACGACGTTGTAAACGCCCTTCGGCACGCCGACGGCGTTCATCACCTCGCCGAGCAGGGCCGCCGTCTGCGGCGACTCCTCCGACGGCTTGACCACCACGGTGTTGCCGCAGGCCAGCGCCGGCCCCACTTTCCAGGTCATCAGCATGAATGGCGCGTTCCACGGGCAGATGACCCCGATCACGCCCTTGGGCACGCGGATCGCGTAGTTCAGCGCGCCCTGCCCGTCCGGCGTCGCCATGCGGAAGGACTCCGAGGCCACGTTCTTGACGACGTCGGCGAACACCTTGAAATTGGCCGCGCCGCGCGGGATGAACACGTGGCGCATGACGTGGCCCGGCTGCCCGGTATCGGCCATCTCGGCGGCGACGAAGTCCTCGAAGCGGCGGGTGATCTCGTTGGCCACGCCATGCAGCAGGTCGACGCGCTGCTCCGTCGTCAGCGCCCCCCACTCGCCCGCCAGCGCCGCGCGGGCGGCGCCGACCGCGGCATCGATCTCGCCGCGCCCCGCCTCGGCGACCGAGGCGATGACGCGGTCGTCGAGCGGCGAGCGCTTGTCGAAGCGACGGCTCGAGGCCGACGCCAGATATTCGCCCGCGATGAAATTGTCTACAAGACGCATGCTGCCCCCAGATATGGATGTGTCACTCGTGCCGACGGCGATACGCATCGGTCCCGACCTTCGAAAACGAGTCTAAGAAAGAAGCGAAATACCGTCTAATACTTTGTTATCTAGCCATTAATACCTTCAAGGTATGGTTAAAACCGTGGATGACGGCGGCGCGCGCATTGGCAAGAATCTCGGGGGCGGCCGGAAAAAGCGCGCCGCTGGCACCGGACGGCCTTCTCCGGCGTGCCGATCGGTGACCGCATCGGTACTATCGCTTCCGAAAACCGGCCTCGGCCGGGAACAGCGGCCATGATCCAAGGAGCTTGATGTGTCCGACGCCACCTACACCGCCACATTCACCTTCGCCAAGCGCGAATTCGACGATGAATTCCATGCGCTGGACGACGCCATCGCCCGGGTCGCCAGATCCATTCCCGGCTACATGGGCGAGGAAAGCTGGGAAAACCCTGCCACCGGATTGATCTCCAACGTGTATTACTGGGAAAGCATGGAGGCGCTCCGCACGCTCATCGATCACCCGGTCCACCAGGAGGCGAAGCAGCGGCAGGCCCGGTGGCTCGACGGCTATCAAGTGGTCATTGCGCGGGTGATGCACGCCTACGGCGATGGCGGCATCCCGCATCCACTCGCCGCCCGCCGGGCATCGCGCCCCTGAAACGGATGACAGCCCCCACCGACACCGCGCAGCGCGAGGCTACCGCCGCGCCCGGCACGCCTGCCGAGGTCTTCGGCGCCTTCCTCAAGCTGGCCTGAGCTCGTTCGGCGGGCCGGTCGCGCACCTGGGCCATTTCCGCCTGGAGTTCGTCGATCGCCTCCGCCGGCGTGTTCCCGCTCAGATCGCCTTGAACAGCGGACTCCTGACCTGCTGCGCGTCGGCGGCCGAGATGAACTTCTCGGTGTAGATGTCGCGCTCGAACAGGCGCCCCTGCATCAGCGTCGTGATGCAGGCGTCGATCATCAGCGGCGGCCCGCACAGGTAGGCCTTGTGGCCGCGGAAGTCGTTGTCGAAGGCGGCCTTCGCCGCCTCGTGCACGAAGCCGCGGAACCCGGTCCAGTCCGTTCCTTCCGGCTCGTGCGACAGGGCCGGCACGTAGCGGAAGTTGGCATGCTTCCCGGCCAGCGCGAGGAAGTCCTCGTGGTAGTAGAGTTCCTCGCGGCTGCGCTGGCCGTAGACGAGCGTGACCGGCAGCGCGAAGCCTGCTTCGAGCAGATCGAGGATCATCGCGCGCGGGCTCGACAGGCCCGAGCCGCCCGCCATGAAGAGCACCGGAACGCGCGCCGACTTCTTGACGAAGAAGCGCCCGTAGGGACCGGTGATGCGCACCCGCTCCCCCGCCTGCATCCGCTCATGCACGTAGGTGGTGCCCTCGCCGCCCGGCACGATGCGGATGTTCAGCTCCACCTCCCCGGCCTGCGACGGCGCGCTGGCGATCGAGAACGCGCGGCTGCCGATGCCGCCGGGCAGCTCCAGGTTGATGTACTGCCCGGCCTGGAAGCGGATGCCAGCGGGCTCGTCGAGCGCGATCCACACCCCCTTGATCGTCGGCGTCAGCGTCTCGATGCGGCTGACGACGCCGTCGAAGTCGCGTACCGGCAGGTTCTCGGCGTCTGGGTCTTCCTCGATCTCGGCCTCGATCACGAGGTCGCTTTCGGCGCGGGCGCAGCACGCCAGGCACTTGCCCTCGTCGCGTTCGAAGTCCATCAGCGCGAAGCTCGAGGCTTCGCCGTGGTCGACCTCGCCGTCGCTGACCTGCACCTTGCAGGTGGCGCACAGGCCGTGGCAACAGGCGTGGGGCAGGTAGATGCCAGCGCGCAGGGCCGCGTCGAGAATCGTCTGCCCCGCCTCGATCTCGATCGTCTGGCCCAGTGGCTCGATGGTCAGTTCGTAGCTCATCGCCGCCCCTTCATGCGGCGGCCTGCAGGGAATTCAGCCCGGGCGTGCGGAAGCGGAGCTGGTCCTTGTGGCCGATGCCGTTGTCGGCGAGGCTGCGGGAGAAATCCGGCGCGAAGGGCCGGTTGTCCTTCAGCCACTCGACCTTGCTCCAGTCCAGCGCGGCGGCGTCGGGGTCGGCCTGCAGCAGCGCCGCGAGCGGCCCCCGCAGCACCTCGCCGAACGGCGTGGCGGGCGGCAGGCACAGCATCAGCGGCGCGGCGAACAGCAGGTGGTGGTCCCAGCTCAGATACACGATCTGCTTGCCGCCGTAGTTGTCCACGCGGTCGCGCGCGACGCCGATGTATTCCTTCAGTGAGGTGACAGCCATTGTCGAGTCTCCTTGTCCTGGTGGGTGCGGGTCACAGGTTCGAGGTCGCCAGCCCGCGCCATTCGTCGAAGTGGCGCTGGTCCCGCGAGCCGTCGTAGTCGCCGTTGTCGGCGCCGTCGCGCAGGCTGACCCAGTCCATCCACGCGGCGACGTCGCCGCCCAGCTCGCTGAACAGCGCCGGCATCGGCAGCCAGGCCTGGATGTACTTCTCCGGCTCGTGCTCGAAGATGTCCTTGCAGCCGTCGGAGCAGAACTGGTACTTCTCGCCCTTGTAGACCGTCTCGCGGTGGCAGGTCAGGGTCGGGTCGCCGGGCTCGGTGAACACGCACGGCAACTGGCAGCACTGGCACAGCCTGGCCAGGCCGTAGTTCTTGAACGGCGTGCCGGCGGCCTTGAGCTGCTTGATGTGCGCCCAGCGCGGGCGGTAGTGGCGGTCGAAGGTGTCCGGGTACTTCGCCGACAGCCAGGCCATGTCGTCGTCCGACGGAATCCAGCTGTGGAAGGCGGTGCCGAAGCTCCACTGGTAGAGGCCGAGCATGAACTGGTGCGACATGTGGTCGATGGCCTTCTCGGCGTCGTCCCAGCCCTTGGGCGGGCGGATGCCGTAGCGCGCCAGGTCGCGGAACAGCGCGCCGCCGTTCTCGACGCCGTAGATTTCCCACGCCTCGCGCCACGACATCACGCGCTTGGGCAGCATGTAGTCCATCATCGTGCTGACCAGGCCGAGCACGCGGAAGCCGCGCCAGAACCACTTGTCGATCCAGCCCTGCACGATCGGCAGGTTGTCCGGGTCCTGTTCGAGCATGAACTTGATGCACTCCAGCCCCAGCGTCATGTGGCGCGCTTCGTCCGACTGCGCGGAAAAGCCGAAGGTGACGGTCGCCATGTCGCCGTTGTAGGCCGCGCCCGACATGAAGGGGACGAACAGCAGGTTGGTCAGCACGTACTCGAACGAGAAGCCGATCGCGATCATGAACTCGAACGGCCCGGCGCTCATCGCGTCGTCGAAGAACGAGCGCGCGACCGAGGTGTACCAGATCCGGTCGCGCGCATCGGCGAAGGCATGGAAGCCGTCGTAGTAGCGGTTGTAGTTCGACATGGCATGGATCTGCGTCTGGGCGTGGCGGATCTCGTCGATCGCCTGCATCTGGCAGGCGACCTGCGTGCCGACGCCCGGAAACTCGCGGCCGATGCGGGCGAAGCCCTTGTGCGCGGCGTATTCGCCCGGGCTGATGGCCTGCAGGAAGATCTTCAGCGCCGACAGGTAGCGCGCATCGGTCAGGTTGAGGTGGCCGTTGTTCTGCGCATGGGCGTCGATGATGGCGTAGAACTTGCGCTCCTTTTCCGCCTGGTACTTCCAGTAGGCGTCCATCGTCAGGCGGAACGGGTCTTCCCACTTGTCCCAGTCGTGCACCTTGATGCCTTCGTAGCGGACGTAGGGGAAGATGGCCTCCTTCGACTGGTAGCCCGGCTCCCAGCCCAGGTCGCGGGTCAGGACGCGGTAGCGCTCCTTCATGCCCAGCTTCTTCTTGGTGGCTTTCATATCCATGGTGTGTGCCTCGCTCATTCGTTCCAGCTCAGGGTCAGCGTGTCCTCGTCCTCGTCCACGTTGCCCGAAAGGGTGATCAGGTTGATCTGCAGTTCCTGCAGGTCGTAGGCGCGCCCGAGCTGTTCCTCGATGGTTTCGCGGCGCACCACGAGCCGCCCCGGCGCGTCGATCTTGACCATCGCCGGCTGGCGGTTGACGACCGCCTGCGGGTTGTCGATCTCGATGGCGTCGATGATCGGGCGGGTTTCCTCATTGGCCTGCAAGGCGATGAATACGGTGGACATCGTGTTTCCTCAGAAAGAGATCTCGGTCTTGTGGATGCGGGCCTTGAACGCCGCGATCTGCGCGGCGACCGCTTCGTCGGCGTCGGCGCCGAGCACCAGCTCCACGACCGGCACCAGGGCGGCGGCGGCGCGGTCGTTCCAGTGCGCCATCCAGCCCTGCAGGACCTCGCGGTTGTGGTCGGATTCGGCGGCCGCAGCCTTGAGCACCGCATCCACCCACTTGCGCGTCTCGTCGAACCACTCGGCCATGAACTGGGTGAGCATCGCCACCGCGCTCGCCCCCCTGGCCGACAGCTCGCCATCGACGATGCGCGCGTAGACCAGCGGATACAGCAGGCCGTCGAGCGCGGCGTTCTGCGCCACGAACAGCTCGAACGGGTCGCGCACCACCATGCAGTCCTCGACGTAGCGCCGCAGCGGCTGCCAGGCGGGGCCGTCGAGCCAGGCGGCCTTGCCGGCGTCGAGCGCGTCCACGTCGCCCAGCATCATCCCCAGGCGGGACAGGTACTGGGCGATGCCGAGGTTGTCCATCGCGTGGTACATGCAGGGCTGGGTGAAGGCAGTGCCGAAGCCGTAGCCACAGACGAAGGTGTTGTTCTGGTTGGCGCCCCAGGCCGCGTGGCGCAGCGGCACCAGCAGGCGCAGCACGGCCTCGCGCAGCTCGGGGGCCAGCCTGTCGGCCAGGCCGCGCGACTCGACGAAGGCGAAGTTGGCCTCGGTCGTGTCCTGCTGGCGCGCGCGGGTCAGGGTGTAGGTGCTGTAGTAGAACTGCCGCGGGTCCTTCAGCGCGTACCAGTCCCGCATGACGATGCGGGTGATGCCGGCATCGTAGAGCTGCTGGTCCGGGTCCCAGGTCGGCCGGTAGTGCAGGTTCTCGGCGGCCTGGATGTCGTAGCTGCCTTCCTGGTAGCGCGAGGCCGGCTTGTCGCCGAAGCGGCGGACCAGGTGGTCGAAGGCGTTGCGCTGCGGCTGGATGCTGACGGTGCGAAGGTCGATCTGCATGTTTTCCCTCCTGCGCCGCCCCGGAGCGGCGGCGCATGCTGTTCATCGGAATCGGGTGTGGGTGGCGTCGGCAAGCCGCCAGTCGAAGTCGTCGGGCGTCTTGCCACCCACGTCGCCGTCCGGTGGCGGCAGGAATTCCACCGCGTTGGCGGCGCAGAACTCGCCGAAGGCCTCGCGGCCCAGGATCAGCTCGACGAAGAGTTCGGGCTCGCCGATGGCGAAGTCGAATTCGACGAAGCCGTTCGGCCGTTCGCCGGTGACGCGCACGAAGCGCCGGGCGGTGTCGAAGGCCGGCGCCGCGCCGTTCTCTGTCGCTGCCATGGCGGCCACCTCAGGTCACGACGGTGAGGAAGGTTTCGTGCAGCTTGCGCTGGACGTAGTCCAGCCCGCCGCCCGCGCCCAGCGCCTCGAAGGTCCAGGTCAGCGGCGCGTGGTCGGGATAGGGCTGGCGGTCTTCCTTGAAGGTCTCGAAACGGTTGCCGGAGGGGTCCCAGGCATAGATGGTGCGGCCGCGGGTGACGCCGTGCCGGGTCGGCCCGATGTCCACCGGCACCTTGTTCATGGACATGATGTCGCCGGCGCGCAGCACGTCTTCCCAGCTTTCCATCAGGAAGGAGCAGTGGTGCAGCTTGCCCGGCTCGGGGTACTCGGCGAAGGCGATGTCGTGCGACTTGATCGAGCAGTTGAGGAAGATGATCAGGTTGGCGCTGCCTTCGGGGTTGAGCACCCGCTCGACCAGCGTGAAACCCAGCACCTCGGTGAAGAGCTTCTGCACCGCACCGATGTTCGGCCCGTACAGCAAGGCATGGTCGAGACGCAGCGGCGCCATGCCGCGCTTGTTCTCGGGCGCCCAGGGCGTCGGGTCGACGAGTCCGCAGCCGTTGCCGACGGCGGTTTTCTTCGCGTACAGCTCGAACCAGTGGCCGGACGGCACCTGGAAGCGCACTCTTTCGCCGGTTTCCAGCAGTTCGCCGGCGGGCAGGCGCGTGGTTTCCAGGCCATGGGCGCGCAGGTCCGCTTCGAGCCGATCCAGCGTGGCCTCGTCGAGCACCTTGAAGCCGATGAAATCCAGCCCCGCGCAGTCGGCTTCGCGCAGCACCACGCTGTGGTGGTCGATCTCGTCGCGGCACTTGAGATAGACCCGCCCCTCGGCATCGCGCCCGGTTTCGGTCAATCCCATGATGTCGCGGTAATGGCGAACGGCATCGTCGAGATTCATCACCCTGAGCTGCACGTGCCCCGGTCGCAGGACTCCTGTCATGGCCATCTTCTTGTCTCCTTGTTCAACGGTGAGTGCGGGCAAGGCATCTGAGCGATCCGTCAGCCATCAAGCCCATTTATCAAACATTCACCATTCTTTATGCAGAGACCGTGCCATGATCCTCAAGCTCATGTATTCATTGATATTCTCAAAAAAACAGCGGAACACTCCCGGCGCATGGCGTGACGCTTTGGTCCGCCCGCACCGCCAGCCTGACGAAAACGTCACGGTGCGGCGCAGCAATGCGCTCGGGCCACGGCGGCATTCCGCAGCCGCGCTCGCAGCGGGACGAATCTGATCTAAGCTGAAAACCAGGCCGCGAATCGAGGGAGCACTGCCATGGAACCGGTGGATCTGTTCTACAGCTACGCGCACGAGGACGAGAAGTTGCGAGACGAACTGGACGGCCACCTGGCATTGCTTCGGCGCAAGGGGGTCATCCGTCCATGGCATGACCGTAGCATCGTCCCGGGACAGCAGTGGGACCAGGCGCTCGACGACCGGCTTGCCGCCGCGGACCTGATCCTGCTGCTGGTGAGCATGGACTTCCTGAACTCCGATTACATCTGGGGCAAGGAACTTGCCACCGCGATGGCGCGCGCCGAACGCGGTGACGCCAGCGTGGTGCCGGTATTGCTGCGCGCAGTGGATATCGAAGACGCGCCCTTTGTCCATCTGCAGGGCCTGCCCACCGACCTGCGCCCGGTCACGTCCTGGCCCAACCGCGACGAGGCCTGGACCGACGTCGCCAAAGGCATCAGGCGCACGGTGGAATCCATCAGGCAGCGCGCGGCCAGCGCACCGCCTCCGCCACCTGCCGCGCCGCCGGTGCAAGGTCCGGGCGACACGGCAACAGCCACGGCACCCGACCAGTCCATCGAGTTCGCCGCCGAACCGGGCATCGAGCCATTCGAGCCCGTCCGCAAGCTGGCAGACACCAGGCTCGAAGCGCACACCGACGCCCTCGTCCGGCGCATGATCGGCGGCTTCGCCAACGAGCTGTCGGTGGCGGCACGCATGCGCGGCATGGGCGCTGTCGACAGTGCCGAAGCCGAGGATGCAGCCCTGGCGCTGATCGACATGCCCGAACAGAAGCGGGTGCTGTGGGTGGACGACAAGCCCGAACGCAACCGCCACGAAATCGCCGCACTGGCGAAACTGCAGATCGAAGTCGTCGCCGCGCGCAGTACCGAGGAGGCGCTCGCACGCCTGGATGACGACCAGGAAGGCTTCGACCTGGTGCTGTCGGACTGGAGCCGCCCGGAAGCTCTGGACGGCATGCCAAGCGCGGGATTGAAGCTACTGCGGGCGCTGGCCTTGCGTCCGCGCCGGCCGCCGGTGATCTTCTACCACGGCGAGTTCAACGACACGCGACGTGCAGCGCGGCGCGAGATGCTGCTGCACGCGGGGGCCTTCGGCGAAGCGGTCGGCCCCGGCGAATTGCTCGCCCTGGTCAGCGCCGCCCTGCAATCCGCCTGACGACACCCGACTCGACGACAGGGCCGGCCAGCTTCAGTCCGCACCGCCCTCCCCGGCCTGCTTCAAGCGGTAGGCAAGCTGCCGCCGGGTGATGCCCAGCAGGCGCGCGGCATGGGTGAGATTGCCCTGCGAGCGCTGCACGGCCAGGTTCAGCAGCCGCGTCTCGTGCGCATCGAGGTCGAAGCCGTCTTCGTCCAGCAGCGTTTCGCACAGGCGGTCGCGGGCGGCATCGACCGCGCGGCAGACGCCGCCTTCGTGGTCGACCGCCGCAGCGGCGCCGACGGCCGGCGCCCCGCCCGCGAACAGATGGTCCACTTCGATCCGTCCTCCAGCCGGCGCCAGCAGCACGCCGCGTTCGACGAGGTTTTCCAGCTCGCGGATGTTCCCCGGCCATTGGTAGCTCATCAAGGCCTGCATCGCGCGGTCGGTGAGGCCTTCGAGCGTCTTGTTGTATTGCGGGGCGAACTTGTCGAGCATCGCCGCGACCAGCAGCGGGATATCCGGCTTGCGCTCGCGCAGGGGCGGAATGGTCACCGGATAGGTGGCGAGGCGGTAGTACAGGTCGGAACGGAAGCGCCCTTGCGCGATCGCCTGCTGGAGATTGACGTTGGTGGCGGCGACGACGCGGACATTGACCTTGCGCGTCTTCTCGTCTCCCAGGCGTTCGACCTCGCCCATCTGCAGGACGCGCAGCAGCTTCACCTGCGCGGCCAGCGACAGCTCACCCAGTTCGTCGAGGAACAGGGTGCCGCCGTCGGCACGCTCGAAGCGGCCCGCGCGGGACTGCTGGGCGCCGGTGTATGCGCCTTTCTGGACGCCGAACAGCTCGGCCTCGATCAGGTCGTTCGGAATGGCGGCGCAGTTCACCGCGACGAAAGGCTGTTCGCGGCGGTCGCTGTTCTCGTGCAGCCAGCGCGCGAAGACTTCCTTGCCGACGCCCGTCTCGCCCAGCAGCAGCACGCTGATCGGGCTGTTGGCCGCCTTGCTGAGCAAGTCGAAGGCGGCACGGAAGCCCGGCGAACGGCCGACCAGATGCCCGAGTTCCTTGCGCTCCCGCAGCTGGCCGCGCAGCTCGACCAGCTCAGCCTCCATCTCCTGCAGTTTCCAGTCGAGGTTCTCGGGCTTGAAATGCGCCAGGTAGGGATCGTCGCCCCAGGCTTCGGCCGGCTTGCCGACGATGACGCACTTGCCGTCGCCCTTGCACAGGCAATGCGTCTCGCGGAACACGATCAGGCGCTTGAAGAAACCCGTGACGTAGCCGGAAGCGTAGCCCACCAGGGTCCAGCACGCGGCCTCGTGCCCGCTGCCGAACTGCTGCAGGTGGGATTCCGCCTCCCACGAATTGTCCCATTCGACTTCGCCGAAGAAGCTGCCCACCTCCCAGTCGATGTCGGCCCGCGTGATCGTCGCCCTGACCAGGCCCTCGAAGGCATGCAGCTCGGGGCCGATGCGGAAGACGTCGTAGTTGTCGCCGCTGCCGTACAGCGTCGAGGCGAGGTCGGCGTCCTGCTGGCCGGAGACGAAGCCCATGCGCAGCAGCAGGCCCTGCGCCCGCCGCGTGCCGAGGGAATCGAACAACTCCTTGCGCAGCGCCCCCATCGCCCGCGCGTGCAGGAGCAGCATCCGGTTCTCGTCGAGCCAGATCTGCCCCTGGTCGATGTTGAACCGCAGTCTCGAACGCAGGTTGAACTGCTCGATGAGTCGTTGCTCTGCCATGTCCTCGCTCCGCATCCGGCTCTGAGACGCGCCTCGCCGCCCGCGTGGCGGGCGCGCGGCGCTGGCCGGTCTGTTCCAAGTGGCCTCGGCCGGCCACACGAGGCGCCACGTTACGCGACTGGCGCACCGATGTGTAGAGGCCGGCAAGGCGCGGGCCGGCCCGGATCGGCCCGCCTCCCCACCGCCCTATCCGATGTCAATACGCGGGACGTCCGGCGCGCAGGTTCATCAGGCGCGAGAACAGGCGCCGGAAGGCTTCGTCCTGCGCGCCCGCCTTGCCGAGCTCGGCGTTCTCGCGGAAGGCCCGGGCGATCTCGGCCCAGTCCTCGTCCCGCAGGTGGCGGGCGGCGAGCGGCAGCAGCAGCTTTTCCTCGGTGTTCAGGTGGCGCCACTGCCCTGCGACGAAATCGTCGATGTCGTCGCCCAGGCGGGTGCGCGCCTCGGCATCGCCGCCAGCCTCGCGCAGGCGGGCCACCGCCTGTTCGAGCGCGGCCAGGCGACGGCCGCCCTCCGCGTGCTCGCGCTCGAGATCGGCGATCAGCGGCCCGGCCTCGGTGCTGCGCTGCCCCAGCCTGGCGAACAGGTGCTGTTCTTCCTTGGGGTGGTGCAGCCGTTCGGGAAAGGCGCGCAGGTAGTGGAGCAGCGCTCCGGTCAGCTCGTGGTCGGTCTCGGCGCCGGCACGCAGGCGCGCCGCCTGTTCCCGCAGCCCGGCACAGATCGCGGCGATGGCGCGGTGCTCGTCCTTGATGATGTCGACCGCCGCCGCGGCCGGCGTGCCGCGCACGTTGGCCTCGACCGTCGCCACCAGCACCGGCAGCGTGGCATGAGCCAGCACCTTCTGCGTCTGCGAGCCGATGATCATCGCGCGCACGCCGCGCCGGCCATGCGAGGCCATGTAGATCAGGTCGCAGCCGCGCTCGGCCGCCACGTCCAGGATCAGCTCGTAGGGCCGCGCGCCGGTGCGCGCCACGCCGTCGCAGTCGACCCCGGCGGCGCCGGCTGCGGCGACGGCCTTGGCCAGGATCGCGTTGGCCTCGCCCATGGCCAGTTCGGCGAAGGCCTGCGGCGACAAGGTCCGCGCCAGCGCGCCCTCGCCGCTCGCGCCGTAGTCCTCGCGCATGGTGAAGAAGGTGATCTTCGCCCCCAGCGCCGCGGCGAAGGCGACGGCCTGGGTGACGAGGCCCGTGCCCAGTTCGGAGCCGTCGAGCGGCACCAGCAGATGTCGATACATGTCCCGTCTCCTTCGGATCAGACCGCGATCGCTTGCTTCGGCCGCAGCAGGAAGTGCCCCAGCGCCGGCAGCAGGATCAGCGCCCCCAGCATGTTCCAGACGAACATGAAGGCCAGCAGGATGCCCATGTCGGCCTGGAACTTGATCGGCGACCAGGCCCAGGTCGCCACGGCGAGGCCGAGCGTGATGCCGGTCAGCACGACGACCTTGCCGGTGAAGATCAGCGCGCGGTAATAGGCCTCGGACAGGCTCATGCCTTCCTTCAGCCTGGCCAGCGTCACCGTCATCACGTACAGCGCGTAGTCGACGCCGATGCCGACGCCGAGGGCGATCACCGGCAGCGTCGCCACCTTGACGCCTATGTTGAGCCACACCATCAGCGCCTCGCACAGCACCGAGGTGATCATCAGCGGCACCACCGCGCACACCACGGCCCGCCACGAGCGGAAGGTGATGAAGGCCAGCACGATCACCGCCGCATAGACCAGGAACAGCATCTGCACGTTGGCTTTGCGCACGACGATGTTGGTCGCCGCCTCGATGCCCGCGTTGCCGGCCGCGTTCAGGAAGCGCAGCTCGTCCGTGCCGTGGCGCGCGGCGAAGCCCTCGACCACGTCCACCACGCTGGCCAGGGTGTCGGCCTTGTGGTCCTTCAGGTAGGCATAGACCGTCAGCAGGTCGCAGTTCTGGTTGAACATCTCGCGCGGTGCGCGCGTGATGATGGCGTTGAGCATGTCCTGCGAACGCGGAATCTCGAACCACTTCAGGCTGCCCTCGTTCATGCCGGCGTTGGCGACCTTGGCCAGGCCGGCGAGCGAGCTGGTGGCTTCCACGCCGGGCAACTGCTGCAGCTCGCGCTCCAGCGCATCGACCGCCATCAGCGTGCCGTACTGGCCGCAGGCGTACTGCGGGGTCCTCACCATGACGATGTATACGTCGCTGCTCGCAGCGTAGTTCGCGGTCATGAAGGCGTTGTCGCGGTTGTAGCGCGACTCCGGGCGCAGTTCGGGGGCGCCGGGGTCGGTGTCGCCGATCTTGAGCTGGAAGCTGACCGCCAGGCCGAACGCGCCCATCGCCAGGCCGTAGGCCACGGCGATGGTGGCCCACTTGCGCCGGGTGAACAGGTCGAGGAAGGCCCAGAACGGATGCTTGCCGTGGCCGCCGTCGCCGGCTTCCGTCAGTTCGGCCGCCAGGCTGCGCTGGGCGGCGACCGGGCTGACGCCGGTGTAGGACAGCAGGATCGGCAGCAGCACGAGGTTGGTGAAGATCAGCACCGCGACGCCGATGCTGGCGGTGACCGCCAGGTCCTGGATGACCTGGATGTCGATCACCATCAGCACCGCGAACCCCACCGCGTCGGCCAGCAAGGCGGTGAGCCCGGCCAGGAACAGGCGGCGGAAGGTGTAGCGCGCCGCCACCAGGCGGTGGGTGCCGCGGCCGATGTCCTGCATGATGCCGTTCATCTTCTGCGCGCCGTGGCTCATGCCGATGGCGAACACCAGGAAAGGCACCAGCACCGAATAGGGGTCCAGCTCGTAGCCCAGCGTCGGCAGCAGGCCCAGCAGCCACACCACCGCGACCACCGAACACGCCACCACCAGCAACGTGCTGCGCAGGCAGCGGGTGTACCAGTAGAGCACGACGGTGCAGATGACGATCGCCCCGGCGAAGAACAGCATCACCTGGCGCAGGCCGTCGATCAGGTCGCCGACGACCTTGGCGAAGCCGGTGACGTGGATCTTCACCGTGTCCGACTCGTACTTGCCGCGCAACTGCTCGATGCGCTGTGACAGCGCGTGGTAGTCGATGCGCTCGCCGGTGTCGGCGACGACATCCTGCAGCGGCACGAGAATGATGCTCGAACGATAGTTGGCGGCGACGAGCTGGCCGATCTCGCCGGAGCGCTCGACGTTGATGCGGACCTGCTCCAGGCTTTCCGGCGAGCCGTCGTAGTCGTCCGGGATGACCGGGCCGCCATCCAGGCCGTCCTCCGTGACCCCCGTCCAGCGTACCGCCGGCGCCCACAGCGACTTCATGTAGGGGCGGTCCACCCCCGGCATCAGGAACAGCTCGTCGTTGAGCTTGCGCACCGTGTCGAGATAGGCCGCGCTGAAGATGTCGCCTCCGGTGGTCTCGACCGCGATCCTCAGGCTGTTGCCCATGCCGGCGAGCTGGCTGCGGTTTTCCAGGAAGTTGACGATGTAGGGATGGCCCGTCGGAATCATCTTCTCGAACGCCGCGTTGAGCCGCAGGCCGAACGCCTGCCAGGCCAGCACCACGGTCACCAGCAGGCAGACGGCGACGACGGCCAGGCGGTTGTTGAAGAGCAGGCGCTCGGGCAGCGAGCCCGAACGCGAATCGAATTCCGCGATGTCCGCGATCACGGCCTCGGCCGGAAGGGAATGTGCGACAGCCATTATCTCGATTCCGCAACAAGTTGAGCCGGCTCGACGCGGGTCAGCCCGCGCGCGCCGGACAGCACGAGCGCCCCGTCGCCGCCCTGGGCGAGGCCGGTGAGGCCGGTCGGGAAACTGCCCGCCACGGGCGTGAAGCTGCGTGCGCCATCGACGCTGCGCAGCAGGCGCCCGCTTTCGTCGGCGAGCACGATGGAACGGTCCGCCAGCACGCTGCCGCTGGTCAGCGTCACCGCCTGCCCGAGCGCGATCTGCCGCCAGCTGGCGCCGCCGTCCGCGCTGCGCCAGACGTTGCCGCGCAGGCCGTAGGCCAGCAACGTGTCGCGATCGAGCGCCAGCGCGCCGAACCAGGTTCCCGGGTAGGGGGTTTCGATCGCGCTGAAGTGCTGCCCGCCATCGAGCGACCTGAACAGCGCCCCCTGCTCGCCCGCGATCAGCACGTCGGCGCCGCTGGCGCGGACCGTGTACAGGTGCTTGCCGCGCGGGTTGGGGATGCGTCCCATCAAGGCATGCCAGTTGCGCCCGCCATCGTCGGTCGCCAGCGCGAGTCCGTACGCGCCGACGGCGAAGCCGCGCTGCCCGTCCAGGAAGTGGACGCCGAGAAAAGGCTTGTCCGGCCCCTCTTCGACGAGGCGCTGGGCGTCGCGCAGCGCGCGGGCGGCCGCGTCGTCCCCGGCCTGCGCGCGGGCCTGCGCGTCCTCGAAGACGATGCGCGCGGCTTGGCGGCCGTCCAGCCGAAGCTGCCAGGTCTCGCCCCCGTCAGTGGTCTGCAGCACCACGCCGCCATGGCCGACGGCCCAGCCGTCGGTGGAGGTGACGAAGTGGACGTCGGTGAGCGCGACGCTGACCGGCACCGCCCCGGCCTGGCGCCAGGTGCGCCCGGCATCGTCCGACAGCAGCACGAGGCCACGCACGCCGACACCGACGAAGCGGCTGCCCGCCGTCGCCACGTTCAACTGCGGCGACTGCTGGGCGCGGACGTCGGCGCTGGCCGGCGCCTCGAGAAGGTCGGGCACGGCCTGCGTTTGCGTGGCCAGGACCGTTGCCGCAGCCAGGACGGCAGGTAGAACGACGGCCGCGCGCGCAATGCCGCGCCGGCCTGGAAGCCTGATGGACATGATTCGGAACCCGTGTCCTCGCCGCGCCCCGGTCCGCGGGTGGCGGACGGCGGCGGCGAGCAATCTGAGAAACTGGAGAAGCCGGCGCCTCGCCGGCCGGCCCTGCGCGCATTCCGCGGCAGCGGCCGGCGAGCGCGCGCCGTGCAGGTCAGCGTGCGGCGTCGGCAGCCACCGCGTCGCCGGTGAAGTAGGTCTCCGGCTTGCGCTCGACGACCTTGAAATCCTCGTCATTGAGCGCCTGGATGACGCTCATCGTGCCCGCCTGCAGGTTGAAGACGGTGGCGGTCTTCATCAGCGTGGCCGGGATCTTCGGCACGACGAAAGGCGTGACCTGGGTCGTGCGCCACAGCTTGCCTTCGGCGTCGTAGCCGTCGATCAGCGCGATCAGCCAGGTGTCTTCGTCGAGGTAGTAGCGGCGCTTGGGCACCGCGTGGCGCTTGCCGGCGGCGACGTTCGCCTCCACCACCCACACGCGATGGCGCTCCCAGCGTACCTGGTCGGGGTTCAGATGGTGCTTGGACAGCGCCTCTTCCAGCCTGGCGCCGACCAGCCCGTTGTTGTTGTACGGGATCAGCATCTCCTGCTTGCCCACCAGCTTCCACTCGAAGCGGTCGAGCTGGCCGAAGAAGCCCTGCACCTCGTCGAAGTAGTTCGCCCCGGAAGCGACGAAATCGGGCGTGTCGTAGGACACCGTCGGCGCCCGACGCACGCGGCGCTGGCCGACGAGGTACTGCCAGGCCTGGCGCGCGTTCTTCTGGTCGATGCCGTCGCGGATCACCAGCGACTCGCCCGCCTTGAACGGCGGCTCCAGGGTGTTGAAGCGGAACATCGCGTACTCGCCGGACCATTTCTCGATGGTCGCGTCCTCGTAGTACGGCGGGTACTGGAAGGCGATCTCGTTGCGCGTGGCGAGGGTGTGCGAGCCGTCGGCATTGCCGACGATGTTCTTGAAGCGGTATTCGATCGACGGCGCCTCGACGCGCAGCAGGAAGTTCCACATCACTTCGACGCCTTCCTTCGGGATCGGGAAGGGAATGCCGCCGATGCAGCCTTCAAGCGAGTAGCCGCCATCCCTGGTGCTGCAGCGCGTCGCGTTCAGCGCAGTGTTGTCATAGACGCGCTGCGGCGCCGCCGCTGTGCGGTGGGTGGGGTAGACGTCCAGCCGGAAGCTGTCGGGGTACTTCTGCAGCAGCGCCTTCGTCCCTTCCGACAGCAGGGCGTCGTACTGCCCCATGTTCTGGGCCGTGACCTGGTGCAGAGACTTCTCGCCGGAGAAGATCTCGCCCGGAATGTCGCCCACCTTGCGGCCTTGCAGCGGCTTGGTGATGCCGCCGTCCCAGGCCGGGATGCTGCCGTCGGCGTTGCCCGCCTTTTCGGCGCCCAGCGGGGTCAGCGCGCTCTTCAGCCTGGCGGCCTCGTCGGCCGTGACCGCCGCACCGGCGGCCTGCGCCATCAGCGTGGCGGCGATCGCGGCCAGCGGCAGAATCTTGTGCTTCATCATTGTCGTCTCCTGAAATTGTCGTGTCCGGGGGATCAGAACGTGCGCTGGATCGACAGCGAGACGAAATCCCGGTCGCGGTGGAAGTTGTCGTACGAAAGCTCGGGCACCGCGGTGTCGTAGCGGATCACGGAGCCGCCCGAACCGAAGTAGCGCGTGTAGTTCAGGCCCGCCTGCCAGGTCCGCTGGTAGTCGGCCTTGACGCCGATGCTGACGTTGCCGCCGCCTTCGGACGGGAACAGCACGCCATTCACCGAGGAGCGGCCGCTGAGGCCGTAGCTGAGGCCGATCGGCACCTGCAGGTCGAGCCCGGGCGCCACCTGGAAATACTCGGGCGTGAACACGAACTGGATCGCGCTCGCGCTGCGCGTGGCGAGGCGGTCAAGCTGGTGCGCGTTGTCGGTGACCTTCAGCCGCCGGTTGTAGGCGAACTCGCCGACGAAGGTCGCGCCGTCCCACAGCGCGCTGCCGCCCAGCACGCTGATGGCCGACAGGTTGAGGTGCATCGTCCGGCCCTTGGGGAAGGCCGCGTCGTCGCCGCCATCGGCGGTGGTGTCGCCCGGCAGGACCATGGTGATGCCGCTGCCCACCAGGGGCATGTTGTCGCGGAAGGACAATTCGCCGGCGACGTTGGTCTCGCCCACCAGGGTACTGAAGCTGGCACCCACGGTGCGGATGTCTTCCGCATAGACCATGACGTAGTCGCCGATGCTGCCGGGCTGGACGTTGACGCCCGGCCGCACGTAGAACTGCGGCATCTTGTCGTGGAACTGGGCGGCATAGAGACCATACTCGGAATCCCCGGCCTTGAAGCGGATCTGCACCCCACCCTGGCCGGAGTCCTTCGCCTCGATGTCCTTGCCCCGGAACACCTCCTGCCCCGGCCCGAGGATGAGGCGCTCGCCGCCGGCATCGACGAAGTCGGCGAAGCTGAAATAGCTGCCCGCCGCCGGCAGGCGCGACTTGCGCCACTCGGCCTGGTAATAGGCGCCGAGCGTCACGTCGGGATTGATCTGCAGCGTCACCGACACCTGCCCGACCGGACGCGCGACCTCCTTGAACTGCGAGTTGGGCACCGACAGCGCGCGCGCCAGGTCGAGCGGCGTCTGCGCCCCCGCAATGCCGTTCGAGCCGAAGAACAGGCTCTCGCCGTAAAGCTGGGTGAAGCGCCCCGCCTTGAGGTTGAGGTTCATGCCAGCCGGCTCGAAGCTGCCATAGACGAAGGCATCCAGGAACTCCGCCTTGCGCCCGTGCAGCTTCTTGGTCGCGCGGGTGAATTCGTTGTAGCGCGCCGAGCGCTGGTTCAGCAGCGCGCCGCCGAGGGCGCCCGGATTGTCGTTCGACTCGTTGTAGACCTGGTCGTACCAGGCCGCCCCGCTGATGCGGAAGCCGTACTTGCGCATGTAGCGGAAATCGAGCTCGGACAGCAGGTCGAGCCGGTTCGAGACCAGCCCCCGGCCGAAATTCTGGTCACCATCATTGGTGTTCGCCTGCGGCCCGATGGAGTCGTCCGCCACGCCGCGATCGATGCCGCTCACGCGCCAGCTCGCGCTGTACTTGACGGTGTTGTCCCAGCTCATCCTGATGTCCGGATTGCCGGTATCGATCTGAAACGCGAGCGCGGCGCCGGAGGCCGCAAGCCCCGCGAACGCGCCGGCAACGGCACGACAGACGGATCTGATGCGAAAACGGCTGCGGCCGTGCGGGAGTGCCCTCTTGTCCATGCCTTCCTCCTCCTATCGTTATCTGGATCCCGGATCCGTATCCGACCTACCGGGATGGCACGAACCTTATAGAGCAGGCGAAATGCCGTCCAATACCGATTTATGGACTCATTAATACCTTTAAAGTATGATCATCCCGGATCGATACCGGAGAAAGCGCATGGACCTGCGCCACCTGAGATATTTCATCGCCGTCGCCGAGGAACAGAACATCGGCCGCGCCGCCACCCGGCTCCACATCTCGCAACCGCCGCTCACCCGGCAGATCCAGCAGCTCGAAGAAGAACTGGGCGTCCGCCTGCTGAACCGCACGCCGCGCGGCGTCGAGCTGACCCAGGCCGGAGCGCTCTTCCTCGACGAAGCGCGCAACATCCGCGCCGTCGTCGAGCAGGCCACCGAGCGCACCCAGCGCGCGGGGCAAGGCAAGCTCGGGCGGCTGGACGTCGGTATCTTCGGCACTGCGATCCTCGACGCGATCCCCAAGCTGCTGCTGGCCTTCCGCCGCTCCTACCCGGAGGTGAAGATCGTCCTCCACACCATGAACAAGGGCGAACAGATCGAGGCTTTGCGCCAGCGCCGCATCACGGTCGGCTTCAACCGCATGCTCGCGCCGCTGCCCGACATCACCACCCGGCTGGTGGCCAACGAAAGGCTGCTGCTGGCGATGAGCCACACCAGCCCGCTGGCCGCGCAAGAATCGGTGGCCTTCGCGGCACTGCGCGATCACCCGCTCGTGCTCTTCCCCACCGGCGCGCGCCCGAACTTCATCGACAAGGTGATGACGCTGTGCCACGAAGCGGGCTTCGAGCCCATCGTCTCGCAGGAAGTGAGCGACGCCATCACCGGCGTGGCACTGGCGGCCGGCGGCTTCGGCGTCTGCCTGGTACCGGAATCGACCACCTCGCTGGCCCTGCCCGGCGTGATCTACAAGCCCCTCACCGGCCTGCCCCACCATGCCCAGGTCGATCTGAGCTGCATCTACCGCAGCGACGACCAGTCGCCGATCCTCGAAGCCTTCCTCGGCACCATCGACGAAGTGCGCGCGGACGCCGGCAGCGCGCCGGCGTGACCGGCGGTCTTTCGGCCCGCCCGGCGGCGGGCCTAACGCATGGGCGCGCTCGCCGCGCCATCACAGACGATGCGGTACCGGAGAACCTCAAAACGGAAAAGCCCCAGCGGGATACCCTGCTGGGGCTTGGATTCTGGTGGGCGGTACTGGGATCGAACCAGTGACCCCTGCCGTGTGAAGGCAGTGCTCTACCGCTGAGCTAACCGCCCGATGCGGCGAAAACTCGCTTGATCGGTCTTGCGGAAGGTGGCAACGCGTGCCTGGTGGGCGGTACTGGGATCGAACCAGTGACCCCTGCCGTGTGAAGGCAGTGCTCTACCGCTGAGCTAACCGCCCTTCCGCAAAGAGGGCGCATTGTAGAAGCGGCACCCTGCCTCGTCAACCGGACTGTAGGTCGCCGAACTTTGGGCGACCGCAGGAAGCCCATGACCGGGCCCGGGCGCTCGCGCCGGGTACCGGTATTTGCGTGCATCATTCCCAATGGCATAACCATCCGCTCTAATGACATCGCCGTCATGCGCCCATCCCCATGTCCACCGTCCCCTCCGCCACGCCCTACGACGGCCTGTACAAGCAGCTCTTCTCCCACCCGCCGATGGTCGAGGCGCTGCTGCGCGGCTTCGTCCATGAAAACTGGGTGGCGCGGGTCGATACTGGAAGGCTGGATCGACGCGGTGCTGACGGCGGAGACTGGAAGGGGTGATCGGGAACTGACGGCTGCGCAACGGAAGACAACAAACCGTCGGGTCTGTATCGTGACGCCCGGCGGTTCCCGCTGCACATGTCGTTCGAGACGGCAAGAACGGCACGTTTCTTACGATCTATTGCTCTTCAGACAATGACCTCCAGAAGAATGGCGCAGCGTCCCCCTACCGGCTGCCAGCCCAATCCTCACCACGCTGTTCTTGCCACCCTCGCGCCAGCTGGGCTGGCCTTCTCCGTGCTCACGGCCAGGCTGTTGGGCACAGCCTTGCAGGGGAATGCTGCAAGGCAGCACGAATAGCCAGAAAGCAAGATGGATGAAAAGCGGCACCCGCGCCGCATTGGACTTGAAGCTCAGAACTTGTGCTTCAGGGAAAGCATGAAGTTCCGCGGGGGGCCGTACACGCCGATATCGGCAAGCGCCGTATAGTATTTCTTGTCAAAGACGTTATTGAGATTGGCAGTGATCTCCGTCGAACCGGACAGCTCGTAGCGCACCATCAAATTTGCCAGAACGTAGCTTTTCTGATCGTCCCATCCATTGTCCTTGGCGCCTTCCCAACCATACCTGCTTTGCCAGATGGCACCGCCGCCGAGGGTCCAGCGATTGAGCTCACCCGGCAGACGGTAGGTCGTGAAGGCTTTTACCGTATGGCGCGGAATGCGTTCCATCACACGCTTGCCTTCCTTGTCCTCGCTCACGCTGTAGGCGTAACCGGCGGAGACGTTCCAGCCATCGGCCAATTCGCCGCTCAGTTCCACTTCCGCGCCTTGGGTATTGATGCCTTCCAGCAACTTGTAAGCATTGATCGTGGCATCGAATTCCGCCACCTTCTCCTGTTCCACCTTGAACAAGGCCAAGTTGGCGTTCAGCTTCTGATCGAAGAAACCGGCCTTGACGCCGACTTCATACGCAGAGCCTTCTTCCGGGTCCAGCGGTTTTCTATTGATATCGACTACCGATGCACTCTGTGGTTGGAATATCTGTGTGTAGCTGCCGTAAAGTGTCCAGGTATCGTTCAGGTCATAGGTAACACCGGCATAGGGCACCACGACACCCGTCTCTTTTTTGACGGTTTTGCTCCTGGCGCCCGACAAGGGAATCGTTTCGCTCACGTCTTCCCAGTCCATCACCCTGGCGCCGACGATCAGATTGGCCTGGTCGGTCAAGTTGAAACGCGACGAGAAGTAGGCGGTATATTCCGTTGTCTTTCCCCTGCCATCGCTAACCTTGGTGAATTCCGGATAGTTGGCCTGGCTTCCATCCCACTCCCATATGGGGCTGTTGATCGTCCCGTCGTAACTGCTGTTCCAGGGCCAGAGCCACCCCCCGTAACCACCATAGTTGTCGCTGCGATTTTTTCGCTGAGAAAGAGAGAGCCCGGCAACGAATTCATGGCTGCGGCCAAACAGGGAAAAATCACCACTCAGAGATGCATCGACGTCGTATTGCCGACCATCGCCGTACCAGCGTGCCGGGGCCATGGTCTGCCCCAGCCCGGTTGCACGATCGACACTCCCGGTGCGCCAGTATGAAATTTCATCATGGCGGTCCTTCAGATAATTGAATTCGAGATTGGCTTTCCAGCCATTGGAAAAGCTGTGGCGAAGGGAGGCAAATGCATACGACTCCTCGATGTCGGAGTAAGACCAGTCTGGCGCATTGTTATAGGAACGTGGCAAGCCAATCTTGCTGCCATCGCTGTAGTACAGGGTGACACCTGACCTCAAGGGAGAATCATTGTCGTTTTTCTGATGGCTGAATCCCAGAGTCAGCAACGTATCATTGCTCAGGTCTATCTCGGTGATGCCATAAATCAGGCTGCGCTGGGTTTCATAACGATCCAACCAGCTTTTCTGATCCTTGTAATCGACCACCAGGCGGCCTCGAACATGACCGCTATCGGTCAGTGGGCCAGCCATATCCAGGCCCACGCCATGGCGATCCCAACTGCCCGCCTCCAGGCTGAGGCTGGTCTGTGCCTCACGGGTCGGCCGCTTGCGAACCATGTTGACGGATGCGCCGGGGTAACCCATGCCACTGGTCAGGCCGGTGGCACCGCGCAGTATCTCGACACGGTCAAATGCGGCCGTATTCATTTGCGTGCTTCTCGTCGATCCTGAGCGGGACACACCATCAACGAGGTAATTGGAAATGGAAAATCCTCGGGAATAGGGCTGGTCCAGGTCGGCCCCGACACTTTGCCGGAAAGTCGAAACACCAACGGTTGCCTCCAGCACATCGACTATTTTTTCCAGCCGCTGATCATCCAGCCGCTGGCGCGTGACGACACTGACGGACTGCGGCGTTTCCTTCGGCGTCAGCGCCAGCCTGGTCGCCGCGCGACTGGGGCCTTTCTGGGTGTAGCTGCCGGTGCCCTCGGTGGTGCCGCTGTAGCCGGTACCCGCGGTGACCGTGACGGGCGCCAGCTGCACATCCCGGCCTCTCGGCGCCGGCTGGATCACCAGCGTCTCCCCTCGCCGCACGGCCTGCAGGCCAGTGCCGGCGAGAAGGCGGTCGAGGGCCTGCGCGGTGGTGTATTGGCCGTTGAGCGCCGGCACGTTGCGGCCGGCGGCGAGCGCGGGGTCCAGTGCCAGTTGCAGGCCACTCTGGCGGGCAACGCTGGCAAGTGCGCCTTCCAGCGATTGTGCCGGCAGGTCGAGATTCAGGTTTTGCGCGTGGGCGGCCTGGGCGCCGGCCAGCACGGCGCCGGCGATCAGCCGGGCGAGCGTGCGGCGGGTGAGGAAGGACCGGGGCTCCCGGCATTTGTGCGGCTTCATGGGCAAGACTCCGATCGGTAGTGGTTGGGCTTACCTTCCACAAGTCGGATTTGCGCGCGGATTCCAGCACGAATTTTTGGATCGCCGGCATGCCTTGATGACAAAAGACGGAATCCGCCGGGGGCGGCACCTCACCCCAAGGGCCGCGCCGGTATCGTGCGGGCGTCGATGGCGAAGCCGGTGGCGGTTTCCCGCAGTTCGACCGGCAAGGCGGTGGGCAGCGCGCGCAGCCAGTCCTCGACGCGGTCGAGGCGGACGTCACCGCTGACCGGCAGCGCGGCCACGGCCTCATCCACCTGCACGGCACGGCCGTGGTAGCGTGCCAGCCTGTGCACGGCGTCCTTCAGCGGCACGCGGCTGAAGCCGATGCGGCCATCCCGCCACGGGGCGACTTGTTCCGCCGCGCCGGCCTGCGCGGGGGCGGCCTGCCAGGGCTGGCCGGGGACGATGCGCAGGCGCTGCGCCGCGCCCAGCACCACTTCCTGCTGGCTGCCCAGCCAGGCGCGCCAGCCGCGCGGCGCCACGGCAACGCGGCCGGAATCGACGTGCACCTCGATCCAGCCGTTCTCCTGCGCCGTACGCTCGCTTTCCACGGCGAAACGGGTGCCGAGCACGGTGACGCGCACGTCGGCCAGGTCGACCACGAAGGGCCGCTCCGGCGCGTGGGCGACGTCGAACCAGACGCTGCCGTGCAGCAGGCGCACATGGCGGCGGCCGGCGTCGAAGACGATTTCGGCGGCGCTGCCGGCGTCGAGGACGATCTGCGAGCCGTCCGGCAGGCCATGCGGCTGCGCCCAGCGCTGCGGGTTGCGCCATGCCTGCCGCCATTCCACGCGGCTTTCGCGCTGTGACTGCCAGGCCGCGCCACCGGCCCCGACGCCCAGCACCAGCATGCCAAGCAGGGCTTGCAGGCTGCGCCGCTTGCGCCCGCGTTCGGCCGGGCCGCCGGGCGCATCGCCGCGCCAGTGCCCGAGGGCGCGGTGCATGCGGTCGGTTGCGCGGATGACTTCGCGCTCGATGGTGCTGCGGGTGACGCCGTAGCGCGCGGCCAGTTCGTCGTGGCCGATGCCTTCGATGCGATGCAGCAGGAATACCTCCCGCGTGCGCTGCGGCAGCGCCTGCAGCGTACGCGCGACTTCCTGCAGGGCTTCGCGGTGCAGGTGCCGGTCGAGGACGTCGGCGCAGGCGAGGGTTTCGGGCTCGGGCAGGTCGTCGCCGTCCTGCGCCACGAACACCTGCCGCTTCTGCCGATGCTCGCGCAGGTGGTCGACGATCATGTTGCGGGCAATGGCGAAGAGGTAGGCGCGGGGGTTGGCGGGGCGCGCCTGGCCGCTGCCGGCCATGCTCAGGCGCACGCCGAGTTCCTGCACCAGTTCGCGCGCATCGTCGCTGTTGCCGAGGCGGCGCATCATGTAGCCGAGCAAGGCGCCGTACTGGCACTGGAAGGCCGCCAGCAGATCGCCCCGGGGGTCGTCGCCTGCCATGCCGGACGCGCGCCCGTCCTTGCTGAAGGCTGTCGGGGTGGCGCTAAGGCGTGCGGGCATGTCCATGGCGGCGAACGGGGCAGAAAATCGGCCGCCAATGTTACTCGACAACGCTACTGAGATGCATTCACATCCGTAGCTGGCACGGCTCACTCGCTGCTGGGCAGGACCGGCGGGCCATCCGCCGTGGGCTCGTCGTCGGCGGGCTGGCCGTTGAGCAGGCAGGCGGCCACGGCGGTGGCGATGCCGTCGGCCATGCGGGCGATGCGCGCGGGGTCGCGCAGCAGCCCTTCCTCATCCCGGTTCTTGATGACGCCGGCCTCGAACAGCAGCGCCGGCATGTGCGCATGGCGCAGCACGGCCAGGCCGTCGTAGTAGTGCACCGCATGCGCAGGGTCGGCGTAGGCGCGGCGGCGGCCGTTCTTGTGCGTGGGCTCGAAGCCCATGCGCTGCAGCCGCGCGCCGATGATCCTGGCGCACAGGATGCTGCGCGCGGTGTCGGGGTTGTCGCGCGACACGAACAGCGAATGCCCGGCGAAATCGTCGTTGTAGTCCAGCGCCTGCCCTTGCCACTGCCATGGCCGCAGTTCGAAGGCGTTGACCGAATCGTGATGGATGGAGAGCAGCAGGCGCGCGCCTTTGGCCGCCTGCGGCCTGGCCTTCAGGCTGGGGATGAGGCCGTCCTCGTTGATCAGGCGTGCCGAAAAGCCGCGCACCCGCAGGGCGGCGGTCACTTCGCGCCCCAGGTCGAGGTTGAATTCGAATTCGCTGCGCCCGCGCGCGCTCGTCGCCCCCGGCGCCGCCAGCGTATGGCCGATGTCCACCGCGATCTCGCCATGCAAGGCGGCGCCCGCCATTGCCGGGACAACCGCTAGTGCTGCCGCCAGCACGGCCACGCAGCCGCCGTGCATGGCCGGTTCTGCCGCCGTCATGATCATTTCCGCTCTCCAAGCCTGCCGCTACGGGGCCTTTCGGCGCCCTGCCAATCTTGATTCAAATCATGGAGGGGGGGCATGCACCTCCCTACCATTCGCTCACCGTCGGCCCTGCCGTGGAATGTAGTACCCCTGACCACAGACACCAATCCTGAAAACGAGACCAATGATGAGGAGTGCGCGATGAGCGGCATTTTCACCAAATCAATGGCGCGGAACATTTTCTACGGGGGAACGGTTTTCTTCTTCCTCCTGTTCCTGGCGCTGACCTTCGATACCGAACGCGAACTGCCATCGCGAGACAATTCGGCCAACATCACGCCCCAGGTCGCCGCCGGCAAGCACATCTGGGAAACACGCAACTGTATCGGCTGCCACTCCCTTCTGGGTGAGGGCGCCTACTTCGCCCCGGAACTCGGCAACGTCTACGTTCGCCGCGGCCCGGATTTCATCAAGGCGTGGATGATGAGCCAGCCCACGGGTGCTCCCGGACGTCGCCAGATGCCGAACTTCCATCTGACCGATTCGGAGCTCGACGAACTCGTCGCCTTCCTGAAGTACACCTCCGAGATCAACACGGCCAACTGGCCGCCGAACATCGAAGGCTGAGGCAGCGCAACCGCTGAGGCAAACCCGGAGAACCGACAAGGGGATCATCCATGCAATACAAATCACAAGCGGTCGCCATGCCCTACTTCATCGCGGCGATCGGTCTGTTCGTGGGGCAAATCATTTTCGGCCTGATCATGGGCATGCAGTACGTCGTCGGCGATTTCCTGTTCCCGGAAATCCCGTTCAACGTGGCCCGCATGGTCCATACCAACCTGCTCATCGTGTGGCTGCTGTTCGGCTTCATGGGGGCGGCGTACTACATGATTCCGGAAGAGTCGGAAACCGAACTGTTCAGCCCGAAGCTGGCGCTGATCATGTTCTGGATCTTCCTCGTCGCCGGCGCCGCCACGATTCTCGGCTACCTGCTGGTGCCCTACGCCACGCTGGCCGAGATGACGGGCAACGACCTTCTCGCCACCATGGGGCGTGAGTTCCTCGAGCAGCCGCTGCCAACCAAGGTCGGCATCGTCATCGTCGCACTCGCCTTCCTGTTCAACATCACCATGACCTCGCTCAAGGGCCGCAAGACCGCGATCAGCATGGTGCTGCTGCTCGGTCTGTGGGGTCTGGCGATCTTCTTCCTGTTCTCCTTCTACAATCCGGTGAACCTCGTCCGCGACAAGTTCTACTGGTGGTGGGTGGTCCACCTCTGGGTGGAAGGCGTGTGGGAGCTGATCCTCGGCGCGCTGCTGGCCTTCGTGCTGATCAAGGTGACGGGTGTCGACCGCGAAGTCATCGAGAAGTGGCTGTACGTGATCATCACGCTGGCCCTGGTCACCGGCATCATCGGTACCGGCCACCACTACTACTGGATCGGTGCGCCGGAATACTGGCAGTGGTGGGGTTCGATCTTCTCCGCGCTGGAACCGCTGCCCTTCTTCGCCATGACCGTGTTCGCCTTCAACATGGTGAACCGCCGCCGCCGCGAGCATCCGAACAAGGCTGCCGTGCTGTGGGCCCTGGGCACCGGCGTGATGGCCTTCCTCGGCGCCGGCGTGTGGGGCTTCCTGCACACCCTGGCCCCGGTGAATTACTACACGCACGGTTCGCAGATCACCGCCGCGCACGGCCACATGGCCTTCTATGGTGCCTACGTGATGGTGGTGCTGACGATCATCAGCTACGCGATGCCGATCCTGCGCGGCCGCGCCGCCAACTCGAACAAGGCGCAAGTGCTGGAGATGTGGAGCTTCTGGCTGATGACGATCGCGATGGTCTTCATCACCCTGTTCCTCACCGCCGCCGGCATCCTGCAAGTGTGGCTGCAGCGCGTGTCCGATGCGCCGATGTCCTTCATGGCAACCCAGGATCAGATCTCCCTGTTCTTCTGGATGCGTGAATGGGCTGGGGTGATGTTCTTCATCGGCCTGCTGGTGTATCTGGTCAGTTTCTTCGTCAAGGGTGAAACCCAGCCGACAAAGGCATGACGACAACCGGTGTCTCTCCGCAGTAACTCCTGGGCGACCAGGGGAAGGGGTTGGGGCGGCTTAGGCCGCCCCTTTTTTTTCTCGTCGCTGATCGCGCCGCCGGAGAAAGCGCGCCACGGCTTTTGCCTGCGGCGCCACTCCCTGTACGATCCCTTCCTCACGAGCCCTTCCACCGGAGACCGGACATGCAGACTTACGGCTATGCCGCCTACAGCAACGATTCGCCCCTGGCGCCCTTCAAGTTCGAGCGCCGCGCGCTGCGGCCGAACGACGTGGCGATGGAGATCCTCTACTGTGGCGTGTGCCACTCGGACCTGCACACCGCCCGCAACGACTGGGGCTGGAGCCATTACCCGATCGTGCCGGGACACGAGATCGTCGGCCGCGTGACCGGGGTCGGCGCCGGTGTTACCCGGCACAGGGTCGGCGACCACGTCGCGGTCGGCTGCATCGTCGATAGCTGCATGGAATGCGACCAGTGCGAACGGGGCGAGGAACAGCTCTGCCGCAACGGCTGCACCGGCACCTATGCCGGGCGCGACCGCATCACCCAGGCGCCGACCCAGGGCGGCTATTCCAAGCATCTGGTGGTGCGCGAGGAATTCTGCCTGCGCGTGCCCGACGGCCTGGACCTGGCCAAGGCCGCGCCGCTGCTGTGCGCGGGCATCACCACCTGGTCGCCGCTGCGCACCTGGAAGGTCGGCCCCGGCAGCCGGGTGGCGGTGATCGGCCTGGGCGGGCTGGGCCACATGGCGGTCAAGCTGGCGGTCGGGCTGGGTGCCGACGTCACGGTGCTGAGCCGCAGCAAGGACAAGGAAGCCGACGCGCTGGCGCTGGGCGCGCACCGCCTGCTGGTGTCCGCCGACGCCGAGGCGATGCGCCAGGCGGCCAGCGGCTTCGACCTGATCATCGACACGGTGCCGGTCAAGCACAGCCTAAAGCCCTATCTGCCGCTGCTGGACGTGGATGCCACGCTGGTGCTGGTGGGCCAGATCGGCCCGCTGGACGAACTGAGCACGGTGCCGCTGCTGTTCGGCCGCCGCCGCATCGCCGGCTCGCCCATCGGCGGCATCCGCGAGACGCAGGAACTGCTCGACTTCTGCGCGCAGAAGAACATCCTGCCCGACTGCGAGATGATCCGCATGGACCAGATCAACGCGGCTTTCGAGCGCATGGAGAAAGCCGACGTACGCTACCGCTTCGTGATCGACATGGCCACGCTGTCCGCCGCCTGAAGCCTCGGCCCGCCCCGCGCGCTGCGCACGGGGCGGAAATTCAGCCCCGCCCGAAGCGCAGCAGGCGCAGCGCGTTGAGCGTGACCAGCGCCGTCGCGCCGGTATCGGCCAGCACCGCCACCCACAGGCCGGTCACGCCCAGCACGCTCGTCACCAGGAACACGCCCTTGAGGCCGAGCGCGAACACGACGTTCTGGTGGATGTTGGCCATCGTCGCGCGCGACAGGGCGACGAGGTGGGCGAGATCGGTGACACGGCTCTTCAGCAGCGCGGCATCGGCGGTTTCGATGGCGACGTCGGTGCCGCCGCCCATGGCGATGCCGACGTCCGCCACCGCCAGCGCCGGCGCATCGTTGATGCCGTCGCCGACCATTGCCACGCTGGCCCCACGCTTCATGTCGCCGATCAGGCGCAGCTTGTCCTGCGGCAGCAGTTCGGCCTCCCACGCCATGCCCAGGTCGCCCGCAATGGCCTGAGCGGTGCGGCGGTTGTCGCCGGTCAGCATGACCGGACGAATCCCCATCGCCTTGAGGCGGGCGATGCCTTCGCGCGCATCCTGCCGCAGTTCGTCGCGCAGGGCGACCAGGCCCAGCACGCTGCGCGCTTCTTCATCGAGCAGCACCGACACGGTCTTGCCTTCGTTCTGCAGTTCCTCGATGCGTGCCCGCTGCTCCGGCGCCAGCCCCGCGGCCTGCTCGGCATACACGGGCGAGCCCACCGCCAGGCGGCGGCCGCCCACGCTTGCGTGCACCGCCCTGCCCGCGCTCGCCGAGGCCTCCGCCGCCGCCGGAATGGCCAGCCCGGCGCTTTCGGCCCGGCGGACGATGGCCTTGCCCAATGGATGGCTGGAGCCGGATTCGACGCCCGCGGCCAGGGCGAGCACGCCGTTGCCGTCTTCACCGGCAAAAGCGGCGACGTCGGTGACGCGCAGCCTGCCCTCGGTCAGCGTACCGGTCTTGTCGAAGGCGATCGTGCCGACGCGGCCGATGGTTTCCAAGGCATGGCCGCCCTTGACCAGCAACCCGCGCCGCGTGCCCGCGGCCAGGCCCGAGGCGATGGCGGCGGGGGTCGACAGCACCAGCGCGCAGGGGCAGGCGATCAGCAACAGCGCCAGGCCGCGATAGAGCCAGGTGCTCCAGTCGCCCCCCAGCGCCAGCGGCGGAACGAGCACCACCAGGGCCGCGATCGCCATCACCGCCGGCGTGTAGTAGCGGCTGAAGCGCTCGATGAAGCGCGCGGTGGGCGACTTGGCCGCCTGGGCCTGCTCGACCAGCTTGATGATGCGCGAGAGGGTGTTGTCGGCAGCGGCTTTCTCCACACGGATCCGGAGCGCGCCTTCGACATTGATCGTCCCCGCAAACACGCTGTCCCCGGTGGCCTTCGGCCTGGGGACGGACTCTCCGGTCACCGGCGACTCGTCCAGGCTGGAGACGCCCTCGACGATCGCCGCGTCGGCCGGCACGCGGTCGCCGGGACGGACCAGCACCTGGTCACCGACGCGCAGCGACGCGGCGGGCACCTCGCGCTGCCCGCCCTGCGGGTCCAGCAGGACGGCCGTCTTCGGCACCAGCGAGGCCAATGCCTTGATGCCGGCGCGCGCGCGGCCCGCAGCCACGTTCTCCAGCAGTTCCCCGATCGAGAACAGCAATACGACCGCAGCGGCTTCCTCGGCCTCGCCGATGGCCAGGGCGCCGAGGGCGGCGACGGACATCAGGGTTTCGATCGAGAACGGCGAGCCCGCCCGCGCCAGCGCGAAAGCCTTGCGCACGAACGGGAAGACGCCGAGCAGCACGGCGGCGGCGAACACCCATTGGCCGAACTGAGGCAGGAAATGCGCGATCGCATAGGCCGCGCCCATCAGCACGCCCAGGCCGACGACCACCCTGCCCTTCTTCGTCCGCCACCAGGACGGATCATCCGCGGCAGCGGGGGCCGCACTTGCCTCGGACGCCTGGTGCTGGAGGGCGGACACGCCGAAACCCAGCCCGCCGATGACTTTCTCGATGTCGCCGACGGCGGTGGCCGAATCCGGCGCCAGGGCCAGTTCGAGCGTTTCCGCGGCGAAGTTGAGCCGGATGCACGAAACCCCCGGCATGCGCGCCAGCGCGGTTTCGATCTTGCTCACGCAACTCGCGCAATCCATGCCCTCGACCCGCATGGCGACATTGGGCGGGCTTTCGCGGACGGCCGCGGTTGCCACCTCGCCCGCCGCGTGGCCATGCCGGACGGCGGCATCGTCCGCGCCCTGGCGGGCCGTGCAATGGCAATGATCTGTGCAGCCGCCCTGCTCCTGCCCCCCATCGTGCTGGAGGTGAGCGTGACCGTCGTGCGCCGCAACCCGCCCATCGATGTTCGAAGACATGCCGATCTCCTTGCCTGCCGATGCGGGAGGCGCGGAGTCGCGCCCCTTTCCCGCGGCATCATGTGCACCAATACTAGCACACATGAACAATTGTTCATGTATTTAAAAAAGACAGCCCCGTCCTGCCGCGGCGCCCGAACCGCACACCGGGCCGGAGCGCATTCAGTCGTCGGTATGCTCTTCGGCGATGTGGCTGGCCATGTCCTGCAGCACCTGGCTGACATGCTGGTCCGCGACTTCGTAGAAGATGTGCTTGGCGCGGCGAATGCCCTTGACCAGCCGCGCGCCGCGCAGCAGCCGCAGGTGGTGGCTGACCAGCGACTGCGAAAGGTCGAGGCTGTCGGCGATCTCGCCCACGGAGGTGGAGCCTTCCATGCAGCACAGCATGATTCTGAGGCGCGACGGATCGCCCAGCAGGCGGAAAGTTTCCGCCAGGATGGTGATGTCGTTCTGCGACAGCGCGGACAAGGCGAAGGCTTCGCCTTCCGCTGGCGCAGGCGGCAATTCGCTGCCGCCACGCGGTATGTATGAAGTCATGGCACGAAGATGGCTGTTCCCGGGACTGGCACGCCCGGCCCCGAATGGGCACGGGCAGCGGCATCGGCTTGCCGTGCCCGAAGCCGGCTTCAGAGCCCGGTAGCCGAGGATTACAACGCAGAACCCGGACCACGTCCAGCCCGCCGCGCATCCCGGCCCGGCCTGCGCTCAGGTCACCGCGCGGGCATCGGCGCCCTCGGCGGCGGGGTCAGCCGAGCCGCCCGCTGTGGACCAGACGCTGTCGGTATGGCCGTCGGCCATCCGTTTGCGCGTGTAGCGCGCCAGCATCAGGAAAACGGGCACGGCCGCCAGCGCAACGGCATCCACGGCAAAACCGGCGCCGGGATGATTCCAGGTGCCGCCGATGCCCCAGACGCCCGCCAGACTGCCAAGCGGCACCAGCAGGCTCGCCAGCGCCGCCAGCCGCAGCAGTTCGTCGGCGCCGCGCGCCGCGCCCCTGGCAAAGGCCCACGCCACCGCCGCGGCGAAGAACGCGTAGTAGAGGCCCTGATGCCACAGGGCGACGTCGTCGACACGCCCCGGCAGCCATTTGGTCGCCGCCAGCGTCGCCGAAATGCCGATCACGCAACCGAGGGACACGCCGACCGTGAGGCAGCCCAGCACCTGGGCCGAGCGCTTTTGCGCCGGCACGAGGCCGTCGCGCTGCTTCCTGCGGCGCGACTCGATCCACAGCAGGTTTCCGGTGTAGAACAGCAGCGCGCCGGCCAGCCCCATCACCAGATACAGCCAGCGCATCGCGTTGCCGCCGTAGCTGCCGAAATGCAGCATGAAGAAGGCATTCACGGCGGCATCCCATGATTCCATGCGCCCGGGCAGATCGTGCGGGTCGACTTCGCCGGTATAAGGATTCAGGTGCGTGCTCGCCTGGGTTCGCCCACGGGTACCGTGGCGAACGTCCAGGCCGGTGACGCTCGCCTCCAGTTGCCCCTGATCTTCACGGAAAATGAAACTGTACACCTCGAAGCCCGGCAGTTGCGCCTCGACGCTGCGCAGCAGTGCGTCCGCCGGCAGCGGGTATTCGTCGGGACCGGGCAATGGCGCAGGCTCGTGCTGCCCCCAGGGCAGGCCATGGGGATACACCACTTTTTCCTGGACCGCATAGAAAGGCGTATGGAAGGCGAACACCACGCTGGTCAGGGCCATGACGAGGTGAAAGGGCAGGCTCACGATGCCCAGCGCATTGTGCACATCCATCCACATGCGCTTGATGTTCTTGCCGATGCGCAGGGCGAGGAAATCCTTGACCAGCGTCGGCAGCACGATGATGAGCCCGGAAACCAGCGCCACGGCGTACATCAGCGCCACCGCGCCCATGATCTGGCGCGCCACGGCGTCGGGGAAAGGCAGGCCGACCAGCTGGTGGAGCGTGTCCACCAGTTGCGCAACCGGCGCCTTGGCCAGCTTTTCGACCTGCAGGCTGCCATCGGCGGCGAAGCTCGCGCCGTATTCGGTGAATTCGCGCCGCGTCTTTCCGGGTTCGCGCCAGATCACCCGCGCAGGCGCTTCGGCGCTCGGCCGAACGACGACGAGGTAGTGCTTCGCGGCTTGCGGATGGCTGGCGAAAACGGCCTGCAGCAGCGCTTCCGTGCGCTCGATCGGCGGCGGCGGAGCCAGCGCCGACGGCGGCGTGGCCCAGCGTTCGAGCGGCTTCTCGAACATGGTGATGGCGCCCGCGTAGAAGGCGATGAAGAGCATCAGCCCGCTGATGATGCCGACCCAGATGTGTACATCCTTGTACACCTTGATGATGTCGTTACGGATCTTCATTGCCTAACCCATGACCAGGCGGATCGCGCCCAACAGGCCGAAAGCGGCCAGGTTCGCCGCCCCCAGCCACAGCCACGCGCGCAGGCTGTCGCGGAACAGAAACACGAAACACAGCACGCCCGCCCAGATCGGCGAGATCAGCCACATGTTGAACTGCGTCTTGCCGCCATTGCCTTCGACGCCGCCCGGGCTGAGCCAGGCGAACAGGCCGGACAGGGCGACGGCCAAGCCGAAGCCCAGCAGCGCGCCGGCACAGCTCTTGCCGAACCAATGGCGGCTCTCGAGGCGCCGCGCAGCCGGCATGGCCCCCTTCCCGCTCATGAGAGCGTCCTCCGTCCTGCCCGCCACGCGCCGAGGAACGGGGCCAGCGTCCAGACCAGCATCACCAGCACCATCCAGCTCGCCACCGCCTCGGTCGCGCCCATCATCGACAGCAGCAGCGCCAGGGACAGCAGCAGCAAGGCCGTTCCGACCCCGGCAGATACGCGCGGCGAAGAGCGATGGGCCAGCCACTGCTGCCGTGGCGACGCGAGGTAGAGCAGCCACGCGCCGGCCACGCCGGACAGCGCCGAAAAAAAGACCATCCATTCGTTCATCGTATCGTCCTCGTCCAGCAACGCGCCTCAGCGCCCCTCGGGAAAGAGCGCGTCGAGAAACAGCGGCAGCGATGCGCCCAGGGTCTGCCCGTGGGACACCCCGGGCAGCTCCGCCAGCGCCACCTCCATGCCGCGCGCGCGCAGGCGCTCGGCCATTCTTTCCGCGGCATCGGGCGGCACGCTGCGGCGCGCCTGCTGCATCGCCTCGCGGGCGGCGCCGGCTGGCTGCACGGACGGCCCGCCCGGACCAGCACGCCCGGCGTCAGAGTCGCCGAGCCACAACCACAATCGCGGCGGCGGACCGGGGGCGGCGGCCGCGGCCGCCTCCTCGCGCAGGACATGGCCGTCGCCCCACCACAGCGAGGGGTCAATCGCCGCGTAATCGGAGAACGCGGCGGGCCGGGTGAACAACACGTGCAAAACGAATACGCCGCCATACGAATGCCCCCACAGGGCCTGCCGCGCCGGGTCCAGCGCGGCCCGCTCCGCGACGGCCGATCTCGCCTGCCCGGTCAGCAGGCCGAGAAAGGCATCGGCGCCGCCGTTGCGGCGATGCGCCGCCAGCGGGTCGCGCTGGGCGTCTTCGCCTCCGGTGCGGCGCGGCGTGTAGTCATGGGCGCGCGCATCGCCATCGATGCGCAGATCGTTGTCATGGGCGACGAACACGATCACCGGCGCCGGGGTCCGCCGCGCCAGACGCGCCAGCGTCTCCTCGCCGATATCCATCAGCGCCGCGTTGCCGTCGAGCAGCCAGACCGCCGGGTGGCCGCCCGGCGGCGCGGGGCTGTCCGGCAGCGCCACCCGCAAGCGATAGCCCCGCCCGTTGGCTGCCGGGTCCAGGGTGATGGTTTCGAAGCGATAGCCGGCGACGCCGGTGTCGGCAATGGTGGTGCCGGTCCGTTGCGCCAGATTCGGCTGCGCCAGCGCCGGCAGCACATTGAGCATCAGCACCCACCCGAACAGGCAGGCCCACAGCCGGGGCCCCGCCATGCGGCCCCTGCCGGCCAGGGTTTTGTTGTTCAGGCTTGCGATCCGGTCCTTCATGGTTTCCCCGTTGAGGCGAGCAGCAGTCATTTTCGACAGAGCTGTCCATTATATGGACAGAAACGAGAATCCTTCTTATTCGACCGGATTGTCGGCCGGATCGCATGCGCACACAGCGCCTTCCGCTGCACGGATACCGGCGACACGGCCATCAGCCAGTAGAATCCCGCTTCTCCATCCACCCAACCGGAAACCACCGTGTCACGCACCCAGCCTCCCGTCCTGTCCCACCCGCAACGCATCGCCATCAACGGCTACGGCCGTATCGGGCGCTGTTACCTGCGCGCCCTGCACGAGGCGGGATTGGCGGAACGCTTCCGGGTGGCGGCGATCAACGAGCCGGCGGACCTGGCGAGCATCGCCTACCTGACGCGCTTCGACTCCACCCACGGGCGCTTTCCCGGCAAGGTCGAGGCTGGCGACGGCCATCTGCTGATCGACGGCCAGGCCATCGCGATCTCGCATGCCAGCACGCCGGAGGCGGTCGACTGGGCCGCCCACGGCATAGACTTGGTGGTCGAATGCTCGGGCCAGTACGGCAGCCGCGCCGAACTCGAACGTTTCCTGCGGGCAGGCTGCCCGCGCCTGCTGCTGTCGCAGCCCGGCAACAGCGCCGAGGACGTCGACGCCACCATCGTGCACGGCATCAACGACGCCAGCCTGCGGGCCGGCGCGCGGCTGGTGTCGAACGCGTCCTGCACCACCAATGCCGTGGTGCCGGTGCTGGCCCTGCTGCACCGCGAGCTCGGCCTGGAAAACGTGCTGCTCACCACCTTGCATTCGGCGATGAACGACCAGCCGCTGATCGACGGCTACCATCACGCCGATCTGCGCCGCACGCGCTCGGCGATGCAGTCGATCATCCCGGTATCGACCGGCCTGGCGCGCGGCGTCGAGCGCCTGCTGCCGGAGCTCGCCGGCAAGGTGCAGGCCAAGGCCATCCGCGTGCCGACGCATAACGTGTCGGCCATCGACATGGTGCTGCAGTTCTCCGGCGGCGCCGACGCGGCGCGGATCAACGCCCTGCTGCGCTCCGCCGCCGAGGGCGCCTGGCGCGGGCTGCTGGCGTGGTCCGACGACCCCCACGCATCGATCGACTTCAACCACGACCCGCATTCGGCGATCGTCGACGGCGGCCAGACGCGCATGGTGGGCGCGCGGCTGGCCAACCTGGTGGTGTGGTTCGACAATGAATGGGGGTTTGCCAGCCGCATGGTGGATGTGACGCGGCACTGGCTCGAACGCCTGGCGCAAGCACGGGAAGCGTAGGCGCCGCCGCGCGTTCCGCCACATCGCGCACGCCATCCATTCCGCCCCAGGGCGCGGCGGCGCCTTTCAGTTAACCACGATCAAGTTAATTCCATGCGCCCCTGCCTAGACTGCGGCGCATGGAACAGAACACTCTCCCCACCGTCACGGCGGCTCCGCTCGAACAGGCTTCCGGCCCACGGCTGGCGGGCGACTTGGCGATCTGGTTCTTCATCCTCGCCGAACTGCTGGCTTTTGGCGTGTTCTTCGCCGCCTACGCCTTCACCCGCGCCAACAACATCGAGCTCTTCGACGCCGAGCAGGCGGCGCTGAACCGCAATGCGGGCGCGCTCAACACCGTGCTGCTGCTGACCGCCAGCTACTTCGTCGTGCGCGCGGTGCAGGCCGCCGAGCACAGCCGGTCGCAGGCCTGCGCGCACTGGCTGCTGGCCGCGATCGCCTGCGGCGCGGGCTTCCTGGTGGTCAAGATGTTCGAGTACGCGGCTGCCTTCGAGCACAACATCAGCCTGTCGAGCAGCCCCTTCCACATGTTCTACCTGTCGCTGACCTTCTTCCATTTCATGCACGTCATCCTCGGCATGGTGATCCTGGTCGCGATGTGGAACGGCGCGCGCGCGGGCCGCTACCGGCCGGGCGACATGAACGGCATCGAAACCGGCGCCGCCTACTGGCACATGGTGGATCTGGTGTGGCTGATCCTGTTCCCGCTGGTCTATGTCATCCACTGAGGGGGCGAAGATGAGTTCCGACGTACATGGCACACCGCGCCGTGCCACCCTGTTGTGGGCGACGCTGATCGTCGCCACGCTGCTGACCTGGGGCATGGGCGCGACGGGCGCCACCGGCAAGGGCGCGATCGCCATCCTGGCCGCGATATCGTTCTGGAAGGGCGCGGTCATCATCCTCGACTTCATGGCCCTGCGCCACGCACCGCTGCTGTGGCGCGCGCTGACGCTGGGCTGGATGATCCTCGTGTGGGCGGTCATCGCCATCGCATACATCAAAGGACTGCCGCAATGAAAATGGAAAACCTCACGGGCGCAGCGAAGCTCGACATCCCTTTCTACCAGGCCGCGGGCGACGAGGTCGCGGTGTTCGAGCACGCCTGGAAAAACCGCCTGCCGCTGCTGATCAAGGGGCCGACCGGCTGCGGCAAGACGCGCTTCGTCGCGCACATGGCCGCCCGCCTGGGCCTGCCGCTGCATACCGTGGCCTGCCACGACGACCTCACCGCCGCCGACCTCGTCGGCCGCCACCTGATCGGCGACGGCAGGACGGTGTGGTGCGACGGCCCGCTGACCCGCGCCGTGCGCGAGGGCGGCATCTGCTACCTGGACGAAGTGGTCGAGGCGCGCAAGGACACCACGGTGGTGCTTCACCCGCTGGCCGACGACCGCCGCATCCTGCCCATCGACCGCACCGGCGAACTGCTGGAAGCGCCACCCAGCTTCATGCTGGTGGTGTCCTACAACCCCGGCTACCAGAACCTGCTGAAGGGCATGAAGCCCTCGACCCGCCAGCGCTTCGTCAGCGTGCGCTTCGATTTCCCGCGCGCCGAACAGGAAGAAGCCATCCTGATCGGTGAAACCGCCTGCCCACCCGACCTCGCCCGCCGCCTGGTGACAATCGCCGGCGCGCTGCGCGCGCTGAAGGACCGCGACCTGGAAGAAGCCGCCAGCACCCGCCTGCTGATCTATGCCGCGCTGCTGATCAAGGACGGCATGGACCCGGTGGCGGCCTGCCGCGTCGGCATCGTCGAAAGCCTGACCGACGACGCCGAAGTCGCCGAGGCGCTGATGGAAGTCGTGTCGGCCACTTTCGGCCGCTGAAAGGGACGGCCGGCCATGTCGATCGAACGCCCCGACCCCCTGCGTCACGTCATGCCCGGCCCGCGTCTTGCGGTCGCCGCCGAGGCCCTGTTCCTGATCAACCTGATGCTGGCGCCGGGGCTCGCCTTCCTGGTGCTGATGGTGCTGTGGGCGAAACACCACGACCACCCCGATCCGCTGGTGCGCAACCACCTGCGCCAGACCGGGTGGACCTGCATCTGGGGCGGCACGCTGCTGGTCAGCCTGAGCGCCGCCATCTTCGTGCTCGGCGGCTTCGACAACCCGTGGTCGTGGGTGGTCGGCGTGCTGTACTTCACCTTCGTCCATTCCGGGCTGATCCTGCTCGGCGTGCTCGGCCTGTCGCGCGCGGTCAATGGCCGCCCCTGGCGCTATCCGATCTTCGGACCGCGCGAAGATGGCTGAGCCGACCGTTGCCCGCGCGAAGGAGCGCTGAATCATGGAAGAAACCGTCGGCAAACTCTGGCATCGCTTCATCACCCGCGCCGCGGGCGGCCACTTTCCCCAGGCCGCGGTCAGGCTGAAGGACATCGAACGCATGACGGGTGTGTTCTTCCGCGCCCTCGGCGGCGACCCCGGCCTGCGCGTGGCGGCGGCCACCGCCGACGTGCACGGCGCGCGCCGCAGCCTGCTGTCGCGCATCGCCGGCAGCGACGAACGCCTCGCCCGCGCCCGCATGGACAGCACCACGCTGCGCCTGCCGATGGAGCTGGACGCACTGCCCGAGCGCAGCCTGAACCGCGACCTCTACCTGTGGCTGGCCGCCCTCGCCGCGGCGCAGGGCGCGCCGGCCGGCGTCGAGGATGAAACCGCACTGGCCCAGGCCCAGGCACGCCTCGCCCCCCTGCCCGAAGGCGCCAGCGCCGACGCCGCGACGCTGGAGCTGCGCCTAAACCAGCTCGCCACGCTGCGCGCCCTGCTGCGCTGGCCCGGCCTGCAGTCGCGCTACGACCGCCTCGTGGCCGCGGTGCTGAAGCAGCGCCCCGATCCGGCCCGCCTGCCCCCGGTCGAAGCCGAGCGCGAGAATCTCGTCCGCCAGGCGCTGCGGCAACCCGGCAGCGTCGCCGCGCTGCCGCCGCTGCCCCCCAAGGGCATGCCACATCAGCCGGTGCTGCTGTGGCTGGGCGACCTGCTGCCGGGCGACGCCGCCACCGCGCGCGGCGGGCGCGGCGCCGAAGCCAGCGCCAACGCGCAGAACAAGCGCGACGAGCGCGAAACCGAACGCCAGGCCCACCGTGTCGAACGCGTCGACCAGCCGCAGGAAAAACACGGCCTGTTGATGATCTTCCGCGCCGAAAGCCTGCTGTCGGTGGCCGAGTTTCTGAAGGTCAAGCGCAGCACCGACGACGACCCCGACGACAACGCCGCCGACGCTGCCGCCAACCTCGAACAGCTTGCGCTGTCGCGCGACGAGGAGCGCGTCGCCTCCAAGGTGCGCTTCGACCTCGACCTGCCGTCCGCCGCCGAGGACGACGTCGTGCTCGGCGGCGGCATCCCGCTGCCGGAGTGGGACTACCGCAAGCAACTGCTGCGCGAGGACCACGTCCGCCTGCAGGAATTCACCGCCTCGCCGCACGACCCGCGCGCCGCGCCCACGCCGCTGCCGGCCCACCTGCGCCGCACCGCGCGCCATCTGCACCGCCAGTTCGCCGCGCTGCAGCCCGGCCGGCGCTGGCTCAAGGGCCGCATCGACGGCAGCGAACTCGACCTGGATGCCGTCGTGCGCGCCGCCACCGACCGCGCCATCGGCCAGCACCCGTCCGATCAGCTCTACCTGTCGCTGGAAAAGCGCGAGCGCGATCTCGCCTGCCTGGCACTGGCCGACCTGTCGCTGTCCACCGATGCCTGGATCTCGTCCGAGGCCCGCGTCATCGACGTCATCCGCGATTCGCTGCTGCTGTTCGGCGAGGCCTTGTCCGCCACCGGCGACGGCTTCGCGCTGTGCGGCTTCTCGTCGGTCAAGCGCAGCAACGTGCGCTTCCACCGCCTGAAGGATTTCTCGCAGCGCTTCGACGACGCCGCGCGCGGCCGCATCATGGCGATCAAGCCGGGCTACTACACCCGGCTGGGCGCCGCGATCCGCCATGCCACCAGCGTGCTCGAAAAACAGGCCGCGGCCCGCCGCGTGCTGCTGATCCTGTCCGACGGCAAACCCAACGACCTCGACCTGTACGACGGCCGCTACGGCATCGAGGACACCCGCGTCGCCGTCATCGAAGCGCGCGGCCGCGGCATCGTGCCCTTCTGCGTCACCATCGACCGCGAGGGCGCCAGCTACCTGCCCCATCTGTTCGGCCCCGGCGGCTACGCGGTGATCCGCGAGCCCGACGAGCTTCCCGCCCGTCTGCCGATGTTCTACGCCCAACTGACCCGCTGACGCATGAGAACCACGCCATGAATCATTGCGACATCCCGTGCCAGGAGGCACTGCGCGACGCAAGCCCGCCCGCCGACGCCCTCTCCCTGACACCCGAAGTCGAACGCCTGTGCCGCCTGCTGCGCCACGCCTCGCTGTTCCAGGGCCTGGGGCTGGGCGATATCGCACGCTTTGCGCGCGGCGTGCGCGAGATCAAGGCACCCAAGGGCGAGATCCTGTTCCACCGCGGCGACGCCTGCAGCGGCTTCCACCTGATCCTGTCCGGCCAGATCAAGCTCGCCTTCACCTCGTCCGAAGGCAACGAAAAGGTGGTCGACATCCTGCGCCCCGGCCAGAGCTTCGGCGAGGCGGTGATGTTCATGGACAAGCCCTACGTGGTGATGGCGCAGGCGCTGACCGACAGCACGCTGCTGCACATCGGCAAGCAGGTCTTCTTCGAGGAAATGAACGGCGACCCGCGCTTCTGCCACAAGATCATCGCCGGCCTCGCCCAGCGCCTGCACCGGCTGATGGGCGATGTCGAAAGCTACTCGCTGCGCTCCGGGCGCGAGCGCATCATCGGCTACCTGCTGCGCGAAGAGGAGATGAGCGGGGAAAGCGTCGGCACCGGCCGCGTCTCGATCCGCCTGCCCACCAGCAAGGGCACCATCGCCTCGCGCCTGAACCTGACGCAGGAACACTTCTCGCGCATCCTGCACGAACTCACCAGCGCCGGCCTGATCGAGGTCGAAGGCCGCACCATCCACATCCCCGACATCGAGCAGCTGCGCAGCAGCTTGGACTGAAGCACGGCAGCGGAAGATCAGACAAGAGGATTGGCGACGCGGATACCCGGCAGAGCATGGCCATGGTGCATGTCTTCACTGAGCAGGGTGTCGCAACCAGCCTCCCCCGTTTTCGCCGCAGCACGAAACCCAGCTCATTGATTATCTGCGGCGTGATCACCACGACTTCGGCGGCCTGGATAGCGTCCCGGGCACGTTCGTGGCGAACAGGATCAGAACTCGTCGGACGACTCAGTGCATCGACCTAGATGTTGGTGTCAACGCAGACGGTCATCATAAAGCTCATCCCGGTCAAGACCAGGATCGATGTCCGAGTCAACTGCCATATGTTGCCAGACAGGCAGCGAGTGCTGGTGAGCCGCTGTCACCCCTCCTTGCCGTCCACCCGCGCCTTCAGCAAGAACGGCGTGTAGCGCCACAGGTAGAGCAGGAAACCGAGCGACCACAGCGTGGCCGCGGCGTGGATGCCGCCGATCGCGGCGGCGGGGATCACGGCCACGGTCAGCACGCGGGCCAGCGCCGCGAGCTGCACCAGCGCATAGGCGGCGGTTTCGATCGGCCCGGCCACCAGCATGCGGCCGGTATGGCCGAGCGCGGTACGGGTGATCATGCCGATGATGAGCCCGCCGGTGGCGCCGATCGCCAGCGCGTGGATGCCGGCGGTGCGCGGCAGCAGGCCGAGCTGGGCCAGGCCGATCAGCGCCAGGCCCAGCGGAATCCACATGTAGGACAGGTGCAGCACCCACAGCAGCGACACCTTGCGCGTCGCCCACGGATTCCAGCCGCCGACGCGCAGCCCCTGCAGCACGGCGGCGGCGAAGGACACGGCCGCCGCCCAGGTGCCCGCCCCGGTCGCCCACAGCAGCAGCGCGATGCCGGTGGCGATGGCGGCCGCCCAATCGACGCGCTTGTCGCGCCACTGCTTGATGCCGCGGATGGAATTGAAGGTGAACATCGGGATGACGCGGCCGCCGATGATGGTCTCCAGCACCACGATCAGGCCCAGCGCGAGGTGCATCGCGGTCAGCGGATCGACGTCGATGACCTGCAGTACCGCCAGATGGAACACCAGGTTGGCCAGTGCCAGCAGGCCCGGCAGCACGCCGACGAAATAGTTGCGCCGGCTCTTGGCGCGGACCAGCACCCGCAGCAGCAAGGCCGCGGCCACCGGCAGGAAGGCGATGTCGACCACCGCCACCCAGGCCCCGCTGCCGAAGGCCATCGCCAGCCGCCCGGCCAGCCACAGCCCGGCGAGCACGGCGAGCTGGCCGCCGGCGGGCGTGTCCAGGCCGGTCCAGTTGCGCCCCGCGGTGAACAGGAAGCCGATGATGACCGCCACCGCGAAACCGAAGATCATCTCGTGCGCATGCCACCACATGCCGGGGATCGGCGTCTGCAGCCCGCCGGAGAACACGACCGCCCACACGGGGATCGCCAACACGGCGAAGGCCGCGGCCAGCAGGTAGAAGGGGCGGAAAGCCAGTGCCCACAGCGAGAAGGTATCGGGCGGTATGCGCTTGGTGGTCGGTTCTTCGAGGGGAATCAGGGCCATGTCGATCGCTCTTTGTCAGGGTGTTGCCGAGGCACTCCTACCGGCTTGCCTTCGGAGCGGGAACGAGGCGCACAACCGCGGGCAGTGCCGTGGCACGGGCAGAGCAACGCCGTCGTCGCTTCGAAGGCAGGGCGGTATCAGTGGCTGGTGCCTTCTTCGCGTGAAATCTTGTTCCACACATTGTATTTGCCTACCGGCTTTCTCATCGGCAGGCGTTTCACTTCTTCCAGCGTTTGCGCGTCATAGACGATGACGGCGCCCTCATCCTCCCACAAGCTGGCCAGCGCATAGCGGCCGTCTCGGGTGAATTCGACGTGTGCCAGCGTCTTGCCCGGCTCGCCGGTGATCTCCTTGACCACCTCCAGCGTCTGCTTGTCGATGACCTGCAGGATATGCTTGGCCTGCGGGCTCATCATCGAATCGACGAAGGCGTAGCGGCTGTTTGCATGGCTGCGCAGGAAGAAGCCGGGACCGCGGGTGGCGATGCGCTTGACGACCTCCCAGGACTTCATGTCGATCACCGTGACCTCGCCGGCCTTCAGGTTGGTGCTGGCCATCACCGTGCGCGCCGCGCCGCTGGCGTCAATCCACTCCCAGGTGATGCCCGAGCCCAGGTGCGGCATGCCGTCCAGCGGCAGGTCGGCGATCTTGCGCCGGATGTCGAGGTTGACCACCTGGCCCACACCCTCGCGCGAGGCGCCCATCAATTCGGCGTAGTCCTGGGTGAAGAAGAAATCGTCGAGCACTTCGCCCAGAACGGTGCGGCGCGGGTTCAGGTAGCCGGGGATGAAGCTGCCTTCCTTCTGCGCGTAGTCGTGGATGAAGCCGGTGGGAATGTCCTCCACTGCCTTGGTGTAGCTGATCTCCCACACTTCCGGCACGTCCTTCAGCGCGGCGATGAAGGACTGGCGCGGCGTGGCGTCATACACCGCCGACACGCGCGAACTGTGCTTGCCGTCGCGGTCGGTGGCGGCGATGGTCTTGACCAGGTTCAGGTCGCCGTCGAGCAGCACCAGGGTGTTGGGCAGGTAGTTGGCCACCGCCACGTGCTTGCCGTCCGGCGACGCGGCGACGTTGCGGGTGTTGATGCCCGCCCTCACCTCGGCCACCACCGTCAGGTTCCACAGGTCGTACTTGGTGATCCAGCCGTCGCGCGAGCCGAAGAACACGTAGCGCCCGCCCGCCGCGAACTTGGGCCCGCCGTGCAGGGCGAAGCGCGACTGGAAGCGGTGGATCGGCTCGAGCCTGTCGCCGTCGAGCACGCTGACGTGGTGGTCGCCGCCCTCGACGACGAGGAAGACGTTCAGCGGATCGGCATCGAACACCGGCTTGTCGGACAGCGTGGCCGAATCGACGTGCTGGATGCGCGAGGCGCGGATGTCGTCGTCGGTCCAGCGCGGCGGCGGATCGACCGGGCTGTAGATCCAGTCGATCAGCGCGGCGATCTCGTCCTTGGACAACTGTTCTCCGAAGCCCAGCATCTGCGTGGCCGTACGCCCCTCGGCGACGATCTTCAGCGCCTCGGGCTTGCGCAGGCGGGCGAGATTGTCCGGCAGCAGCGCCGGCCCCATGCCGCCGAGGCGATCGCCCGAGTGGCAGACCGCGCAGTGCCGGGCGTACAGTTCGGCGACGCCGGGGCGGCCGGCATCGGTCGCGTTGCCGCTCGCGGCCGCCAGCGCGGCGGCGGCCAGGAAGATGGAATGCAGCGCCTTCATGCCGGCACCTTCTCGATACGGGTCCAGGGGGTGGTGACGACGCGCGCGCGGCCGTCGTAGTCGGCGGCGGAGACGCCGATCTCCTCGTCGTCCAGATAACAGCCGGGGTCTTCCGCCCACGGGTTGTTCGTCACCTGCGCTGCGCGCACGCGCGAACTGCCGTTGCAGATGGCCAGGTGGCGACAGGCGCCGCAGCGCCCCTCCAACGTGCGCGGATGCTGCTTCAGGCCGGCCATCAGGGGGTTGGAGAGATCGTTCCAGATGTCGCCGAAGGCGCGCTTGCGCACGTCGCCCAGCGGCACGTGCCACCACATCGTGTCCGGATGGACGATGCCGAGGTTGTCGATGTTGGCCACGTTGACGCCGCTGGCGTTGCCCCCCCACTGGCGCAGCTTGGCCTCGATGTGCGCCGCGCGTTCGGGAAAGCGGCGCTGCACCCACTGCAGCAGGAAGGGCCCGTCGGCATCGTTGTTGCCGGTGACGAAATCCTTTTCGATGCCGCGCCGGTGCAGGTCCAGACAGGTGTCGAACAGCAGCTCCATGGCCTCGCGCGTGGTGCGGTGGCGGGCATCGCCGGCGCGGTTCTTGTTGCCGCGGCCGGCGTAGTTGAGATGCGAGAAGTAGAACTTGTCGATGCCCTCGTCCTCGACCAGCTTCAGCAATGCGGGCAGGTCGTGGGCGTTGCCCTCGGTCATCGTGTAGCGCACGCCGACCTTGATGCCGCGCTCCAGGCACAGGCGGATGCCGTCCATCGAGGCTTCGAACGCGCCCTGCTTGCGGCGGAAATGGTCGTGCGTGGCACCGATGCCGTCCAGGCTGACGCCGACGTAGTCGAAGCCGATGTCGTCGATCGCGTCGATGTTCGAGGCGTCGATCAGCGTGCCGTTGGACGACAGCGCGGTGTAGAAGCCCATCGCCTTGGCGCGGCGGGCGATGTCGAAGATGTCCGGGCGCAGCAGCGGCTCGCCGCCCGACAGGATCAGCACCGGCACCCGCGCGGCCTTCAGGTCGTCCATCACCTTGAACACTTCGGCGGTATCCAGCTCGCCGGCGAAATCCTTGTCGGCCGAGATCGAGTAGCAGTGTTCGCAGGTCAGGTTGCAGCGCCGGATCAGGTTCCAGATGACGACCGGGCCGGGCGGGTTGCGGCGCGGGCCGGCAGGCGTGGGCTGGTCGAGTTCGCGGATGAAGTGGGCGATGCGGAACATGGAGGCTCTCCTGAGTGGAACTCATTAGAGCCGAGCGGGCCGCGGGGAAAAATGACGCGGGTCAAGAGACCTGCGTGACGGCGTCCGGGCGGAGCAACGGCCCGGGCCGGCGGACGGGAAAACGGCGGCGGGAGCCTCAGCCGATCTGGCAGGCCAGCCCTTTCAGGTATTCGCCTTCCGGCACGGCCAGCCCGACCGGGTGGTCGGGCGCGGCGGACAGGCGGTACAGGACGCGCGCGTCGACGCCCGCATCCCTGGCCGCGCCGGCGACGATCTTCTGGAACAGTTCCAGCCCGATGCCGCCCGAGCACGAATAGGTCATCAGGATGCCGCCCGGATTGAGCAGGCGGAAGCCGAACAGGTTGATGTCCGTGTACGCCCGCGCAGCGCGCTCGGCATGCGCCGCGGACGGCGCGAACTTGGGCGGATCGAGCACGACGAGGTCGAAGCGCTGCCCTTCGTCCTTGAGATTGCGCAGCGCCTTGAACACGTCCGCCTCATGCCAGTCGGCCAGGCTGGGATCGAGCTGCGGGTTGAGCGCGAGGTTGCGGCGCGCGCCTTCCAGCGCCGGACCGGACGAGTCGATCGACAGCACCGACTTCGCCCCCCCGGCCAGCGCCTGCAGCGAAAAGCCGCCGGTGTAGCAAAAGCAGTTGAGCACGTCCCGCCCGGCGGCGAGCCGGCCGGTGAGCAGGCGGTTGTCGCGCTGGTCGAGGTAGAAGCCGGTCTTGTGCCCGCCCACCACGTCCACCTCCATGCGCACGCCGTTCTCGACGATGGAGAGACCGCCGGACGGCAGTTCGCCGTGCGCGCAGCCGGTGTGCGGCGCCAGCCCTTCCAGTCGGCGCACTTCGGAATCGGAACGTTCGTAGACCGCCGCGCAGCCGGTGGCCTGCACCAGGCCGGCGACGATCGCCTCGCGCCACTTGTCCGCCCCGGCACTGGTGAGCTGCAGCACGACGACATCGCCGTAGCGGTCGGCGATGACGCCCGGCAGCCCGTCCGATTCGCCGTGGATCAGGCGCACGCCCTCCTGCCCGCGCAGGGCCGGGATCGCCGCGCGCCGCGCCACCGATGCCGCCACCGCGCGCTTGAAGAAGGCGTGGTCGATCGCCGCCTCGGGATCGAAGCTCCACACCCGCGCGCGGATCTGGGATTCGGGCGCCCACCCCGCCCGCGCCAGCGCCTTGCCGTCGGCAGCCAGCACCGTCACCGTGTCGCCCGGCCGCGCCCGGCCGTCGAGCCGCTCGACCGAACCGGCGAAGATCCAGGGATGGCGGCGGAACAGAGAACGTTCCTTGCCGGGCTTGAGGATGAGCTGGGCCATGCGGGATTCCGGGCGAAATATGATGGATCGGGGGATGGATTTTAGCGGCTCGGCACGTTCGCGCCCATAGCGGACACGGGAAACAGCCCGCTGCGCCGCCCAATGAATACACATGGCATTTTCACCCGCTGGCATTGGTCAGAACGTTTAATGCTTACGTCCGCATGCCCGCGCTGGCTATACTCCCCGCACTTAGACCAAGGGGAGACCTGTCACATGAAGCTCGAAACCATCGCCGTGCACGGCGGCTATTCGCCGGACCCCACCACCAAGGCCGTGGCGGTGCCGATCTACCAGACCACCTCCTACGCCTTCGACGACACCCAGCACGGCGCTGACCTGTTCGACCTCAAGGTGGCAGGCAACATCTACACCCGCATCATGAACCCGACCACCGCCGTGCTCGAGCAGCGCGTGGCCGAACTGGAAGGCGGCATCGGCGCGCTGGCGGTGGCCTCGGGCATGTCGGCGATCACCTACGCCATCCAGACCATCGCCGAAGCCGGCGACAACATCGTCTCGGCCTCGACGCTGTACGGCGGCACCTACAACCTGTTCGCCCATACCCTGCCGCAGTTCGGCATCGAAGTGCGCTTCGCCGACCACCGCGATCCGGACAGCTTCGCCAGGCTGATCGACGGACGCACCAAGGCGGTGTTCTGCGAATCCGTCGGCAACCCGCTGGGCAACATCACCGACATCGGCCGCCTGGCCGAAATCGCGCACAAGGCGGGCGTGCCGCTGATCGTGGACAACACCGTGCCCTCGCCCTACCTGTGCCGCCCCTTCGAACACGGCGCCGACATCGTGGTGCACGCGCTGACCAAGTACCTGGGCGGCCACGGCAACTCGATCGGCGGCGTCATCGTCGACTCGGGCAAGTTCCCGTGGGCCGAGCACAAGGCGCGCTTCCGCCGCCTGAACGAGCCGGACGTTTCCTACCACGGCGTGGTCTACACCGAAGCGCTCGGCGCGGCGGCCTTCATCGGCCGCGCGCGCGTGGTGCCGCTGCGCAACACCGGCGCGGCGCTGTCGCCATTCAACGCCTTCCTGATCCTGCAAGGCATCGAGACGCTGGCGCTGCGCATGGACCGCATCTGCGAGAACACCGTGAAGGTGGCGGAATACCTGAAGGCGCATGCCAAGGTCGAGTGGGTGAACTACGCCGGCCTGCCCGAGCATGCCGACCACGGCCTGGTGCAGAAGTACATGGGCGGCCGCGCGTCGGGCATCCTGTCCTTCGGCGTCAAGGGCGGCATCGAAGGCGGCACGCGGTTCCAGGATGCGCTGAAGCTGTTCACCCGCCTGGTCAACATCGGCGACGCCAAGTCGCTCGCCTGCCATCCGGCGTCGACCACGCACCGCCAGTTGTCGCCGGAAGAGCTGGCGAAGGCCGGCGTGGCGCCCGACATGGTGCGCCTGTCGATCGGCATCGAGCACATCGACGACCTCATCGACGACCTGGAACAGGCGCTCGCCGCCGTCTGACCGGAGACGCCGCCCCGATTCCCTGGCGGCGGCGTCTCCGTGCCCGGACACCCAAAGGGGTCCGGGCCCCGAAGGCCACATCCATGCTCGCGATCCTGCAGCGCGTTTCCGAAGCACGCGTCACCGTCGATGGCGAAACCATCGGCGAGATCGGCCATGGCCTGCTCGCGCTGGTCTGCGCCGAACGCGGCGACACCGCTGCCGAAGCCGACAAGCTGCTCGCCAAGATACTGAAGCTGCGCATCTTTGCCGACGACGCCGGCAAGATGAACCGCTCGCTGCAGGATGTCGCCGGCGGCCTGCTGGTGGTCAGCCAGTTCACGCTGGCAGCGGACACGGCCGGCGGCAACCGCCCCAGCTTTACCAAGGCCGCCGCTCCACAGACCGGCCAGGCGGTGTACGAACACTTCGTCGCCAGCGCGCGCATCGCCCATCCCGAGGTGCAGACCGGCTGCTTCGCCGCCGACATGAAAGTCGAACTGGTCAATGACGGCCCAGTGACGATTCCGCTGCGCATCGCGCCGCCCGCCTGAGCGTTGCCGGGCCACACGCACGGTGGGCCTGCCGTGACGGCTTTTGGCAGAGCAACAGACTCATCTGCCGAGAATCGTGCCGCCGAAACCCACTGCCCAGCCGGAGCGGCCATCCGGTGTGAAGACGACCGCACGAAGTTCGTTCGGTGTGTCGCTTTGCTGCGGTACCCAGCTCTGCCCACCATCGATTGTGGCCAGAATCGTGCCACCAAATCCCACCACCCAGCCGAAACGACCATCTGGCGTGAAAGCGACCGAGTGAAGCTCGTTCGATGTGCCGCTCCGCTGCGATATCCAGGTTTGCCCACCATCGGCCGTGGCGAGAATCGTGCCGCCAAAACCCACTGCCCAACCGGAACGACCATCCGGCGTGAAAGCGACTGAGTGAAGTTCGTTCGGTGTGCTGCTCCGTTGCAGCACCCAGCTCTGCCCACCATCGACCGTGGCGAGAATCGTGCCGCCGAACCCCACCACCCAGCCGGAACGGCCATTCGGCGTGAAGGCGACCGAGCGAAGTTCGTTCGGTGTACCGCTTTGCTGCGGTACCCAGGTCTGCCCGCCATCGGCCGTCGCGAGAATCATGCCGCCAAATCCCACTGCCCAGCCGGAACGGCCATCCGGCGTGAAGGCGACCGCACGAAGTTCGTTCGGTGTGCCGCTCCGTTGCGGCACCCAGCTCTGCCCACCATCGATCGTGGCGAGAATCGTGCCGCCGAACCCCACCACCCAGCCGGAACGGCCATTCGGCGTGAAAGCAACTGAGTGAAGTTCGTTCGATGTGCCGCTCCGCTGCGATACCCAGCTTTGCCCGCCATCGGCCGTGGCCAGAATCGTGCCGCCGAACCCCACTGCCCAGCCGGAGCGGCCACCCGGCATGATGACGACCGAGTGAAGCTCGTTCGATGTGCCGCTCGGTTGCGGTACCCAGGTCTGTCCGCCGTCGGCGTTTGGTGGCAAGGCAAATGCGACGATCGATCCCAGGAACGTTGCGACGGCCCGCAAAGAAAAACCGAAAACGCGAGCAAGAACCGGCTTCATCCTATTTCACCTCCATCAGAGACCTGTCTCGTATCTGCCAGCGAATCCATTCTGGCTCATGCACTTCCCAGCCTCGGCGAGCGAAGCGAAGCCATCGAAAAGACGCGTCCGCGCGCTTGGGCATTCACGGCTTCCGCCTACAGTGCCCGCCTTCGCTTCTTGTACCGGCACTGGGCGGACCACGCTGGCTGGGCGCAGTGGCACCCGTCGGCGGTACCCTGATGATCCCGGGCTGGGCCACGCTCGCCAGCGAAGTGGCGCGTGCCAGCCGCCGCTGGCCCTGGATCCCGCTTCAACGCCTCTCCGCGGATGGCGGACAGGTACCGAAGCAACGGTCCCAGAAATCCGTCAACGTGCCGAAGGCAAGGCTTTCGTCCCTGAAGTGGTGCCCGCCATGGTGTTCGCGCAAGTGCGACAGCCAATGGCCGGACACCTCCTGCGCGTGCAGCCGCTGGTGCACGCTTTCCTGCAGCACGTCGCCAAGCAGCAGGCCGACCGAAAATGGCGCCGCCAGGCCATCCATCCCCAGCACGCCCAGTACCGCGAGCGGCAGGCCGAGCATGACCAGCACCAGCGCGAGGCTGAATGCGACCGGCACCCGGATCGGCGCCAGCGGGTTGCGGTGATGCGCCAGGTGCCAGGCGCGGAATGGCTCCACGTGATGCATCATGAAGCGGTGCAGCACGTATTCGAGCAGCGTCCAGGCGGCCAGCCCGGCCAGGGCCGCGATCGCCACGCCCCCCACGCCAGCCGCCTGCGGCCACAGCAGCCAGACGGCGCACAAGCCGAGCGCCGGTAGCGCAAGCGAAGCAGGAAAAGGCAGCGCCGCGCGGATCCACCACGACTCAGGCATCGCACTCTCCCTCGGGCAGAAGCTCCCATGCATAGAGCACGCCCGCCTCGGAAAAACCCACGCCCGTTTCCGCGTCGCGCCACCAGGCAAAGCCGCGGCCATCCCGGCCCTCGAAACGCCATGCCCGGATTTCGCCGCTGCACAGGCGCACCGGATAGATCCGGCCCGTTTCCAGTTCCATGTTCAGTCCTCCCGCAACGCCTCCTGCGCTTTCCATCATAGGCCCGGCGCCGGATTCACGCCCCGCTCCAGTGGCGCTCGCGCCACGCATCCGCCGGTTTCCATTTGCTTCCAAGGCGGCATCTTGCAAATACAGTACCAATTTAGTACAGTTTGCACACGCTCGACAGAAAGCCTTCCTGGAGACATCCCATCATGCTTCGGATCAGCAAGCTCACCGACTACGGCACCCTGATCGTGACCCAAATGGCGGCCACACCCGCACAAGTGGTGAGCGCGACCGAACTGGCCGACGCCCTCGGCCTCGGCCTCGCCACCGTCAGCAAGGTCCTCAAGGCCCTGGGACGGCACGGGCTGGTGCTGAGCCATCGCGGCACCCGCGGCGGCTACCTGCTGTCGCGGCCGCCCGAGCAGATCAGCATCGCCGACATCGTCGATGCACTGGAAGAACAGCCTTTCGGGCTCACCGAATGCAGCGCCGGCAGCGGTACCTGCAGCCTGGAAACCGGCTGTCGGATCCGCGGCAGCTGGATCCGCATCAACGCCGTGGTGCGCGAGGCCCTGCAGGGCGTGAGCATCGCAGAGATGACACCGCCCCCCGATCTCTCCAACGCCCCTTCCCCGGCCAGCCAGCGTGTATCCGGCCCCGGCCGTCTCGCACGCAACGCAGGCTGAACGACAGGAGAATTCCACATGAACGCCCCGCTCTCCCCCCCCTCCGCGGCCACCCGCGCCGACGCCCTCGGTGCCTTCCTCGAACAGGACTACACGGCGGGTTTCGAGACCCGCCTCGAAACCGACACCGTGCCCAAGGGCTTGTCCGAGGACACCATCCGCCTGATCTCGGCGCGCAAGGGCGAGCCGGATTGGCTGCTCGATTGGCGGCTGGAAGCCTACCGCCGCTGGCTGACGATGACGCCGCCGACCTGGGCGGCGGTGAGCTTCCCGCCGATCGACTTCCAGGACATCGTCTATTACTCCGCACCGAAGTCGAAGAAGGACGGCCCCAAGAGCCTGGACGAAGTCGACCCCGAGCTGCTGCGCACCTTCGAGAAGCTGGGCGTGCCGCTGCACGAGCGCGCGCGGCTGGCGGGCGTGGCGGTGGACGCGGTATTCGATTCCGTGTCCGTCGCCACCACCTTCCAGAAGGAACTGGGCGAACACGGCATCGTCTTCTGCTCGTTCTCGGAGGCGGTGAAAACCCATCCCGAGTTGGTACGCCAGTACCTCGGCACCGTGGTGCCGCCGGGCGACAATTTCTACGCCGCGCTCAATTCGGCGGTGTTCTCCGACGGCTCCTTCGTCTTCATCCCCAAGGGCGTCAAGTGCCCGATGGAGCTGTCCACCTATTTCCGCATCAATGCGCGCGACACCGGCCAGTTCGAGCGCACGCTGATCGTCGCCGAGGAAGGCGCATCGGTGAGCTACCTCGAAGGCTGTACCGCGCCGATGCGCGACGAGAACCAGCTCCATGCCGCGGTGGTGGAGCTGATCGCGCTCGACGACGCCAAGATCAAGTATTCCACCGTGCAGAACTGGTACCCCGGCGACAAGGACGGCAAGGGCGGCATCTACAACTTCGTCACCAAGCGCGGCGACTGTCGCGGCGCACGTTCGCGCATCTCGTGGACGCAGGTCGAGACCGGCTCGGCGATCACTTGGAAGTATCCGAGCGTGATCCTGCGCGGCGACGACTCGGTGGGCGACTTCCACTCGGTGGCGCTGACCAACAACCTGCAGCAGGCCGACACCGGCACCAAGATGATCCACATGGGGCGCAACACCCGCAGCACCATTCTCTCGAAGGGCATCTCGGCCGGCCGCGGCAGCAACACCTTCCGCGGCATGGTGCGCGTCACGCCCCGCGCCGAGGGCGCGCGCAACTACACCCAGTGCGACTCGCTGCTGATCGGCGACCGCTGCGCGGCGCACACCTTTCCGACCATCGAGGTGCGCCACCCGTCGGCCCGCGTCGAGCACGAGGCCACCACCTCGCGCATCGGCGAAGACCAGCTGTTCTACGCGATGCAGCGCGGCATCAGCGCCGAGGACGCGGTATCGATGATCGTCAATGGCTTCTGCCGTGAAGTATTCAAGGAACTGCCGATGGAGTTCGCGGTGGAAGCGCAGAAATTGCTGGGCGTGAGCCTCGAAGGCAGCGTCGGCTGAGGACAAGGAGAAAGAACATGCTGAAGATCGACAACCTACACGCCGCAGTGGATGGCAAGGCCATCCTGAACGGCCTGAACCTCGAAGTGAAGGACGGCGAGGTGCACGCCATCATGGGGCCCAACGGCTCGGGCAAGAGCACGCTGGCCCAGGTGCTGGCCGGCCGCGACACCTTCCAGGTGACCGGCGGCGCGGTCGACTGGGACGGCACCGACCTGCTCGCGCTGCCCGCCGAGGAACGCGCCCGCGCCGGGCTCTTCCTCGCCTTCCAGTACCCGGTCGAAATCCCCGGCGTTTCCAACGCCTACTTCCTGAAGGCGGCGGTCAATGCCATCCGCCGCCATCGCGGCCTGCCCGAATACGACGCGATGGATTTCCTCTCGCGGGTGAAGGCCGAGATGAAGGCCGTGGGCATGCGCGAGGAGTTTCTCTACCGCTCGGTGAACGAAGGCTTTTCCGGCGGCGAGAAGAAGCGCAACGAAGTGCTGCAGATGGCGCTGCTGGAGCCGAAGCTGGCGGTACTGGACGAGACCGATTCGGGCCTGGACATCGATGCGCTGCGCATCGTCGCCGAAGGCGTCAACCGCCTGCGCTCGCCCGAGCGTTCGATGATCGTCATCACCCACTACCAGCGCCTGCTGGACTACATCGTGCCCGACCAGGTGCATGTGCTGTCGCACGGCCGCATCGTGCGGTCCGGCGGCCGCGAGCTGGCGCTGGAGCTGGAAGAGCACGGCTACGGCTGGATCGACGCGGGCGCCAAGGCCGCCCCGGCGACGGGCGCGACGGGAGGCTGAACCATGAACGCCATCGACACCTGGGTCGCCCGCCATCGCGAGCGCGCCGCCACCCTGCCGGGTGCCGCCGTGCCGTGGCTCGCCACGCGCCGCCACGACGCGATCGAACGCTTCGCCGCGCTCGGCTGGCCGACGAGCCGGCTCGAAGCCTGGCGCCACACCTCGCTTGCCTTTCTCGAACAGCACGAGCTGGCCGCACCCGAAGCCGCGCCGCATCCGGCCACGACACTGGCCGCGCTGCGCACCGGCTTCGACGACGGCGACCACTGGCTGGTGTTCGTAGACGGCCGCGCCGAGCCGGCCCTGTCGGTGATGGCCGCAGTGCCGGCAGGCGTCACGATCTGCGCGCTGTCCGAGGCCCTGGCACACCGCCCCGAGGCGGTCGAGACCGCCTTCGGCACGGCCCGGGACGCCGCCGCCCCCCATGCGCTCAACCTCGCCCTGTGCAGCGACGGCGCCTTCGTCCATCTCGCGCGCGGCACCGCCCTGGAACATCCGCTGCACCTGGTCTTCATCGGCGCCACCGGCGCGGCCGACACCCATGTGCGCAACCTGATCGTGGCCGAGGCCGGCAGCGAAGCCAGCATCGTCGAACACCACCTCGGCGGCGGCGCCACGCTCGGCACCGTGGTCACCCGCGTGCAGGCCGCGCAGGATGCGCGCGTCACCCACGTCAAGCTGCAACGGCAGGACGAACGGGCGATCCACCTGGCACAGATCGAGGCCAGCCAGGCACGCGGTGCGCATGTCGCCTCGCACTCGCTGTCCTTCGGCGCCAGGCTGGCGCGCAACGACATCCACACCCGCTTCGACGGCGAAGGCTGCGAGGCGTTGCTCAACGGCCTGTACCACGTCGATGGCCGGCGCCACGTCGATCATCACACGCTGATCGAGCATGCGCATCCGCTGGGCACCAGCCGCGAGCACTACCGCGGCCTGGTCGACGGCAACGCGCGCGGCGTGTTCGCCGGCCGCATCATCGTCGCCCAGGATGCACAGCGCACCGACGCCATCCAGCGCTGCGACAACCTGCTGCTGTCGAAGCTGGCCGAGGCCGACGCCCGCCCGGAACTGGAAATCTACGCCGACGACGTGAAATGCGCGCACGGCGCCACCGTGGGCCAGATCGACGAGGACGCGCTGTTCTACCTGCGCACGCGCGGCGTGGATGAAACCCACGCGCGCCAGTTGCTGACCTACGCCTTCGCCGCCGAGGTGATCGAACGCATCGCGCAGGATTCGCTGCGCAGGCATGCCCGCGCCACCCTGCTCGCCCGCCTGCCGGGCAGTGCCCTGCTGGAGGAACTGCTGTGAGCACGACCACCCCTGCCGCCCGGCACACCGGCGCCGCGCCGCTCGACACCGCCGCCGACTTTCCCATCCTCTCCCGCACCGTGCATGGCCGCCGCCTCGTCTACCTAGACAATGGCGCCACCACGCAAAAGCCGCTGGCCGTGGTCGAGGCCGAGCGGCGCTTCTATCTGGAATCCAACGCCAACATCCACCGCGGCGTGCATTGGCTGTCGCAGCACGCGACCGAACTCTACGATGCCGCGCGCGCCACGGTGCAGCGCTTCATCAACGCCGCGCACGCGGATGAGATCGTGTTCACCCGCGGCACCACCGAGGCGATCAACCTCGTCGCGCAAAGCTGGGGGCGCGCCGAACTGCGCGCCGGCGACGAGATCCTCGTCACCGCGATGGAGCACCACTCCAACATCGTGCCCTGGCAGCTGCTGTGCGAGCAGACCGGCGCCGTGCTCAAGGTGGTACCGGTCAGCGATGCGGGCGAACTCGACCTCAACGCCTTCGATGCCTTGCTGACGTCGGACACCCAGCTCGTCGCCATCACCCACGTGTCGAACGCGCTCGGCAGCATCAACCCGGTGGCCGAACTCACCGCGCGCGCCCATGCTGCCGGCGCGGTCGTGCTCGTCGACGGTGCCCAGGCCGTCGCCCACCAGGCGGTGGACGTACAGGCCATAGGCTGCGACTTCTACGCCTTCTCCGGCCACAAGCTGTACGGCCCGACCGGCATCGGCGCACTCTACGGGCGCGGGCGCATCCTGCGGGCGATGCCGCCCTGGCAAGGCGGCGGCGACATGATCCGCACCGTGTCCTTCGAACGCAGCACCTGGGCCGACGCGCCGCAGCGCTTCGAGGCCGGCACCCCGAACATCGCCGGCGCCATCGGCCTGGCCGCCGCCATCGACTACGTGCAGGACATCGGCCTGGAACGCATCGCGGCGCACGAACACGCCCTGCTCGACCACGCCACGGCGGCACTCGGGGCGATTCGCGGTGTAAGGCTGGTGGGCACGGCCAGGCACAAAGCGGGCATCCTGTCCTTCCTCGTCGACGGCATCCACCCGCACGACCTCGGCACCATCCTCGACGCCGAAGGCGTCGCCATCCGCGCCGGCCATCACTGCGCCATGCCGCTGATGACGCGGCTCGGCATCCCCGGCACCGCGCGCGCCTCGCTGGCGATGTACAACACCACGGCTGATATCGATGCCCTGACCGCCGCCATCGGCAAGGCGCAGGACCTGTTCGGCACGCACCGGCATGCCTGAAAGGACGACGACATGAACGACAGCGCCCCCGATCTGCGCGAACTGTACCAGGAAGTCATCTTCGACCACAACCGCCAGCCGCGTAACTTCCATCCGATGCCCGACGCCGATCACCAGGCCGACGGCCACAACCCGCTGTGCGGCGACCAGCTCACGGTCTATCTGCACATCGAGGACGGCGTGGTGAAGGACGTGAGCTTCGTCGGCCACGGCTGCGCCATCTCCACCGCATCCGCCTCGCTGATGACCGAGGCGGTCAAGGGCAAGCCGGTGGCCGAAGTCGAGGCCTTGTTCCACGATTTTCACGCCCTGCTCACCGACACGCCGCCGGCGCGCGACTTCGGCAAGCTCGCGGTGCTCGCCGGCGTGCGCGAATTCCCCGCGCGGGTCAAGTGCGCCACGCTGGCCTGGCACACCCTGCACAACGCGATCGTCGGCGCACAGGCGCCGGCCCGCACCGAATGACGGAGACGATCATGGGCGAACGCTACGCCGAAACCGAATCCCGCGTGCTCGCGCGCGACTGCGACGCCGTCAGCGTGCCCTGGGGCCGGCCCGAGACATTGCCCGAGGGCGCTCATGCCTTGGTGACACAGCGCCTGGGCGGCTCGATCACGGTGATGTGCGGCGGCAACCTGTACCGCATCGCCGAACGCGACGCCGATGCGCTGGGGCTGGAGCCCCGGGCGGCAGCGCCGCGGTCCGCGCCGGCCGAAGGCGAACTCGACGCCGATACCGTCGAGCGCAGCGCCTGGGAAGTGCTGGGCACCTGCTATGACCCGGAAATACCGATCGACATCGTCAATCTCGGCCTGGTCTATGGCTGCACCGCGGAAGCACTGCCCGAAGGCGGGTTCCGCCTGGCAGTGCGCATGACCCTGACCGCGCCGGGCTGCGGCATGGGCACGCTGATCGCCGACGAGGCGCGCGAGAAGCTGCTCGAACTGCCGGGGGTGACGGAAGCCACGGTCGAACTGGCCTGGGACCCGCCGTGGAGCCGCGAGATGATGAGCGAAGCGGCGCGGCTGGAAATGGGAATGTTCTAAGGGGACTGTTCTTAAGCTCGCGAAAACAGGGCCGAGTATTGTCCATACTCAATTTCCACGCTGCGGCACTCAGTTAATCTGACGCCCATATCCAACCTATCGCTGGAACTGAACATGCGCGCCCTCGCTCCGCTGCTGCTCGCCGCCGCAACACTTCAAACCGCTTACGCCGATCCAGCGTCCCCCCCACACTCCATCGAAGCACCGCAACGGATGCATGGCCTCTGGCTGGTCAACCACGGGCCCGCAGGCGAAGCGGCAAAGACCGAGGGCTTTCACATCTGCATCACCGGGAAAGTCCGGGACGATGCGCTGGCCACACCGGCGAACGCCGGAACCAACTGCCGGGACCAGGCATGGTCGAAGGACGATCTGTACATCTACTACCGTGCCCAGTGCGACACGCAAGACGGCATCGCGACGATCGAAGGCAAATTCTCAGGCGACTTCCAGTACAACTTCCAAGGCGAGCTCAGCACATCCGCGGCAGGTGGCCGCGCTACAGCGGCCCGCACCGAGATCAACGGCCGCCGGCTCGGGCCCTGCCGCAGCGACCAGACGACAGGCAAATTCCTGATCAAGGGCCAGGACGGCGTCGGCAACCTGAACCTTGCCGAACCGATCAAGCCGCCCACGCGTTGAACGCTGCCCGGCGGATGCAGCTCAGCGCAGCGAGAACGTCACCTGCCCTTCGTCGCCAACTGCCTCGACCTTGGGTTCGAGCACGAAGATGCGCTCGCCGGGCACCCCGCCCTCGCCCGCCAGCCAGTCGCGCACCGCCTGGGCACGCTGCTGCGCCAGCGCACGCAGTTCGTTGTCGCCGACTTCGGTGTTGGCCAGGATCAGCGCCTCCATGTCGGCCACGGGCACATCCTTGGTCATGCCGATGAGATTCCTCGGCTTCTTGAAGTCGCCTTCGCGATAGGCCTTCTTCAACAGTTCCGGATACTCCGCCTCACCGAGTTCGATGTCGTCGAGCGACGGTGCCTGCTCGCCCTTGGCCACCAGCGCCTTGAGCTTCTGCGCCTTGACCATGCGCTGCAGCGCCGCCTGCTTGAGGCCGTCGACATCGACCGCGGGGTCGGCGCGGCCGGTGACGTCGAGCTTGAGCGCGGGCCGGTCGACCAGCGCCGTCGCCAGCGTGCCGAGTTTTTCCCGCTGGGCCTCGCCCGGCGCGGCCACGCCCGGCGCCAGCTCGAGATGCGACAGTTCCTCGCCTCCGCCCAGCACCGAGCCGAGCAGGGAGAACGGCGACGTGACCGCCTTGCCGATCAGGTTGAACAGCACCTTCACGACCAGGCCGAAGACGCTGAACTGCGGATCGTCCAAGGTACCGCTGACCGGCAGGTGCAGATCGATCTCGCCACGGCTGTTCTGCAACAGCGACACCGCGAGCTGCACCGGCAGGTTGACCGCGTCGGGGCTGTCCACCTTGTCGCCGAAGGTGAGCTGGTCGAGGAAGATCTGGTTGGTGGCGCTGAGCTTGCGTTCTTCGATCTTGTAGTTGAGTTCGGCCGACAGCTTGCCCTTGGCGATGCCGTAGCCCACGTACTTGCCGGCATAGCTCGACAGGCCGGTCAGTTCGAAATCCTTGACCGAAGCGAGGATATCGAGGTGCGCGTCGTGGCGGAAGGGATTGAGCTCGCCCGCCACCTTGACCGGCGCGGCCTTGTCCACCCTGCCCGTCAGGTCCAGCGTGGCGAGCGTGTCCGGGTCGGTCGACAAGCCGGTCAGTTCGCCCGCCATGTCGGTCAGGTTGACGTCGTAGTTCGGACGAATGAAACGGTCGCTGAAAGCGATGTTGCCGCGCTTGACCTCGATGCGGTCGATGCGGATCGGCGGCGGCGGCGCGCTGGGCTCGGGCAGTTCGGCGCTGCGCTGGCCTTCCACCTCGCGCGGCCCGCTGTTGGTCAGCGTCTGGTCGATGAAAGGATCGAGCGCCGCAGACTGCGAAGCCTGCTGTGACGCCGCCGAGGCATCCCCGCCGGCCTGCTCGCCGCCCCCCTGGATTTCACGCAGGTTCAGACGCCCTTGCTCGTCGAGGATGAGACGAGTGTAGAAATCGTCGAGCGTGATGCGCTGCACCGCCAGCGAAAAGGGCTCGGTGTGGACGTTGATGCCGCCCACGCGCAGGGTTCGCCAGCGCAGGAAGTCGGTGGCGTTGAGCCTGTCGACCGAGGCGAAATTGCCGACGCTGACGTCGCCGCGGAAGTTCGCGAGCAGATCGCCCTTGCGTCCGCTGTCGAGCTTGAGCCGCCCCTGGGTGCTGACGTTGCCACGCGAGATCGCGATCTTGGTCTGTTCGAGCACGTAGGGCTGGATGGGCAGCAGGTCCACGCTGCGCACATCGAGCTTCAGGTCTGCCTTGAGCGGCTCCAGGCCGAAGCTGCCCGACACGCCGAGGCGGCCGTTGCGGTTGATGCGCGAGTCGAGTTTGAGCTGGCTGAGCACGCCCTTGGCCGTCGAAAAGCCGTCGACCTCCAGCCCGATGTTGTCGACGGCCAGGACCACCGGCTTGCCGACCGTGCGGTCTTCGACACGCACCGACGCCGCCTGCAGCGCGAGCTTGCCGACGGCGACGGTCCACGGCGCCTCGGCCTGCTTGCCCGCCGATTTCGCGTTTCGGGCCTGGCCTTCGGGCTTGGCGCCCTTCGCCGCCGGCCCGGTGAGTCCGAGCAGATCGATTTCGCCGTTCTTGAGGCGCACGGCGGAGACGCTCGCGCCCTTGATGCCGAGTGCGGCGAGCTTGACGTTCTGCGCGCCGAGGTCGATCACCGCCTCGCGCACGTCCAGCTCGGGCACCTTCACCGCGGCATCCTTGGCCCCCTTCAGCGCCAGCGCGAAATCGCGCACGGCCAAGGCGTCGGCGCTGAGGTCGATACGGGGTTCGCCCTTGTCGTCGAGCACGATCCGATAGCGCAGATTGCCGCTGAGCTTGCCGCCGCGAAGCTCGCCGCCCGGCAAGGCTTGCGCCAGATAAGGCCCGTAGCGCGGCGCATCGATGGCCTCGAAATTCAGCAAGCCGTCGAATTCGAAGGGTTCGAGGCGCAGGCGGTCTTCGTGCACCAGCTTCTCGCCGGCATCGGTCACGTAGTCGAGCCGGATTTCGGCCGGCATGTCGGAATCGGTCGCGAGGTCACGCAGATCCAGGTTGATGGCGTCGATGCGCGCCTTGAAAGGCTGCGCCAGGCTGCGGTCCTCGAAGCGCAGCACGCCGTCGCGGATGCGGGCATGCGCGAGCAGGAAATCGGGCGCTGCGCCCTTGGCCGCAGCGGCCGCGGCAGCATCGGGTGGCACCGTGTCCGCCGCGGCGGCATCCTTCTTCGCGGCGGCATCCTTGCCGGTCGCCGCCGTCTTGGGCGCGGCGGCTTCTTCCGCCACCACCGGCACCAGCTTCATCAGATTGAGGCCGCCATCCGCCAGACGCACCAGATCGATTTCGGGCTGCGCCAGTCGCAGGCGGGTGAAATGCCAGCGGTTGATCAGCGGCTGCACGTCGGCGAACTCGAGCTCGAATTCGGGAACGCTCGCGACCGGCACGCCCTCCTTGTCCTGCAGCTGGAAGGCTTCGAGCTTGAGCGGCCCGCGCAGCGCAAGTTCGGGCGCGCCCTCGGCGGCCTGTTTGAACGACAGTTCGATGTTGCTGCTGAGCAGTGCCGACGGCAGGCGGAAAGCCGGCTCGAAGGGCGCATAGGCCAGCCACGGGGTGACGTCGAACTTGTCGAGCACCACGTCGAGGATGGTTTCGTTCAGATCGGCGAAAGGCTTGAGCCGCGCCTTCATGTGCAGCGGATTGCCGTCGAGCGTGGCCGACAGGCTGGGCTCGACGAAGACATCCACCTTCACCGGCAGGTTCGAGATGAAGGGCACGCCCACTTCGAGATCCGCGACCTCGTGCTGCAGCCCGCGCGGCTTGTCGTCGACGCGGATATGGCCGCCGCTGATGCGGATGTTGCCGATCGAGAACAGCGCGCCGGATTCGTCGGCCGCCGGGTCCTCGTCCTTCGCTTCGGCCATGGAGGCGATGCGCTCGGCGACGTCGCTCCAGCTGTGGCGCCCGTTTTCGTCGATGCCGATCTCGACGCACGGCCCGCTCAAGGCCACCTCGTGCAGCACGACGCCGCGCTGCACGAGGGATTCGATCACCTCGACGTTGGCGCGCAAGGCGTCGAAGGCGAATGCCTCGGTCCCGGCATCGGCGGAAAGAATCTTCAAGCCACGCACTTCGGCCGTGGCGGTGAAGGGGTTGAGGGCGACGCCTTCGACCGAAACCGGCCGGCCCAGCGTCTCGCCCAGGATCTTGACGGTGTAGTGCTTGGCCACCGGCGGCACGGCAAAAAAGCCGATTGCGCCGATCACGATCACGACACCCGCAGTCCACATCGCCGGACGAAGCAGGGCCCGCTTGCGGGGCGACGCGTTCGGGCCGGTGGTGGTATCAGTCATAAAGCACTCCAACGAACTGGCATTCCAGGTCTGGTTGTCATTAGATTCCGCTGCCCGGCCTGTGCCTGGCACTGCAGGCAATACGGGGGCAAACCGCTGCGGTTTGCCCCCTGGCGGCGCAGCGCGTATTCTGCGCCGCTTTCGTCATCGCAGGTACCCACGTGGCGCACTCCGCCCCACCCGATCGCCAGCCGGCGGACCGCAGCTACGATGTCGTCATCATCGGCGCGGGTGCCGCCGGCATGATGTGCGCAGCCACTGCCGGACAACGCGGGCGCCACGTGCTGCTCATCGACCACGCCGAAAAGCTTGCCGAGAAGATCCGCATCTCCGGCGGCGGACGCTGCAACTTCACCAACCTCCGCGTCGGCGCGGAAAACTATCTCGGCCGCAATCCACATTTCGTGCGCTCTGCCTTGTCACGCTACACGGCGGCGGATTTTATCGGGCTTGTGCGACACCACGGCATCGATTTCCACGAAAGGGGCTGGGGCCAGTTGTTCTGTGACGATTCGGCGCAACGGATCATCGACATGCTGCGCAGCGAATGCGAGGACGGCGGCGTCGATTGGGCCATGCCAGCCCGGGTCCTGGGCGTGGCGCATGGCGACACGCAGGCCGAGCGCTACACCGTCGACACCAGCATCGGCCGTTTCACCGCCCACAGCCTGGTGGTCGCCACCGGCGGGCTGTCGATCCCCAAGATCGGCGCCAGCCCACTGGGCTACAGGCTGGCCGAGCAGTTCGGCCTGGCCGTAATCGCGCCGCTGCCGGCCCTGGTGCCACTGACGCTGCCGCCCGAAACGCTGTCGCGGCTCGCGCCGCTGGCGGGCATCTCGCTCGAAGTGGAGGCCCGCTGCCGCGGTCCGGTGTTCCGCGAAGCGGCGCTGATCACCCACCGCGGCCTGTCCGGCCCGGCCATCCTGCAGGTATCGAACTATTGGCAGGCCCAGGCCTATGGAAACGGCGAGCGGGAACCCGTCATGCTCGACCTGCTGCCGGGCGTGGACGCCGAGCGCTGGCTGCTCGATCACGCGAACGAGCGCGGCCTGCTCCCCAATCTGCTGTCCGAGCGCCTACCGCGCCGCTTCGCCCACGCCTGGTGCGAGCTGCATGGCTGGACGCGGCCGCTGAACGCTTTCCGCCATGCCGAACTGCGCGCCATTGCCGCCGCGCTGTCCGGCTGGAAGCTGGCGCCGTCGGGCACGCAAGGGTATGCCAAGGCGGAAGTCACGCTCGGCGGCGTGGACACGCACGCGCTGTCGTCGCGCACGATGGAAGCGCGCGCCTGCCCCGGTCTGTACTTCGTCGGCGAGGTGATGGATGTCACCGGCCACCTGGGCGGCTACAACTTCCAGTGGGCCTGGTCGTCGGGCGTCGCCTGCGGCCAGGCGGCCTGATCGGCGGCCGCCTGCCGCACGTCGCCGCCCGGCCGATCGCTGCCGCGCACTGCGATGCCAGCCGGCAAGGCGCTCCGCCGCTCAGTCGTGCTGCAACCCCAGGAAGCGCGCCGGCGGCATGCCCACGGCACGGTGCACCATGGCGCTGAAGGCGCTCGGGCTGTTGTAGCCCAGTTCCGCCGCGATCTGCTTGATCGGCATGCGGCCGGCGGCCAGCGCCACGGCCCTGGCCAGGATCACCTGCTGGCGCCACTGGGTGAAGGTGCGTCCAAGGTCCTGGCGGAACAGGCGCGCGACGGTGCGCGGGCTGGCCCCGGTATCACACGCCCAGTCAGCCAGCGTCTCGTGGCGCGTGGGGTCGGCCAGCACTGCCTCGCACAACTGGCGCAGGCGCTTGTCGCGCGGCAGATCCACGCCGAGGGGCACGGCGCTGGCGCGGCGCATTTCCTCCAGGATCAACGCGCTCAGCAGCCGCTCGCGCTGCAGCGCCTCGGGCGGCAGCGGCGGCGCGTCGTCGGGCACGCAAGGCATCTCGCGCACCAGCGCGCGCAGCAGCTCGGATACTTCCAGCACCCGGCATGTGCGCCAGGGCGCCTCGTCCGCGGGCGCCACGCCCGGCCCGCAGCAGTCCGCCGGCTGGTGGAAGTACAGCGTGCGCATGTCCGCGTCCTCCACCACCGTCACCGCATGTTCCACCCCCGGCGGAATCCACAGCGCACGCCACGGCGGCACGATGTAGGTGCCGCGCTCCGTGCTCAGGCGGATCACACCGGTGGCGGAGATGGCCACCTGCGCCCAGGCATGGCTGTGCGGCATCACCCGCGTGTCGGCGCGCAGCTTGCGCATCTTCGCCCTCACCGGGCGTTCGGCCGTGGGCACGTAGAGGTGCGGCGTCATCGCCGCCACGCAGGCCTGGACGCGCCCACCACGGGACAGCGTCCGCGGGACGGCGCCGGGGTCTGCGGAAACGGCGGGATGGTGTTCGGCGTGGCTTGGCATGATCGCGACAGATTTTGTCCTGCTATCGTACATCTGCCGCCGGCGCGATACCTATCATCAGCCGCATGACTTCCATCGCACACGCCCCCTCGCTGCGGCAGGATGCCCGCACCATCAGCCTGATCGGCCTGGCCCACGGCTCGTCGCATTTCTTCCACATGCTGCTGCCGCCGCTGTTCCCGTTCCTGATCGCGGAATTCGGCTTCAGCTATTCCGAGCTTGGCCTGCTGGTTTCGGTGTTCTTCGCCATCTCCGGCGTGGGCCAGGCGCTGTCGGGCTTCATCGTGGACCGCGTGGGCGCGCGCCCGGTGCTGTTCTTCGCGTTGACCTGCTTTGCCGCGGCAGGGCTGGCCGCCGGCACGGCAAGCGGCTACGGCGGGCTGATGCTGGCCGCGGCGCTGGCCGGGCTGGGCAACGCGCCCTTTCATCCGATCGACTTCACCATTCTCAACCGGCGCGTCTCCGCGCAACGGCTGGGCCACGGTTTCTCGGTGCACGGCATTTCCGGCAATCTCGGCTGGGCGGCCGCGCCGGTTTTCATGGCGGGCATCGCCAGCGCCACCGGCTCGTGGCGCCTCGCCTGCCTGGGCGCGGCCCTGCTGGCGGCCACGGTGCTGGCGATCGCGCTATGGCACCGCGCCGACCTGGACGACCGCGACACCGGGATCGCATCGCCCCACAGGCAGACGGCGGACGCCGGCGCGCCCGAGCACCCCTTGGCCTTTCTCAGGCTGCCATCGGTATGGCTGTGCTTTTCCTTCTTCTTCTGGACCACCTGCGCCCTGAGCGTGATCCAGAGCTTCGCCGGCCCGGCCCTGCACCTGATGTACGGCCTGCCGCTGTCGGTGACCGCCATGGTGGTCACCGGCTACATGCTGTGCGGCGCCGCCGGCATGGTGGCAGGCGGATTCCTGGTGGGACGGACTGAACGGCTGGAACGCACCATCGCCGCCAGCCTGCTGGCCGCGGCCGCGATGCTGGCGCTGGCCGGCAGCGGATGGCTGCCCGGCATGGCGGCGCTGGCGCTGGCCGCTCTGGCGGGCCTGGGCACCGGCCTGGCCGGCCCGTCGCGCGACATGCTGATCAAGCGCGCCGCGCCGCCCGGCGCGACCGGACGCGTGTATGGCACGGTGTATTCGGGCCTGGACCTGGGTTTCTGCCTGGCGGCGCCGGTGTTCGGCGCGATGCTCGATGCCGGCATGACCTCGGGCATCTTCTACGGCTCGGCCGTGGCGATGCTGTTTGGGGTCGGCTCGGCCGGGCTGGTGGGGCTGGGCGTGGCCGCGCGCGCGGCCCAGCAGCGCCGCGCAGTGGCCTGACGATGACCCCGCCCCCTCAGTTCGTGCGCTTGAACAGGGGCAAGTAGCTGAACACCTGCAGTATCAGCAGTGCGGCCAGGGCGAGGCGCAAGGCTTCGGGCATCGCCCAGCCCCATGCCCGCAGCAGGTCCAGCGCCAGCCCGATGCCCCACTGCACGAGGAAGGCCCCCAGGAAGACCATGAGGTTGATCGAAGTGCTGACGCGACCGAACATCTCGCGCGGGAAGTGGTTCGCCGACGCCAGATAGGCCTGCGAGTTGACCGCCGACAACATGCCGAGCAGGAACCACAGCGCCACGGCCGGTCCGAGCCCGAACAGGATCGCGGCCTCGACCAGCAGCAGGCCCGCATAGCCGGTCTGCAGCAGACGCAAGGGCTGCACGCCACGCCGCGCCAGGCGCACGCCGAACACGCCGATGGCAAGCTGCCCAACCAGCATCCCCAGGTTCAGCACCAGCAGAATGCGGGCCGCTGCCGCAAGCTCCAGTCCTTCGACGTGCATCAGCCAGGGCACCGCCCACAGGCTCTGCAAGGCCATGAAGCCGCCGACGAAGAACAGCGAGGAACCGGCAAAGCGAAGAAAGGCCGGAGCCACGAAGATGCCCGCAACCCCCTCGAGAATGCCTGCCAGATTCCGCCGTTCGCCGGCCGGCGCCTCGCGCGGCAGGCTAAAGAACAGGTTGGCCGAGGCAAACAGCGCAACGGCGGCGATTCCCCAGAACACCCCCCGCCAGCCGACCAGCGGCATCATCGCCTCGAGCGGCGCACTGGCGGTCAGCGCACCCATCGCGCCGCAGGCCATGACGAAGCCCGTCATCGAACTCTGCCGCTCGGGCGGATACCACAGCGCGAACCCCTTCAGCGCCCCCATCAGACAGGCCGACACCCCCACCCCGATCAGTGCCCGCGCCAGGCCGAGGCTGCCCATCGAATCGCCCAGCGCGAACAGCATGGCGCCCAGCGCCGTCGCCAGCAGGAGCACACTCTCGACGCGGCGCGGGCCATAGCGGTCGAGCGCGATGCCGACCGGAATCTGCGCCAGCCCGAAAGCGAAGAAATACATGCTGGTCAGCAGTCCGAGCTGCGCGGCCGACAGGCCGAGCTCCATCGTGAGTGCAGGCGAGATCACCGCGTTCACGGTACGCAGCAGATAAGACAGGTAGTAGCCGAGCGCGAAGGGCAGGAAGATCCGGCTCCAGGCGCCTGGCGGAGCAGCGCGCGGCATGCCGCCTCCAGCGGGACGAAAGCGGCGATTGTGCGCCTTCGGCCCTCGATTCCTCAAATCCCGCGCCAGACGCGGCTCCGCGCCCGCACGGCCGTCCCGGCAAGCCGCCTCGGTGCCCGGGATCGACTTGACTCGCATCAATGCCAGTCGCCTGCCGCTGCGGAGAATGGCCTCCATCCCACCGGAGCAGAACATGAGCACGATTGCCGATCTGATGACCCACGACCATCGCGCATGCGACCACGACTTCGCGCATGCCGAAACACTTGCCGCCCAGGGCGACTGGGCCGGCGCCGCCGAAGCCCTGGATGCTTTCTCCCGCGCGCTGAATGCGCACTTCAATGCCGAGGAGCAACAACTCTTCCCCGCCTTCGAAGCCGCCACCGGCATGACCCAGGGGCCGACCCAGGTCATGCGCGGCGAACACGTCGACATGCGCGCCGGGCTCGAACGCCTGCGAGCGGCGCTCGAGGCCCACGATGCGGATGATTTCGCCGGCGAAGCGGAAACCTTGTTGATCATGATGCAGCAGCACAACATGAAGGAAGAGAACATCCTCTATCCCATGTGCGACGCCCGCCTCGGCCACGCCAGGGATGAACTCTGTACCCAGCTTTCACACTCACTCGCCGCGGAGCACACATCATGAACATGCCAATCGTCGACGCCCGCGGCCTGGAGCCGCCCGAACCCTTCGAACGCGCCATGGAAGCGCTGGCCGACCTGCAACCCGGCCAGCAGTTCACCCTCGTGCTCGATCGCATGCCGCATCCGCTGCTGCGCATGCTCGACCGCGACGGCTATCGCCACGACGTGAGCTTCCGGGACGATGGCGCCGTGGCGATCCTGATCGCCCGCCCATGAGCAGCGCCAACCCCGGGCTCGCCTACGAGGACACGCCGCCGCTCTCCGCACCGCTGCGCTTCTTCCTGACGGCGCCCTTGTTCGGCCTCTGCGCCGGGCTCGTGCTGCTGCTCGGCGACGGCGTGCTGAGTTCGCGGTGGACGCCGGGCGCACTCGCGGCTGTCCATCTGTTCGCGGCCGGCTTCATGCTGCAGGTCATGATCGGCGCCCTGCAGCAGATCCTGCCCGTCGTCGCCGGCGTCCGCTTCCCCGCGGCACTCGGCGTCGCCGGCAGCAGCCATGCCTTGCTCACGCTCGGCGCCATGGGGCTCGCCGGCGGCCTCGCCTTCGGCCGCCCCGATGCCATCATCGGCGGCGCCGTCCTGCTGCTCGGCGGCATCGGCATATTCCTCGTCGCCGCACTGGCGGGCCTGATCCGCTCGCCGTCGGTCAAGATCGCCAGCCATGCCCCGCGCGACCTGCGCCTGGCCATGGCCGGCCTGGCCGTGACGGCGGTGCTCGGCGTGGCGCTCGCGCTGGCCATCGGCCGCGGCGTGGTGCTGCCGCTGCCGCTGCCACAGGCCGTCGACCTGCATGCCACCTGGGGCTGGCTGGGCTGGGGCGGCATCCTGCTGGCCGCGACCAGTTGGGTCGTCGTACCGATGTTCCAGATCACGCCGGGCTATCCCGCCCGCTTCACCAGATGGTGGGGCCCCGGCGTGCTGGCCGGGCTGGTGTCGTGGTCGCTGGCGCGCGCGCTCGGCGCGGACGGTGCGAGCAGCGTGCTGGGTGTCACACTGGTCCTCGGATTTGCCGCCTTCGCCCTGCTTACGCTGCGGCTCCAGTCGCGCACCCGCCGCAGCACGCCGGACGCCCCCTTCCGGGCCTTCCGCATGGCCATGCTGGCAATCCTTGCCGGGCTCGCCGCACTGAGCTGCAACCTCGCCGATGACGCCGAACACTGGTCCGTGCTCGCCGGCGTCCTCATCCTGCACGGCGGCTTCGGCGGCGCCATCAGCGCGATGCTGTACAAGATCGTCCCCTTTCTTGCCTGGCTTCACCTCACCCAGGCCGGCATCCGGGCGCCGAACATGAAGAAGCTGCTGCCCGACACTCCCGTCCGGCGACAGCTGGCGCTGCACCTCGCGGTACTCGCCGCCCTCGTCCTCGGCGTATTCGCCGACAGCATCGCACGCATCGCGGGCTTGCTGATGATTACCGAGTTCGGCTGGCTGCTGCTCAACATGCTACGTGTTTTACATAACTTGAAACGCGCAAGGCATACATAAAAAATCCTGCAAAAGATGTTTGACGCCACAGCGGGACCTCTGTATAGTTCGCGGCTCTCGGGGTGTAGCGCAGTCCGGTAGCGCGCTTGCTTTGGGAGCAAGATGTCGGGGGTTCGAATCCCTCCACCCCGACCAGCTCACACTCCGATTGCCCGCGGGAATCTGCCCGTAGCTCAATTGGATAGAGCACCAGCCTTCTAAGCTGGGGGTTGCAGGTTCGATCCCTGCCGGGCAGGCCAGGACAGGTTTTAGTGGCGGCATTAGCTCAGTTGGTAGAGCACTGGATTGTGGCTCCAGGTGTCACCGGTTCGATCCCGGTATGTCGCCCCAAGTACAGAAAGGCCCCTGAGGAGTTATCCACAGGGGCCTTTGCTCTACAAAACAGTGCTTGCTCTACAAATGGCATGCCGCGGCAGGCCTTCCTTACTGCGCCCTCACCTCCTCGATCCTCTTCCCCTGTCGCTCCGTGATTGCGCTCTTCAGCGTGCTCAGGCGGTCGATCTCGCGGCGCTTCCACTCCCCGTCCCGATCCGACCGGCGCACCGCCTGCATCCGCTGGTTGATGTCGCTCAGTCTGCGCTGCTCCCGGTTCAGCGTCTGGCGCATCGCCAGCACGTTGCGGTGCTTCTCCCTCAGCGCGCCGGCATCCCCTCCCCTCCCCAGCTTCTGCAACTCCATCACATCAGCGTAGATCCGGTTCGATTCGCGCAGCCCTTCATAGAAGAGCGTGCTGTACCGCGTGTAGGGCGCCGGTGCGCCCAGGTCGCGGTAGAAGCGGCGGATCGGCTGATACTCACTCCAACGCTTGTCCGGCGCCTCCTGCCCCGTTGCCGTGCGCCAGATCGTATCGATCATGCCTGCGCCAGTTGTGCCTACGGCTCCCAGGTAGCCGCGGATCAGGTGATCCGCTTGAACAGGCGACACCGCCAGCGGCGTTTCATCCCCGAACGCCCTTGAAGCCGCGGAGAGCGCCCGGCCAGCGGCCGTGGTCGTGTCGCGCGCCCGCAGGCCTATGCTCAGACGCTCCATGCCTGTTGTCTCGATGTCGCGCCCCGTGAAGGCATCCTTGTTCGAATAGATGTCGATCGCCGGCTGGAACATCTGCGGAGTGGGGTTGAACGCAAAGGTCTGCAAAAGCATCTCCCACATCCTCTCGCGGAACAGCTTGCCGGTCGCCTTGTCGTCCATGAACTGCTGTGCCACGCGCTCGGCCATCGTGGCGATCGCGCCTACCTCGAATGGCTTGGGCAGGAAGAAGGCGTTGTCGCCGATGCGGAAGAACCAGTACGTGTCCTTCTGCCATTCCTCCAGCTTCTGGTACTCGTCGTCATCCGCATTCGCCATGTACAGCGCCAAGCTCGCCAGCGTCAGCGCGCCGGTCACAGTGGCGAAGCGTGCTGCAGCAACCCTGTCGCCGGCCGTACCCTTGCCCATCGCCGTCAGCAGAGCCGGCTTCGCGCCGGAACGATAGAGCTTGTCCAGGCCCTGCAGACGCGCGTTCAGGAATGGCACCACGCGGATCAGGAAACGTACCGCCGGCCATGCGCCGTGCTGGCTGAAGTCCATCACATCGCGCGCCTCGAAGGCTGCACGCAGCCGGCCCATCTGCTCCACGTTCTGAACATAGGTCGCCGCACGGCTGATGTTCTCCGAGGTGTTGATTGCCTCGTTCCACTTCCGCCAGCCCTGTCGCAAGATTTGCGGGATCATGCTCGAGTCGCTCACGAGCTGCGCGCCGCGAACACTCTGTCGAAGGCTCGCGCGTACCTCATCAGGGTCCATGCCGTAGATGTGCCCGAAGCTGAACGCCCCGCCGCTCGCCAGCATCTCGGCGCGCGTCTTGTCGTTGCGGAACGCCTGCACGCCCTGTACCGCATTGCGAAGCATGTTCTTGCTGGCAGGGCTCGTCGCAGACGCCTGCATCAAGTCGCGCAACGTGTTGGCAATGACAAACTGCGGCGTGACCGTGGTCATGTTGGTGAACGTCCGCTTGAAGGCCGACATAGCCCGCACTGCAAAGTTGTTCAGGCCAGGATCGGACAGTGACGTGATTGCCTCGAACACCAGCGGGTCATCCACCTGGTAGAAAACGCGCAGCCCCTTCTCGAGCACGAACGTACTGGTGTCGGTATCCCGGTTGCTTTCCGGCACCTTCCGCGCAATGCCCAGCTTCTCGGCGTTCTTGATCGCCTGCGCAGCCGCCTGGTTTTTCAGGCTAGCAGACAGCAGGTGATGGAAGTTCATCAGGGTGTTTTCCAGCAGATCGTTCAGGTTCTCGCGCCCGCCCTTCAGCTTCTTGTACGCTTCCTGCCGACTCAGCCCCTTGCCGGCACGCGGCCCCTTCGCGGCCCCTTCGTCTTCCATCACGCGGTAGAACGGCACATAGAACTCATCGCGCCACATCGTGCGGCTCTCTTCGCTGATGATGCCGGCTTCCTCGGCGATCGCCAGCACATCATCACGATACTGCTGGAACTCCCGGAACACCTTCGCGTACAGCGTCGGGCGCACCTTGTCATCAGCCGTCTTGCCGCCGTTCATCCGCTTGCCGGCTGCGATCTCCTCGGGCGAGAACAGGTGCTCCCGCCCCTCAGCCATCAGCTTCTCGGCCCGGTTCGCTGCGAGCCAGCCGAAGAACCGCTCGACCTCGGCCGGCGAACCGAGCTGATGCAACACTGCCGTCAGACCTCCCGTCGCATCGCCGTCCTTCATGGCGATCACTCGCTGCGCGCCGTCGAACACGATCCGGCCGGTGCTCATCATCGCATTGAGCGCGCCCGAGGCAGCCGATGACATCTTCGCCAGCACCCACGAGCTGTCTGTGATGGCAGAGTCGATGAAATCCTTCCCATGCAGATTCTCGTCGAGTTCCTTCAAGGCGGCGTAGCGATCGACGGCGCCTTGGCGAATCTTCAACCCGGCCCTGTCGAGGGCAGAGCGGATCGCATCGGCCGCTGGCGTGCGGCTCGCCCCGATCTTGCCCAGGTACTGCTGTTGCATGGCATCCAGATCTGAGAATGCCTTCGCCGCTACCGGACCGAAATCTCTTCCGGTGATCCTGCGACCAGCAGCCCGGGCGCGGTCGATAACAGCCCCCGTGGTATCGATGGCGGCCCCTGCTCGACTGAACCTGATACCCCCTCTCCCCGCATCCCCCTGGCTCGCCAAATCCCCTACGTTCATCTTTGCCAACGCAACAAGGTCGTCGATGCTCGGGTCGATCACTCCTACACCAGCGCGCAGCGCCCACGCCCTCACCATCGCAACGAAGTCACGCACCAGCTTGCCCACAGGCACGCCGATATGCGCATCGATCCAGTTCATCAGAGGGCCGTCGACCGCCGAGAACCCAGCCCGCCGGCCGGCGATCACGGCCTGCTCAACGATGTACGACGCAGCTTCCGCCGCATTGCCTGTCTCGCCGGCATTTTCCATCCGCGCAGCCACGCCATCCAAGAACGTCCGCAACGGCTGAGCCAGCGTCGTGCGGCGCTCGATCATGCTCAGTGCTCGAGCATCGATGCCGGCCCGTTGCTTGCCGTGGACCGCCTCATGCAACAGCACCGCCGGCGCCGTTACCGGATTGAGGTTCGGTCCGACCAGGAAGGTCATGCCCGATCTCGGATCGAAGAAGCCGTTGATCGCCCCCGCCTCGCTGAAAAGCTCGATCGAGTCATCCAGCGATCTCCCCGTCTTGCTTGAGAAGGCCTCTGCGATCCGCCGCGGACGGGCGTCATCGATCACAACCAAGCCGCCCCGCTTGCCCTCCCGGCCCTTCTCCAGCATGCGCTGCACTGGCGCCACCAGGCTGGGGAATTGCATCTCCATCGCGCGCAGCAAGCTGCGCTCGTTCATTGGGACCCGCCGGCGGGCGGCACTTTGGCCGGCAAAGCTGAACGGGACATTGACAACGTCAGCCTCGGTGATTACCCTCGGGTTGAGCCTCTTGATGGTGTTCGCCTCGGGCAATTGCAGCCCGACCGCACGAAGCCATTGAGGGGCTTTTCCCGTTTGGTAGTAACGCAAACTGCCATTCATCCATGCGGAAATTTCTTTCGCCCCGCCGCGACCGTAGATACTGGCAATCTTGTTGATGCGATGGAAACCGCCTCCCTTTGCGTCCAGGTGGATAGCAACGGCGACATCTCGGCCGCTCGCATCCTTGGCCTCAATGAACGCAACCAAGGCCCCGGTTTCGGTCTGAGAGTCGAACACCATCACCGGGTCGGCCAACAGAGCCGGCAGGTTGCGCAGCACTTCAACAGGCACGTCGTGATCACGCACTTCTGGCCGGCTGGCTTTGTGGATCACGCTTGACGGCATTTGAACCGGCAGAGCCTTGGCGCCCAGCGCACGCAGCACGGCCGGCGTGTCGCCCACGGTCAGATCAGTACGCGGCGCGGTTTCTGCTGCTGCGATGCGATCCACTGCCTGGGCGAACTGTTGTGCATCATATGGATCTGGGGAGAATGCGTTCCGTCCAGTCCGGCTGAAGCGAACACCATCCGGATCAGCCTCACCAGAAACGTCGCCCACCGCCTCGGCCGCGGTTGCCTGCTGCCCGGTACGCTCATCCAGCCAGTCCAGGAACGGCGTCCGGCGATCCTTCAGGTTCCCGGTCGGGATGCCTGCCGCGTCGTACAGCAGCCGCTCGACCTGCGGCACGCTCGTGCGGAACTTGTGGTTCGGCGCCGCCTCGATCTCGGCCGCGCTCTGTCCAGTGATCGCCGCAACGATCGCCGTGCGGGCATCCGCATTCTCCGGGCCGGTGAGACCATCGGGCGAGCCGTTGCCGTCGGTGCGATCCAGCAGGACGGACAAGGCCCGGCCGACGGGCGACCCATCGCCCGGCGCTACTGTCGCCCGCCCACCACTGGCGCCTCCAGCAGCCCCACCCTGCTGGCCGCCGGCCACAGTGTCTCGGGCAACGGGTTCCACTCCGCCCACGGCGGGCACATCAGACTGCTGTGGCGCAGCGCCTGCGCTTCCGGCCATGTCAGCGCCTGCTTGCGCAGCGCCCGGCGCAACCACAGGGGCATCGGTTCGTTCAGCAGGGATTGCGCCATCGGTCGTCGCTCCTTCATTCTGTGCCGCCGGCTGCGTCATGGCCCGCGCCAGCCTCTCACGCAGGCCGGCATTCAGCACCGTCCAGGGGATGCCCGGCACATTTCGGCGCTGGATCGGGTTGAGGCCGGCGCGATCTGCGATGGCTTGGCGATCTGCTGCAGGCATGCTCGCCCAGCGTGCGCCAGCCTCGACCGAAGAAACGGGCGCCTCGCTTCCTCGGGCTTCTGCCCGCGCGGCTACTTCCTCGCGGGCCTGCTGCGGCGCTTTCGGGCGGCGCTCGCGAATCCCCATCGCTGCCGCATCCAGCTCATTCGGCGCGCTCGGCTCGATGCTCGGTGACGGTTGCGCGTCACGCACATCCTGGAAGCGCTGGATGGTCTGCAGTTCCTCAGTCGTCGGCGCGTTTTCGCGGAAGCCAAGCCTGCTCAGCATGGCCCCGAAGCGCTCGGCCGGGTTCGCCGTCTCCGGGTCTTCCAGCACCGCATCCAGCACGGCGCGTCGGCGAGTCTGCGCCTCGCGCTGCATGGCTTCCGCCGTGCGCCGGTCGGCTTGCTCGAATTCGAATTCGCGGCGCTGCGTCTGTGTCTCGGCGACCTGTTGGCGTCGGCTGGATACGTCCTGGCGCTCCTGCCCGAGCAGATCGGCGAACTCGTTCATGGTTGAGAACGAGCCGGATGGCGGTGGAACGAAATCCCGCTCCCGGTCGACTGCCTGGCGCCGCCCGGCGGCAACAGGCGCCACAGGCGCTGCGCCGCTATCTACGGCCAGCGCCGCAGCAGACGACATCGGGCCGGCGCTTGGGTCTAGACCCATCTGCTCGGACGGCCGGCGAGCAGCCTGCAGCCTCTGACCGGCTTCAACGTTGCGCGACCGCTTCGCCATACGTTCATCGATCTCCGCATGGAACAAATCGATCTCGTACTTGCTGGTGGAAGTCTTCTGGCGGCCGTTCTCATCGATGATGACCTGCGGCTCGACCTCTTCGCGCAGCGCCTCCTTCATGGCGGTACCGCCGTCGTCCTCTGGATAGTCGGTATTGCGATCAATGAAATCGAGTACCCGCGCCCTTTGAACGCCAGTCACCCTATCCACTCGTCGCTGGACCTCCAGCGGGTCGCTGGCCATATCGGTGGGAGCGATCGGCGCTGCCTCGGGGGCTTGGTCAGCGTCTTGTTCGGGCTGCGGGCTGGGCTGGGCGCCGCGGCTTGCCGGCAACACGTTCGCCCCCGCCCCCATCATGCCGCCAGCAAGAGTGCCCTCCACTGCCGCGCGCGCCGCGCCTTCCATCAGCGGCTTGCCTTCGGCCCAGTTCTGCCACATCTGCTCCTGGACGGACTGCGGCAGCTCCTCGAACGCGCCCTCGGACATCGCGCCACCCAGCATGCGGCGCACCAGCCCGACCGGGGGGCGATCCGTCACTGCTCCAGCGGCTCCACCAGCGATGACGCTTTCAGGATCAACCACGCCCATGCGTTGCGCCAGGCGACCGCCGGCATAGCCCAGACCTGCGCCCACTGCGCCCGCGCCTGCCGCCGCGGCGGCTGCGGTTCTCGCATCCACGTCGTCGCTGATCTGGTCCATCGTCTGGCCCGCAATCACCGCGCCTTCGCCGCCGGCACCGGCGATTACCGCCTGCCGCGCAGCCTGGGCTGCTGTGGCTGGCGCCGCGATTGCGCCAGCCGCGCGCCCCGCCCCAAGCGCGGCACGCCCGGCAAGGCCGCCCGCCAGCATCGACGGCACGGACTCAGCCGCCAACCCCAGGACTTTTCCAGGATTGCGCAGGTACGCGCCGGCCACGTCCGTAGCAGAGCCCTCTTCCCAGGCCTTGTCGATCTCGGCGTCTGCCGCTTGGCGCTGCGGGCTGTATTCCGAACGCGCTTCCTCGGCCCACTTGCCGGGCTGGAAACCGGTCATCTCGCCCAACGCATCGGCGGCCCTGCTGGCGTGGCGCTCGCCCGTCAGCGCGGCTACGGGAATGTCAGCGAGCCCTGTCAGCGCACCGGGCAGTTGCTGGGCGCCGCGCTTCAGGTCTGTGCCGATGTCGCTGAAAAGAGATGTGTTCTGCTTGGGGGGCGTGTAATCCAACGGCTTGATATCGCCACGCTCCCAGTCGACATCATTTGACCCTGATGATACTGGCGAGCCAATTTCGCCCGTTTCCCAATCGATCTCAGCCATCACCTACTCCTACCTGTTTTTCCATACAGCACTGGCGATTTCTCCAGTTTCGCAACCGATGCGATAGACATAGATTCCAGGTGCATCACTTGCGATGCATTTAAAGGGAGGATCGCCATGAGCCAAACCATCATCGACGCCATCACCAATCGAGAAGTGCTTACCTTCACCTACGATGGATTTCCACGAACGGTTGAGCCGCACACCTATGGGATCACCACCGCCGGACATAAGGCGGTGCGTGCATACCAAACCGGGGGCAGAAGTTCCACGGGAACCCTTGGGTGGAAGATGTTCCTGGTCAGCGGCATACACGGCCTGACCAAGAGCGGAGCCACATTCGCCAGTGCGCGACCCGGATATAAGCAAGGTGACTCAGGGATGTCCAAAATCCTTGCCCAGCTCTAGCCGCGCCGCAGTCGCACGGACCGGCCGTCATGGCCGGCTCGTTATGCAAAGCGCATTCGCTCCAGTGAGTGCTTCGTGCCGCTCTCTTCACTGCTTCGATCATTTCCATTCCCTGCTCCTTTCTTGGCGAAGCTTCGCTGAGCACGGCATCAATCGCTTGAACGGCGGCGCTTGTGTCGATGCTCCACGTCTCATTCGGCGCAGCGCCGTCAGCGGCAATCAAGCCGTGCAAGGTCGTCAGTTCATGGCGCGCAAGTTCAAGCGCCTCGCGCTCGTTCAGTTGTCCAGTAACGTTCATCGCGTCCTCCACTCCAGTGCGCTCACGATTGGTCTAAAATTCATGCCAAGTTCTTCCTTCTGATGCCTCCAGATGGTTGAAACGAGAAGGCCCCGACCGTTGGTAGCGGTACGGGGCCTTCGACTTTCTGATGCCTTTCCAGGCCCGCCTGCGCATTGTCGGCGGCGAGCCAGCATTTACATCGCCCTACAGGGGTAGCATGGGCGCTCGGCGGTGCGCGCGGATCACGTCATGGCAGCATCCCGAATCCTAGCGGCACCTTCGGCTTAGCCTTCTTCGCGGCCACCACCTCCCGCTCCCTGGCCTCGATCTTCCGCAGTTGGCCGAACAGCTCGGCCGACTGCATATCGCCGCCCAGCGCCAAGTTCAGCAGGATCTGAACAGGCTCCGGGATCTCTCGGCCGCTCTCGTACCGGCTGCCGCCGGACTGCGTGACCCCCAGTGCGCCCCAGAACTCGAATTGCTTCAGCCGCATCGCCTTCCGCTTGGCCTTCACCTCATGTCACCGACCGGCACATTGGAGCCAGTTGATGATCGGCACAATGGAGCCACCGCGTGATCGGCATATAGAAGC
>NZ_AMXE01000006.1 GCF_000310205.1 Thauera linaloolentis 47Lol = DSM 12138 | reverse complement strand
CCCTGCGCCGACGCCCTCGGGAGGCCCCGCGCAGGCGGCTTGCCGCCCGGCACCCGTGCCGCCTGGCGGGCCGCCGATGCCGGCAGCTCCGGCGGAGGCGCGTCGCGCCACTGCCCCGGCAGCAGACCTTCGAGCCCCCACGGCCCGATCGCGATGCGAACCAGGCGCAGGGTCGGAAAGCCGATCCTGGCCGTCATGCGCCGCACCTGCCGGTTTTTGCCCTCGCGCAGCACGATCTCCAGCCACGACGTGGGCACCGTCTTGCGAAACCGCACCGGCGGATCGCGCGGCCACAGCCATTCCGGCTCCGCCACCCGGCGTGCATCACAGGGCTGCGTGCGGAAGTCGCCCAAATCCAGCCCGGCGCGCAGCGGCGCCAGCGCCGCGTCGTCCGCTTCGCCCTCGACCTGCACCAGATAGGTCTTGGGCAGCTTGTGGCGCGGATCGGCGATGTGATGCTGCAAGGCCCCGTCATCGGTCAGCAGCAACAGGCCCTCGCTGTCCGCATCGAGCCGGCCCGCGGCATAGACGCCAGGCACGGGCATGCAATCCTTCAAGGTCGCGTGCCCGGACTCGGCAGTAAACTGGCACAGCACGCCATAGGGCTTGTTGAGGAGGATCAGGCGGGACATGGGCGGGATGATACCTGTCGACCCGGACACCACGCGATCCGTGTCCAGGTGTCCGGGCTCGGCGGCCGGCGCCTCATGGGCGACGCGCCTCCGGAGAGGCTGTCGCGCGGCAACGGGAGGGCCTGGTGAACACGCCTGCCCGACGGCTCGACCCCATCGCCGAACGCGCCATCGACTGGCTGGTGCGGCTCGACTCCGGCAGTGCCACCGCCGAAGAGCGCAGCGCCTTCGAAGCCTGGCTGGATGCGGACCCGCGCCACAACAACACCTGGCAGGCGATTTCCGGCCTGCTCCACCCGCCCATCGCCGCCCTCCGCGAAGACGACCACCGGGACGATGCGGTCGGTGGCGTACAGTTCGGCCAGGCTGGCGCCGCGCCAAGGGGGTTCAGAGCTGCGGCTCCATGATCCGGCGGTAGAACTCGTGGAAGTGCTGCATGCCGTCCTCGTACGGCGACTGGTAGGGGCCGACTTCGTTGCGCCCTTCCTTCATCAGCGCAAGGCGGCCGCGGTCCATGCGTTCGGCGATGTCGTCGTCCTCGATGGCGGTTTCCATGTAGGCGGCCTGTTCGGCTTCGACGAATTCGCGTTCGAACTCGACGATGTCTTCCGGGTAGTAGAACTCGACGACATTGGTCGTGCGGTTCACATCGGTCGGGATCAGGGTGCTGACGACCAGCACGTGCGGATACCACTCCACCATGATGTTGGGGTAGTAGGTAAGCCAGATGGCGCCGTGCTCGGGTTTTTTCTCGCCATAGTAGTCGAGCACCGCCTTGTGCCACTTGGCATAGGCGGACGAGCCCGGCTTGGCGAGCGAGGTGATGCCGACCTGCTGCACCGAATACCAGTCGCCGAACTGCCAGGAGAGGTCGTCACAGGTGACGAAGCTGCCCAGCCCCGGATGGAAGGGCACGACGTGGTAGTCCTCGAGATAGACCTCGATGAAGGTCTTCCAGTTGTAGTTGCACTGATGCATCTCGACGCGATCGAGCTTGTAGCCGGAGAAGTCCAGGGCCGGGGCGACCTTCATGCCGGCAAGATCGGCATTGGCCGAGCGCGGCCCCTTGAACAGCAGGCCGTGCCAGTTTTCCAGTGCATCGCGCCTGAGCCCGAGACAGGGTTTTTCGGCGAAATGCGGCGCGCCGATCAGTTCGCCCTGCTGGTTGTAGGTCCAGCGGTGTACCGGGCACACGACGTGCTCGGTGCTGCCACTGCCCTGCAACATGATTGCCTGACGATGGCGACAGACGTTGGACATCTGGTGGATGCCGGCGCCGGTGCGGAACAGGAGCTTGGAATGGTCGAGCCATTCGAGGGAGCGGTAGTTGCCGACTTCGGGCACCATCAGCTCGTGGCCGACGTACCCCGGGCCGGCATCGAAGAGGAGTTTCTTCTCCAGTTCGAAAATCTTTTCGTCGAAGTACCACGATACAGGCAGTTGCGAAACGGCCTGGGCCAGTTGAGCCTTGGAAGCGATGTCGGTCATCCCCGAACCTCCCTTGCGGACAAGAAATCCGGAAAAATAAACGGGTTAGTGTAAGCCAGCCTCTGTTTGACCGCCAGACCTGCGATCGGTTATTTTCCCGTTTTTGCCGCGCGAATATTCATCCATGCCAAAGTCGGCGACCGCCCCCAAATCCTTCGAAGCCGCCGTTTCCGAGCTGGAAGCCATCGTGCAGGAAATGGAATCCGGCACGCTCCCGCTCGAGGACGCGCTCGCACGCTATCAGCGCGGTGTCGGCCTGCTTCGCTACTGCCAGGGAACACTGGCCGACGCCGAACAACGCGTGAAGGTCCTGGAAGGCGAGGAGCTCGTCGACTTTGCCGATGGAGGAAAGGCGCAATGAGCAACAGGCCATCGTTCAAGGACTGGATGGGGCAAATCCAGCAGCGCACCGAAAGTGCGCTCGAAGCCCTCCTGCCGGACCCAGGACGCGCCCCGCAGCGCCTGCACCAAGCGATGCGCTACGCGGTGCTGGGCGGCGGCAAGCGCGTGCGCCCGCTGTTGGCACACGCCGCGGGGGAACTGAGCGGCGCCCCGGCCGAACGCGTGGACCGCGTGTCCTGCGCCGTCGAGCTGATCCACGCCTATTCGCTGGTCCATGACGACATGCCGTGCATGGATGACGACGTGCTGCGCCGTGGCAAGCCCACCGTCCATGTCGAATACGATCAGCCCACCGCCCTGCTGGTCGGCGACGCCCTGCAGACCCTGGCCTTCCAGGCGCTGACGGACGCGCCGGCGGCCGACGATGCCGCCACCCAATTGAAGATGGTCGGCATGCTCGCCTGTGCTTCGGGCTCGCGCGGCATGGCCGGCGGCCAGGCCATCGACCTCGCCTCGGTCGGCGTGCAGTTGAGCCGCGAAGAGCTGGAGTTCATGCACATCCACAAGACCGGCGCCCTCATCCGCGCTTCCATCCTGCTTGGCGCGCGCGCCGGGCGCTCGCTGGATGCGGGCGAACTGCAGCGTCTGGACCACTATGCCAAGGTGGTCGGACTGATGTTCCAGGTCGTGGATGACATCCTCGACGCCGAGGCTGACACCGCCACGCTGGGCAAGACCGCGGGCAAGGATGCCGACAACGACAAGCCGACCTACGTCAGCCTGCTCGGATTGAACGAGGCCAGACGCCTCGCCGACGAGATGCTGGCTGACGCTCGTGCGACACTATCGCCCTTCGGCACCGCAGCCGGACGCCTCGAATCCCTGGCCGACTACATCGTGCATCGCGCTTTCTAGGCCCGCGCCCGCACGACTCGACGCCCACGACAATAACGACTCAGCACCGGACCGCACATGTCCTACCCGACCCTGGAACGCATCAGCACTCCCGCCGACCTGCGCGCGCTCGACCGCCGCGAACTGGGCATCGTTGCCGACGAACTGCGCGCCTTCCTGATCGAATCCGTCTCCAGGACAGGCGGCCACCTGTCGTCGAACCTCGGCACCGTCGAGCTGACCATTGCCCTGCACAGCGTATTCAATACCCCCCACGACCGCATCGTGTGGGACGTCGGCCACCAGACCTACGGCCATAAAGTGCTGACCGGCCGCCGCGAAGCCATGGCGGGCCTGCGCCTCTGGGGCGGGATTTCCGGCTTCCCGCGGCGCTGCGAAAGCGAATACGACACCTTCGGCACCGCGCATTCATCGACCTCGATCTCGGCCGCGCTGGGCATGGCCGTCGCCGCCCGCAACAGAAAGGAAAGCCGCCACTCCATCGCCGTGATCGGCGACGGCGCGATGTCGGCCGGCATGGCTTTCGAGGCCCTCAACAACGCCGGCGACATCGAGGACATCAACCTGCTGGTGATCCTCAACGACAACGAAATGTCGATCTCGCCGCCGGTCGGCGCGCTGACCAAGATCCTCGCCCGCATGCTGTCGGGTTCGACCTACAACACCGCCCGCCGCGTCGGCGAGAAGGTGCTGGGCATGGCACCGCCGGTCGCCGAACTCGCGCGCAAGGTCGAGGAATACGCGAAGGGGATGATCAGCCCCGGCACCCTGTTCGAGGAATTCGGCTTCCATTACTACGGCCCGATCGACGGCCATGATCTGGATGCGCTGATCCCCACGCTGCAGAACCTGAAGAAGCTCAAGGGCCCGCAGTTCCTGCACGTGATCACGAAGAAGGGCCAGGGTTACAAGCTCGCCGAAGCCGACCCCATCCTGTATCACGGGGTCTCGAAGTTCGACCACACCGCGGGCATCCAGGCCAACAAGGGCGGCGGCAAGCCGACCTACACCCAGGTGTTCGGCGACTGGCTGTGCGACATGGCCGCGGCCGATCCGCGCATCGTCGGCATCACCCCGGCAATGCGCGAAGGCTCGGGCCTAGTGCGCTTCGCACAGGAGTACCCCGAACGCTACTTCGACGTCGGCATCGCCGAACAGCACGCCGTGACCTTTGCCGCCGGCTTGGCCTGTGAAGGTTTGGTGCCGGTCGTGGCGATCTACTCCACCTTCCTGCAGCGTGCCTACGACCAACTGATCCACGATGTCGCGCTGCAGAACCTGCAGGTCGTGTTCGCGATCGACCGCGGCGGCCTGGTCGGCGCCGATGGCGCGACCCACCATGGCGCCTACGACCTCTCCTACCTCGCCTGCATCCCCAACATGGTGGTCATGGCCCCGGCGGACGAGAACGAATGCCGCCAGATGCTCTACACCGCCACGCAATACCCCGGCCCCACCGCCGTGCGCTATCCGCGCGGCAGCGGCAGCGGCGCGGTGTTGTCCGGCGCGCCCATGAGCGCACTGCCCATCGGCAAGGCCGAAATACGCCGCCAGGGCAGGCGCATCGCCCTGCTCGCCTATGGCAGCATGGTCGATGTCGTCCGACGCGTTGGCGACACACTCGACGCCACCGTGGTCAACATGCGCTTCATCAAACCCATCGACGAAACGCTGCTGGCAGAACTCGCCACGAGCCACGAACTGCTGGTGACGATCGAGGAGAACGCCGTCATCGGCGGCGCCGGCGCCGAGGTTGCGCGTTTCATCGACACGCAGCCGCGCCGCCCTCGCATGCTGCGCCTCGGCCTGCCCGACCGCTTCATCGACCACGGCGACCAGGCCAAGCTGCTGGCCTCCGTTGGCCTGGACGAGGCAGGCATCCTCGCCAGCATCAAGGCAATCGATCAGGCCGATAGTTGAGCATTTTTGTCGGGAAAGCTAAGATGGCAGGCCTGTTGCAACTGGGTTGCATGTCACATGCGAACGGCCTCCGTTCCGCAGCCTTTCCTGAGAGTCGCTCATGAACACCCCCATCGACGCTTTCATGCCGGACGTCCAGAGCAGCGCGGACACCCGGCAGATCGCGATCAACAAGGTCGGCATCAAGTCGATCCGCCATCCCGTCAAGGTCAGCGACAAGGCGGGCGGTATCCAGCATACCGTCGCGAGCTTCAACATGTACGTCGGGCTGCCCCACAACTTCAAGGGCACCCACATGTCGCGTTTCATCGAAATCCTGAACTCGAACGAGCGCGACATCTCGGTCGAATCCTTCGAGCCGATGCTGCGCATGATGGTCGAGCGCCTCGAAGCGGAAACCGGCCACGTCGAGATGAGCTTCCCGTACTTCATCAACAAGGCTGCGCCCGTGTCGTGCGTGAACAGCCTGCTCGACTATGAAGTGAGCTTCGTCGGCGAAATCCGCGAAGGCGGCCGCTACGAATTCACGATGAAGATCGTGGTGCCGGTCACCAGCCTGTGCCCCTGCTCGAAGAAAATCTCGGACTATGGCGCGCACAACCAGCGCTCGCACATCACCGTCACCGCCGTGCTCAACGACCACCTGTGGATCGAGGACATGGTGCAACTGGTCGAAAGCCAGGCCTCGTGTGAAATCTTCGGCCTGCTCAAGCGCCCAGACGAGAAATGGGTCACCGAGCGTGCCTACGACAACCCCAAGTTCGTCGAAGACCTGGTGCGCGACGTGGCCAGCCTGCTCAATGCCGAAGCGCGGGTCGACGCCTACGTGGTCGAATCAGAGAATTTCGAGTCGATCCACAACCACTCGGCTTACGCGCTGATCGAGTGCGACAAGCGTTCAGGCTGAGCCCCCTCTCCGTTCCAGTCAAGCGGCGGCCTGCACTTTGTGCGGCCGCCGTTTCCGTTCACCGGCGGAGCGGCTGCAGCGCACGCTCTTCGAGGATGGCAATAGCAGGAATCATCGATTTCGTATTAACATTAGAATTCTCTTAAATTCTTAAACACGGAGCTGCTGCAATGTCCAAGTCCTTCGTCCAGATCACCACCGACGTCTCCAAGGCGCTCGCCACCTTGCGCAAGGAAGCGCCGGAAACGATGCAGGGCTTCAATGCGATGGCCAAAGGCGCGCTGCAGGACGGGGCACTGGGCGAACTGCAGAAGGAACTCATCGCCCTTGCGATCGCCGTCACTCAGCGCTGCGACGCCTGCGTCGGCTTCCACGTCAAGGCGCTGCTCCGCCTCGGCGCCACCCGCGAGCAAATGATGGAAACCCTGGCGGTGTGTACCTACATGGGCGGCGGGCCGGCGCTGATGTACGCAGCGGAAGCCGTCCGCGCCTGGGAAGAGATGTCCCCCAAGGCCGCGACCGCCTAAAAAATTCGGCCATGGCGTTTACTTGTCCGGAAAACGCCCTATAATGCCGACCTTCGAGCGGAGAGGTGGCAGAGTGGTCGAATGTACCTGACTCGAAATCAGGCGTAGGTGCAAGCCTACCGTGGGTTCGAATCCCACCCTCTCCGCCAAGAAAGCAGTTGAAGAAGTGTGGATAGCAGTTATAATCCCGCTCCTTCGCAGTGCAGTAAAAAAGCGCCCGTAGCTCATCTGGATAGAGTACCTGGCTACGAACCAGGGGGTAGGAGGTTCGAATCCTTCCGGGCGCGCCAGATTTCCGGCCTTTCGATGACGGGCCATAAACGTTTCGAGATTGCGCCCGTAGCTCATCTGGATAGAGTACCTGGCTACGAACCAGGGGGTAGGAGGTTCGAATCCTTCCGGGCGCGCCAGATCCACGCAAAAGGCCCAGTCTCCGGACTGGGCCTTTTGCGTCTTGGCCCTCTTCCCGCGCCCTCACCTGCCGACGAATGCCAACCATGCGCAAAGCCTACGAACTGCTCGGTCTGGCGCCGGGCGTCACCCCGGCCGACATCAAGCGCGCATTCCGCCGGCTGGCAATGCACTGGCATCCCGACCGCAACCCGGCCCCCGCCGCGGCCGAGCACTTCAGGGCGCTGCGCCAGGCGCACGACCGCCTGCTCACTGCATGCGCGTCCCCGGACGCAGGCACGACGGCGGAGACCATGCAAGAAGATGGACACGCGGACGGCCCGGCATCCGCTCACGATGGACCCCCGCCTCCCGGAGACGATGCAGGACCGCGCGGAGCAGACCGCTTCATGGAGCTCGATCTGAGCTTCGAAGAAGCGTTCCGTGGCGGCTCGAAACAGATCTGCCTGCATCAGCCGGCCGCCTGTACGCATTGCACAGGCACCGGCGAGACGCGGCTGGCCGTTACCCGGTTGTGCGAACCCTGCCGCGGCTCGGGGCGGATTCGCAGCAACAAGGGTCTGCAACGCTGTACGGCCTGCGAGGGTCGAGGCTACCGCAACACCGAACCGTGCCGGGCCTGTGAAGGCAGCGGCCGGCAGACGCAGGAACGCTGGCTGGCGGTAAGCCTGCCGGCCGGCCTCAGCAATGGCGACAGTCTGCGCCTGGCCGGCGAAGGCGAGCCCCACCCGGAATACGCCGACCGGCCGGGAGACCTCCACCTCCGCATCCGCCTGATTCCGCATCCCTTGTATACACGCAGCGGGCGCGACCTGCTGATGCAGCGCCCGATCAGCGCGCTGCGTCTGTTGATCGGTGGAACGGTGCGAATCCCGCATCCTGGCGGCTGCCGCGACCTGACGCTCGATGCCGGCAGCGCCTCCTCACGCCGGGTAATCCTCGAGGGCGAGGGCTTTCCCGCACGCCCTGGCCGTGCTGCCGGCAAGCTGGTGATCGATTTCGTACCCCTGATGATGACGCAGGCAGACGACGGACTACGCGTGCACCTCGAAGCCCTGGAAGCGGAACTCCAGCGCCGGCTGTCACATTGCCTGCCCGAACTCGACGCCTGGGAAGCACAGTGGCTGCGCGACGTGCAATGAGCGCTCGCCCTCCTCAGCTCCCACGCTGAGGCGACACCGGGGCAAAGCGACATCTTGCCGAGCCATGCCGGACCGAACTCGGCTATATTGCTCCCCCAGCGCGCTCACAGACGCTGCCTGTATGGCACCCCATCGGTTTTCGCTCCCCGGAGCGAGGTGATCTTGAAGGTCGACAAACCCCATACCCAGGCCGGCCGCCTCACCGACTGGGTTCAACGTTTACGCCCAGTGGCGATTCCCGCCCTGGCCGTCGCCATTCTCATCCTTGCTTGGACGGCAATCAGCCATCTCGCGAGCGAGGTTTCCTACGCCGACGTGGAAGCCGCACTGGCGGCAACGCCGGCAGGTGCGCTGGCAATCGCCCTGGCGTGCGCAGGCCTCAGCTTCGCCGCTTTGGTGGTCTACGATCTGGGCGCGCTGGATTTCATCGGCCGGAAAGTACCGCGCGGCGCCGTCGCACTGACATCGTTTTGCGCCTACGCCGTCGGTAACACGGTAGGTTTCGGCCCCCTGACCGCGGGCGCCATCCGCTACCGCTTCTACACGCCTTATGGCCTGGAACCGGACCAGGTCGCCCGTGTGGTCGCATTCGTCACCGTCGCCTTCGGCCTCGGGCTTGCCGGCACGACTGCCCTCGGCCTGCTCATCGCCGCCGGCGAGTTGAGCATGCTGCCGCTCCCGGCCTTGACGCTCCAGATACTGGGCGCTGGCGTGCTCGCATTCCTGGCAGGGCTTTGCATCACCGCCGGACGGGGACGGACCTTTCGCATGTTCCGCCTCACCCTGCGGTTGCCCTCGGGGCGCCGCATGCTGCATCAGTTCGTCGCCACCCTCGTCGATATCGGCGCATCGGCCAGCGTACTGTGGATACTGCTGCCACCGGACAGCATCGCCCTGCCGGCCTTCATCGCCATCTATGCCGTCGCCGTGGGCTTGGGCGTGATCAGCCACGTACCGGCGGGCCTGGGGGTGTTCGAAACGGTGATCGTGTCCACCTTGAGCAGCCATCTTCCGATCGACAGGATTCTCGCCGCCCTGGTCCTGTACCGCGTGATCTACCACCTCGTGCCGCTGGTGCTGGCCGTGCTCCTGATCACCGGGCTGGAGCTGCGCAAAGCGGCAAGAACACCGTTGATGGATGCACTGCTGAAAAGCGGGCACCGTCTGGCGCCGCCCATGATCGGCGGGTTCACCCTGGTGCTCGGCGCCCTACTCGTCTTTTCCGGAGTCACTCCCGCCGGCAGCCATGCGCTCGAAGCGCTCGGCGCCAAGATCCCCCTGCCCGTGCTGGAAAGCGCACACTTCCTTGGCAGCGTCCTCGGTATGGCCTTGCTGGTCGTCGCGCGCGGACTGGTCTACCGCCTGGACGGCGCCTGGTGGCTCGCCGTCATCATCGTGCCGATATCCGCCGTGCTGGCCCTGTTCAAGGCCCTGGCCATAGGAGAGGTCCTGCTGCTGGCGACCTTGTTCCTGGCCCTGCTGGCTTCGCGGCGGGCCTTTTCGCGGCATGCTTCCTTGCTGCATCAAGCCATGACGCCGGGCTGGCTGGCAGCCATGGCCGTCCTGCTCGTGACGGCGGCCGCATTGCTGCTGTTCATGTACAAGGATGTGAACTACACCCATGCGCTGTGGTGGCAGTTCGAGTTCTCCAGCGAAGCACCCCGCAGCCTGCGCGCCCTCGTCGGCATCGTGCTGGTGGCGGGTTTCGTCGCTTGGTGGTCGCTGATACGGCCGGTGAACACCCCGTCGGCACTACCGGACGGCAATGAGCTCGAACATGCCTTGAGAATCGCATCCGCCCAAGCACGGGCGGACGCCGGGCTGGTGGCCATGGGAGACAAGTACCTGCTGTTCTCTGCCGACGGGCGCGCCTTCATCATGTACGGCCGCCAGGGACGCTCCTGGGTTGCCTTGTCCGACCCCATCGGTCCGCGCGAATGCTGGCCCGAACTGGTCTGGCGCTTTGCCGAGATGGCCCGGCATGCCGGGGGACGGGCCGTGTTCTACCAGGTCGCCCCGGAATCGCTCGGCCTCTATGCAGATGCGGGCCTGATGGCCTTCAAGCTCGGCGAGGAAGCGCGTGTTCATCTGCCGTCCTTCGACCTCAAGGGCGGCAAGCGGGCCAATCTGCGCCAGGCGCTGAACCGCGCCGAGCGGGAGAGCCTGCGGTTCGAGATCGTGGCACCGGATGCGCTGTCGGACTGCATGGACGAACTCGCCGCCGTCTCCGACGCCTGGATGGCACATCACAAGGTACGCGAGAAACGCTTCTCGCTGGGCGCATTCGACCCGGCCTATGTTCGTCGGCAGCCGGTTGCGGTCCTGCGCCGGGAAGGCCGGATCATCGCTTTCGCCAGCTTGTTGCTCACCGGCCTGAAGGAAGAAGCCAGCATCGACCTGATGCGCTTCGCACCCGATGCGCCAAACGGCACCATGGAAGTCCTGCTCCTGCGCCTTCTGATGTACTTCCAGGACACGGGCTACAAGTGCTTTTCACTCGGCATGGCGCCCTTGTCGGGACTGTCCCCAAGCACCGCGGCACCCATCTGGCACCGCGTCGGGCGAGCGGTGTTCGAGCATGGCGAACGCTTCTACAACTTCAGCGGCCTGCGGGCCTTCAAGGCCAAGTTTCAGCCGGACTGGCAAGCGCGCTACCTGGCAGTGGCCGGCGGCATCAATCCGATGCTGGCGCTGGCCGACATCACCGTGCTCATCAGCGGCGGCCTGAAAGGAGTGATCGGGAAATGAAGCTGAAACACTGGCTGGCGGCCTGTACGATCCTGTGCGGCGCGCTGTCCTCCGCCTGCACGAACACTCATGCGGCCGAGAACGGCCCGACGATAGGAGAGCCGGAGATCATCCTGCCAGCGGCGCCGCCCACCGCTGCAGTGGTCTGGTTCTCGGGCGCCGAAGGCTGGGGCAGCACGGAGCGCTCCGCCGCCGGCACCCTCTCCAAGCAAGGAATCGCAGTGATCGGCATCGACCTGCCAGGCACGCTGGTACGCATGGCGGCACGCCGCGAGGATTGCGTGATCCTGATCGGCGAAATCGAAGCCATCAGCCATCGGATACAGCGCCAGGCAAACGCCGACGCTTACCATTTCCCGGTGCTTGCAGGGATTGGCGCCGGAGGAAGCCTGGCGCTTGGCATCGCGCGCCAGGCGGCTGCGGCGACGATTTCCCGCGTCGTTGCCATCGACCCGCTGCCCACCCTGCCTACCGGCAAGGCACTGTGCGGCATGGACGGCCAGAAGGCCGGCGAGGCCCCTCCGCAGCCGCCATCTCCCCAGCCCTTCAGTACCGTGGTCCTCACCACCGGCGAGGCCAGCCAGGCCACCCGGGACTACGTTGCGGGGCTCCGCACCCGCGAGGGTCTCGAAATCGCCGACAGCGGCCAGGCCTCCATGGACACGCTGCTATCGAAGTTGAGGGACAGGCGACACCCAGCCGAGGAGGACGTGCTTGCCGACCTGCCCCTGATCGAGCTGCCGGCAAGACAACCCGATGGAACACTCGCCATCCTGTATTCGGGCGACGGCGGCTGGCGGGATCTCGACAAGGATGTCGCCGCGCTGCTGCAGCGCGAGGGTCTGCCAGTGGTCGGCGTGGACGTGTTGCGCTACTTCTGGACGCGGCGCGCTCCGGAACAGGCCGCGCATGACCTGGCTCGCATCATCGACGCCTATGGCCGTAAATGGCAGGCGCAGCACATCGTGCTGATCGGTTACTCCTTCGGCGCCGACGTTCTCCCCGCGATCTACAACCGCCTTCCCGCACACGCAAAAGCGCGCGTTGCACAAATCTCGCTGCTCGGTTTTGCCGATAGCGCGGCTTTCGAGGTCAGCGTCTCGGGCTGGCTCGGACGCCCGCATGCAGACGCCGCACCCACCCTGCCGGAAGCTGCCCGCATCGCCCCCGGCCTCCTGCAATGCTTCTACGGCACGGAAGACGAAACAGCTGCCTGCACACGATTGAGCGCGGGCGCGGAGATCGTGCGCACAACCGGAGGCCACCATTTCGACGGTGACTACGAAGCGCTGGCTCACCGGATACTATCCGGAGCGCGGCAGAGATCAAGCAGCGCCGTGGCGCGATGAACCGACATGCGCATCTCATTCACCACGGATCGCTTCACGCTTCCACTCCCATCCATGCCGAGCATGCTCGCCAAATGGCTCTCCACAGCCTTGCTGGGCCTGCTGCTGACAGCCTGCGGGCCAGCCGACACGCCGCGCATCGCGGACTACCGCAGTCTGGGCGAGTTGCGCGTCGCCACCCGCCACGACGCCATCTCCTACCGCATCGACGAGGATGGCCGGGCCAGCGGCTTCGAGCATGATTTGTTGCTGGCGCTTGGCGAAACGCTGGGTGTGACGGTCACTTTCGTTCCGTATCCCGACGCCACCCGCGCGCTGGATGCGGTCGTCAATGGCCAGGCGCACATGGCGGCGGCCAGCCTGGGGAAGAACGAGCGGCTGCCCTTGACGTGGTCGAAACCGCTGCGCGAGGTGGAATACGTCATCGTCGGCCGCAGCGACGGGCGGATGACGAACACCGAGAAGGATCTCGCGGGGCGGACGGTATCGGTGCGCCGTGGAACCTTGGCGGCGGAGAAGATCATGGAGATCCGCAAGCGCCTTCCGGGCGTGAACGTGCATTTCCCGATCAGGGCGGGCGAGGAAAAACTGCTTGCCGATCTTGCCGGCGGCACGCTCGATCTCGTCGCCACCGACCGCCTGCACTACGCTTTCGCCGCCCGCCTCCATCCCGAACTGGAAATCGTGCATGAACTACCGGGCCGCTCCGGCATTGCCTGGGCGCTTCCTGCCGACCAGCCCGCCCTTGCCGACGGGGTCGACGCCTTCATCGACGGCATTGGCGCCAACGGCCGTCTCGCGCGCCTGGCCGATCGCTACTTCGACTACGTCCGGCGCCTCGACGATGCCGACATCGCCACCTTCCTCGCCCGCATCCGCGAGCGCCTGCCGCGCTACCGGGATTTTTTCCAAGAAGCCGAAGCCCGGACCGGCGTCGACTGGCGCTATATCGCCGCAGTTGCCTACCAGGAGTCCCACTGGGACCCGCAGGCCACCTCCTTCACCGGCGTGCGCGGCATGATGATGCTGACGGGGGACACCGCCGACCGCCTGGGTGTGGACAATCGCCTGGACCCGCGCCAGAGCATCCTGGGCGGCGCCCGCTATCTCGAGATGCTGAAGGAACAACTGCCCGACGAGATCTCGGAACCGGATCGAACCTGGATGGCGACCGCCGCCTACAACCTGGGCATGGGCCACATGAACGGCGCACGCGCGATCGCCCGCCGGCTGGGCAAGGACGACCGCGCCTGGTGGGAAATGAAATCGGTACTGCCGCTGCTGTCGCGGCCCGACTATGCGCAGCGGCTCAAGTCGGGCCCCGCCCGCGGCGGCGAGGCCGTCGTGATGACCGAGAACGTGCGCAACTACCACGACATTCTGGTGCGTCTGGAGCCGCCCTACGAGCCGGCGCTGCCCCGCCTGCGGCTGGGCCAGGCCGACTGACGATGCGTCAAAGCGCGGGTTCGAGCCGCTCGACGCCGCCCATGTAGGGCACCAGGGCCTTGGGAATCGCGATGGAACCATCGGCCTGCTGGTAGTTTTCCAGCACGGCGACCAGGGTGCGGCCGACGGCCAGGCCCGAACCGTTGAGCGTATGCACCAGTTCGTTCTTGCCCTGCGCGTTCTTGAAGCGCGCCTGCATGCGGCGGGCCTGGAAAGCCTCGCAGTTCGAGCAGCTCGAAATCTCGCGGTAGGTGTTCTGCGCCGGCAGCCAGACTTCCAGATCGTAGGTCTTGGTCGCAGAAAAACCCATGTCGCCGGTGCACAGCGTGATCACGCGGTACGGCAACCCCAGCTTCTGCAGGATGGCTTCGGCATGGCCGACCATCTGTTCGAGCGCATCGTAGCTGGTCGACGGCTCGACCACCTGCACCATTTCCACCTTGTCGAACTGATGCTGGCGGATCATGCCGCGCACGTCGCGCCCGCCGCTGCCCGCCTCCGAGCGGAAGCAGGGACTGTGCGCCGTCATGCGGATCGGCAGCGCATCGAGCGCCAGCACGTCCTCGCGCACACTATTGGTCAGGGTGATCTCGGCGGTCGGGATCAGGAATTGCTCCAGGCCTTCTTCGTCACCGCCACGCAGCACCCAGAACAGGTCTTCCTTGAACTTGGGCAGTTGTCCGGTACCGAACAGCGCCTCGCGGTTGACGATGTAAGGCGTGTAGCACTCGGTATAGCCATGCTCGCGGGTGTGGGTGTCAAGCATGAACTGCGCGAGAGCCCGGTGCAGGCGTGCCACCGGACCGCGCAGGAAGGCGAAGCGCGAGCCCGACAGCTTGGCGCCGGTCTCGAAATCCAGCCCCAGCGGCGCACCGAGATCGACGTGGTCGCGCACGTCGAAATCGAATGCCGCCGGGGCGCCCCAACGGCGGACCTCGACGTTGCCGCTTTCGTCCTCGCCCACCGGCACGCTCTCGTGCGGCAGGTTGGGCAGGCGGGCAACGAAGTCGTTGATGCGTTCGAGCAGCCCGGGCAAGGCTTGCTCGCAGGCCTTCAATTCGTCGCCGAGCTGGGCCACCTCGGCCATGACCGGCGCGACGTCCTCGCCCTTGCCCTTGAGCATGCCGATCTGCTTCGACAGGGCATTGCGGCGCGCCTGCAGTTCCTGGGTCCGGGTCTGAAGCTGCTTGCGCTCTTCCTCGAGCGCCAGGAAGGCGGCATTGTCCAGTTGCATGCCGCGGCTGGCCAGCCGGCTGGCGGCAACGTCGATCTGGTTACGCAGAAGCTGAATATCGAGCATCGGGTTTTCCTGAGGTCGTTAATGAGTGGGCGGGCCAGGATCGAAGCCTTTGGCCGGCGGAGCCCTCGGCGGCCGGAGTTCGGCCCGACGCATGCTCCACCTGCATCCGCCGCGATGCCGCGGCGCACAAATCAATTATCAAAATCAATTACTTGCAAGCTTGTCGAAACGTAAATTGAACTTGCATTTCCGGCCCTGTCAGATACCTTTATAGAATCATCAAGCCGCAACAGACGGCACCATCAATGGAGGAGTTCAGCATGCTATCGATTCGAGACTGCCTCGACTACTGCGATCTGACCGACGACGAAGTCGCCCTCGTAGCCGAGCATGAAGGCATCCCCGACGCCGCCGCCGCCCAGGTGGTTTGCGGCCTGGTCCAGACACCCGAAGGCGTACTGCTATTGACCAATTTCATGCTCGAGCTCGTCGAACGCGCCGATGAGCGCGGCGACAAGGCCAAGGCGGCCAGGGCGCGGTCGGTATGCGCGCGCTTCATGGCCGATCATCCGCTGCCTCACTGAGGCCGGCGCTGCCCGGCTCCGTCCCTGCCTTCGCGCCCCCGTCCGCCCGGCCAGTGGCCGGGCGGACGCTTTCTTGCGCCGCCTCGTCCAGGGCGCGCAGTTGAGCCAGTTTTTCACCGATGCGGCCTTCCATGCCGCGCGGCGTGGGCTGATACCAGCCGGGCCGGGCCATGCCGTCCGGCAGATAGTTCTCCCCGGCCGCATAGGCGCCGGGTTCGTCGTGGGCGTAGCGGTAGGCCTTGCCATAGCCCAGCCCCTTCATCAGCTTCGTCGGCGCGTTGCGCAGATGCATCGGCACCGGCCGTGAAGCATCGCGTTTGACGAAGTCGCGCGCGGCGTTGTAAGCCTTGTAGGCCGCATTGGACTTGGCCGCGCAGGCCAGGAAGAGGGTCGCCTGCGCCAGCGCCAGTTCTCCCTCGGGCGAGCCGAGGCGCTCGTAGGTGGCACAGGCATTCAGGCTGATTTCCAGCGCCCGCGGATCGGCCAGGCCGATGTCCTCCACCGCCATGCGGATCAGGCGCCGCCCCAGGTAGAGCGGATCGGCGCCACCATCGAGCATCCGGCACAGCCAGTACAGCGAGGCATCGGGGTCCGAGCCGCGTACCGCCTTGTGCAGGGCCGATATCTGATCGTAGAAGGCCTCTCCGCCCTTGTCGAAGCGGCGCAGGTTCTGCGACAGCGCGGCATCGACGAAATCCGCGCTGACCGGGTCCACCCCCGCCGTCTCGGCGGCCACCTGCACCTGCTCGATCAGGTTCATCAACCGCCGCGCATCGCCATCGGCAAAACCGATCATGCGCTCGCGGGCGTCGTCGTCGAACACCCGCTCCGGGCAGGCCAGCACGCACGCACGCTCGAAGAGGCCGGCCATGGCCTCGGTGTCGAGCGATTCGAGCACGTACACGGCCGCGCGCGACAGCAAGGCCGAATTGACCTCGAAGGACGGATTCTCGGTCGTGGCGCCGATGAAGGTCACCAGCCCCTGCTCGACGTAGGGCAGGAAGGCATCCTGCTGCGACTTGTTGAAGCGATGCACTTCATCCACGAACAGGATCGTGTGCCGGCCGCGCGCCTTGGCCGCCTGTGCCTGCTGGATCGCCTCGCGGATCTCCTTGACGCCGGAAAACACCGCGGAAAGCGCGACGAACTCGGCGTCGAAGCCCTTCGCCATCAGGCGGGCGAGCGTAGTCTTGCCGACACCCGGCGGCCCCCACAGGATCATCGAATGCAGCTTGTGCGACGCGAAAGCCAGGCGCAGAGGCTTGCCCTCGCCCAGCAGGTGCGCCTGTCCCGCCACCTCGTCGAGCGACTTCGGCCGCATGCGCTCGGCCAGCGGCACCTGCGGCGGCTCGATGGATTCGAACAGATCGGCCATCGAATGGGAGCCGGTCAACGCCCCGGCGCCGCGTCGCTGCCGCTCACGTCGCCGATCACGTCGGCACCGGCCGGCGGCGTAAAGCGGAAGCGGTCGGCCGCGAGTTGGGGGTTCGGCTGCAGGCGTGTGAAACGGATCAGGGTGGTCTGCCCGAAGTTGTCGCGCATTTCCATGCTGTGCAACTGGCCATCCTGCAAGCCGATGCGCAGGGATTCGAAACCGCTGTCCGTCTGCCTGGGGCGCGCTTCCACCCAGATGAGCCCGCCATCGCTACCGCCTTCGGCGAGCGTGAAGCCGTCTTCCAGCGCACCGCTGCCGAACAGGATGGCCGCCGGAGTCGCGCCCAGGGCATCGCCAATCGAGCGCACGGTGACCTGATTCAGGTCCGGGTCCCATGTCCACAGCCTGCTGCCGTCGCCGACCAGCACCTGGCGGTAGGGACGATCGTATTCCCAGTGGAACCGCCCCGGCCGCGCATAGGCGAAGCTGCCCGAAGCCTGCTGCGGCTTACGGCCGGACTGCGCAACGACGGTCTGTTCGAAATCGCCCTCGGCGCTGCGTGTGGCCGACACGAACTGGCGCAGTTGGGCAACCCCGTCCGCCGCCAGCGCGATGCCACCGGTGGCGGCCAAGGCCAGCGCAAGCGAAGCCCGCGCGAAACATCCTGCCGATTTCGCGGCAAAGGACACGGCCGCGGTTCGCGGCCCGAAAACCGACGCCATCACTCGCTCTCCTTGGCAGGCACGATCACCTCGCGATTGCCGTTGCTGCCCATCGCCGACACCAGGCCCGCACGTTCCATCTGCTCGATCAGGCGCGCCGCGCGGTTGTAGCCAATGCGCAGGTGGCGCTGCACCAGCGAAATCGACGGACGGCGGGTCTTGACCACCACTTCGACAGCCTGGTCGTAGAGCGGGTCGGCTTCGCCGTCGCCCCCCTCGCCGCCCAACGCCGCCTCGAGATCGTCTTCCGGCGCGGAAAGAATGCCTTCGATGTAATCCGGCGGCCCGATGCGCTTGAGATGGTCCACCACCTTATGCACTTCGTCATCCGCGACGAAAGCGCCATGCACGCGCACCGGCAGGCCGGTGCCGGGCGCGAGGTAGAGCATGTCGCCCATGCCGAGCAGGGTTTCCGCCCCCATCTGGTCGAGGATGGTGCGTGAATCGATCTTGCTCGATACCTGGAAGGCGATGCGGGTCGGGACGTTGGCCTTGATCAGGCCGGTGATGACATCCACCGACGGGCGCTGCGTCGCGAGGATGAGGTGGATGCCGGCCGCGCGCGCTTTCTGCGCAAGGCGCGCGATCAGCTCTTCCACCTTCTTGCCGACAACCATCATCATGTCGGCGAGCTCGTCCACCACGACCACGATGTACGGCAGCGTGTCGAGCGGCTCGGGATTGTCGGGCGTGATCGAGAACGGGTTGGTCAGCGGCGTCTCGGCCTTGCGCGCCTCCTGCACCGCCTTGTTGTAGCCGGACAGGTTGCGCACGCCGACGGCAGCCATCAGCTTGTAGCGCTTGTCCATCTCCGCGACGCACCAGTTCAGCGCATTCGCGGCATGCTTCATGTCGGTCACGACGGGCGCGAGCAGATGCGGAATGCCTTCGTAGATCGACAGTTCGAGCATCTTCGGGTCGACCATGATCAGGCGCACACGATCCGGCTCGCTCTTGTAGAGCAGCGACAGGATCATCGCGTTGATGCCGACCGACTTACCCGAACCCGTGGTGCCGGCAACCAGCAAGTGCGGCATCTTGGCCAGGTCGGCCACCACCGGCTGGCCGCCGATGTCCTTGCCCAGCACGACGGTCAGCGGCGAAGCCATGTCGTGATAGACCTTGGAGCCGACGATCTCGGACAGGCGCACGGTCTGGCGCTTCGGATTGGGCAGCTCCAGCGCCATGCACGACTTGCCGGGCACCGTTTCGACCACCCGTACCGACACCAGCGACAGCGCACGCGCCAGGTCCTTGGCCAGATTGACCACCTGGCTGCCCTTGACACCGGTGGCGGGCTCGATTTCGTAGCGGGTGATGACCGGCCCCGGATAGGCGGCGAGCACCTTGACCTCGACACCGAAGTCCGCGAGCTTGGTCTCGATCAGGCGCGACGTGAATTCCAGCGCATCGGCCGACGGCGGCTCGACGTCGCCGGAAGCCGGATCGAGCAGGGCCAGCGGCGGCATCGCACCCTCGCCGCTATCGGCGAACAGGGTCTGCTGCCGTTCCTTTTCCACCCGTTCGGACTTCTGCACCGCAGCCACCGCCGGCTCGATGCGCAGGGGCGCAGACGCCGCCTTCTCGGTCTTGCGCCGCCTCGTTTCCACCACGGCCTCGCGCTTCTGCGCCACTTCGCGGCCGACGCGGCGGTCCTGCCAACGCTGCCATCCCTGCCGCACGCCGTCCACGGTCTGCTCCAGCAGCAGGCCCACCCGCTCCACCACCGCCAGCCAGGACACGCCGGTAAACAGCGACAGCCCCGAGGCCGTCAACGCAAGCAGCAGCAGGGTTCCGCCGGTGAAGCCGAAGTAACGCTGGACGAGTCCGCCGATTTCCATCCCCAGCAGCCCCCCGGGCGCCAGGGGCACTTGTGCGCCATGGCTGTGGAAGCGCAGGAACTCGAGGGCGCTGCTGGTCAGCAGCACGACGAGAAACCCGATCATGACGAAGATGAAAGACCGGTGATCGAGCGTGAGCTGGTTCTTCAGCCGCCGGAACCCCCACAGCAGGCTGTAGCCCAGGAAGACCACCCACCACCACGAGGAAATGCCGAACAGGTAGAGCAGCAAGTCTGCAAGCCAGGCGCCGAAGCGCCCGCCCGGATTGACCACGCGCGCGACGTCCGAGGCATGGGACCAGCCCGGGTCGGCCTTGCTGTAGCCGAGCAGGATCAGCCCGACGTAAAGGGACATGACGCCCAGGATCAGCCAGCGAGCCTCCTGCAAGAGCAGCGAGATCTTTTCCGGCAGGGGCTGGGAACGGGACGAGCGAGACTGCATGAGGCGACGGCGCGGAACCTGAATGAAACAACAGCAGCGATTATAAGCGATGCGCCGCAGCACTCGGCCGTCGCGTTGCGCATCCTCACAAAGCCGCGCGACCGACCGTCATGGCATGCAGGCCGTCGGGCTGCGGCAGGGGGCGCCCTGCCTTTTGCGTCACACCTCGCTGAGGCGCTCGCGCAGCACGATTCCCTGGGGACGTTCCTCGATCAGGCCCTGCTGGCCGAGATCCTTCATCACGCGGCTCACCATCTCGCGCGAGGCGCCGATCATCTTGGCGATGTCCTGCTTGGAAATCTTGCGCACCACGACCGATTCGCCACCGACATCCTCGGCCATCTCGATCAGCAGGCGCGCGACACGGCCGTAGACGTCCATCAGCGCAAGGCTTTCTATCTTGCGGTCGGCGTTGCGCAGGCGGCTGGCGAGATTGCACATGATGCGCCAGGCAACGTCGAAGTTGTCGCGCATGATCACGCGGAAATCCTGCTTGGCGATCAGCACGAGATCGGCCGGCACGACCGCCACCACCGAGGCCGAACGCGGCTGCTCGTCGAACATGCCCATTTCGCCGAAGAGTTCGCCCTGCCCCAGGATGGACAGGATCACCTCGCGCCCATCCTCGTCGCTGACGACCACCTTGAGGCTGCCGGTGAGGACGAAGTAGACGAAGTCGGAACGATCGCCCGCATTGACGACCGGCTGACCGCGCGCGATCCGCCGCATCATGGAAACACGGGCCACATTGGCGAGCACGTCATCCGAGAGACCATGAAAAAGCGGAAACGTCTTCAGGGCGATGACGGACACTGCGGTGGGTTTCGACATGCTGACTCCACGGAAGAACCTGCAAGAACAGGCTTGTCTAGACGATATGTCACGAGTGTAAACGAATATTGCACAATCGATTGCAGAGGTGAGAAATCCGTCACGGTCGCCAGCCCCTCCATTCATCTCCGCTATCACGGCCATCGCCTCGGCCCCCCGCAGGGCTCGGCTATAATCGCAGCTTCGTTCGCAACCCGCAGGAAAGCTCCAGATGACCACGAAACACGCCCGCCTGCTCATCCTCGGCTCCGGACCCGCCGGCTACACCGCGGCGGTCTATGCCGCGCGCGCAAACCTCTCCCCCGTCCTCGTCACCGGCCTCGCCCAGGGCGGCCAGTTGATGACCACGACCGAGGTCGACAACTGGCCCGCCGATGCCGACGGCGTGATGGGGCCGGACCTGATGGCGCGTTTCCAGAAGCATGCCGAGCGCTTCAATACCGAGATGATCTTCGACCACATCCACACGGTGAAGCTGGGCGAAAGGCCCTTCCGCCTGATCGGCGATGCGGGCGAATACACCTGCGACGCACTGATCATCGCCACCGGCGCGACGGCCAAGTATCTCGGCCTGCCTTCCGAAGAAAAATTCGCCGGCCGCGGCGTCTCGGCCTGCGCCACCTGCGACGGTTTCTTCTACCGGAACCAGGACGTGGCCGTGGTGGGCGGCGGCAACACCGCCGTCGAGGAAGCGCTGTATCTCGCCAATATCGCGAAGAAAGTCATCCTGGTGCACCGCCGCGAAAAATTCCGCGCCGAGAAGATCATGATCGACAAGCTGATGGAGAAGGTCGCCGCCGGCAGGATCGAGCTCGCCCTCAACAGCACGCTCGACGAAGTGCTCGGCGACGGCAGCGGCGTGACTGGCATGCGCATCCAGGACGTCAACACGGGAGCAAGCCGCGATATCGGCCTGCAAGGCGTGTTCATCGCCATCGGCCATAAACCCAATACCGACATCTTCGAAGGCCAGCTCGACATGGAGGGCGGCTACATCGTCACCCAGGGCGGGCACAACGGCAACGCCACGCAGACCAGCATCCCCGGCATCTTCGCCGCCGGCGACGTGCAGGACCACATCTACCGCCAGGCGGTGACTTCTGCCGGTACCGGCTGCATGGCCGCGCTCGACGCCGAACGCTACCTCGACGCGCTCGGCAGCTGAGCAGAGCAATGAGCCGCCGTTCGCGCACGCCCTCGTCGGCCACAGCGGCCGTCCCGCGTGCCGACGGCAGCCAGCCATTGAAAGCCGCCGCCGGCAACAATCCCTTTGCCGGCCTGCGCAAGCAGCTCCAGGCGAACGGCGACGGCTCGCCGGAGCGCTCCCCGCAGCAGCCCGCGGCGAAAAAGATACGCCCCTCCCGGACGGCCGGCGAAACCGGCGCGCCCGAGCCCGCCAGGGTAGCGGACGAAGCCGAACTGGCGCTGTTCCACAAGATGGTGGGCGCGACGACACCGGTCCGCGGCAGCAACCGGGCCGAAATCGAACACGCACGCCCGGCCCCGCTGCCCCGGCCGCGCCAGTACGGCGACGACGAAGACAGCACCGACCGAGCGGCGCCCGCTGCAAGACACGACCCATTGAGCCTCGCCTATGAAGGCGTGACCCCCTTGCGCGGAACGGGACGGGTCGAGCTCGATACGCCGTTGCGCCACGGCGCACGCCTTTCGGCGCAGGACAAGGCGCCCCAGGCGCAGCGCCCGGACGCGCTCATCCTGCCGGCCGACACCGGCCTCGACGACCCTGCTTCGCTGTTCCGCAGCGTGGTGGGCGATACGCGGCCGGTCGACACCTGCAACCGCGTCGAGCTGCAGCGGCCGGCGCCGCACCCTGCTCCGGTCAAGCGCGAAGAGGACGAGCGCGCCGCGCTCGGCGAGTCCCTGGCTGCTCCCCTGAGCTTCGAGGACAGGCTGGATATGGGAGACGAGGCGGCCTTCCTGCGTCCCGGACTGCCACGCCGGGTGCTGACCGACCTGCGCCGGGGACGCTGGGTGCTGCAGGGCCAGCTCGACCTGCATGGGCTGGTGCGTGACGAAGCCCGCGACGCCCTGGCGCATTTCCTGAATGACAGCCTGCTCCAGGGCAGGCGCTGCATCCGGGTGATCCACGGCAAGGGCCATGGCTCGCCCGGAAAAATCTCCATCCTCAAGCAGTTGTCCCGCGGCTGGCTGGCGCAGCGCGAGGAGATTCTGGCGTTCTGCCAGGCGGGGCCGCACGACGGCGGCGCGGGCGCCTTGCTGGTGCTGCTGCGGGCGCAGAATGCGGCCCGGAGCCCGAACCCCCGGACCTAGGGTTCAGATCGCAGCTTCGTTGATCTCGCCGGTGCGGATGCGGATCACCTGCTCGACAGGCGTGACGAAGATCTTGCCATCACCGATCTTGCCCGTATGTGCCGCCTTCACGATCGCTTCGACGGCGGCATCGACGCGCTCGTCGGTGACCACCACCTCGACCTTGATCTTCGGCAGGAAGTCGACCACGTACTCCGCACCACGATAAAGCTCGGTATGGCCTTTCTGCCGGCCGAAGCCCTTGACCTCGGTCACGGTCAGCCCCGTGATGCCCACGTCGGACAGGGCCTCTCGCACCTCATCCAGCTTGAACGGCTTGACGATCGCTTCGATCTTCTTCATCCACTCCTCCTTGGTCCTAGAACTCATCCTGGTAGCGGGATGTTATCGGATAACGCCAGTCCTTGCCGAATCCGCGCTGGGTCACGCGGACGCCGATCGGCGCCTGGCGGCGCTTGTACTCGTTGCGCTTGAGCATCGCCACGGTACGGCGCACCTCGGCCTCGGGAAAGCCGGCGGCAGCGATCTCGCGCGGCGACTCGTCGCGCTCCATGTAGGCTTCGATGATCGCATCGAGCACCTCGTATGGCGGCAGGCTGTCCTGGTCCTTCTGGTCGGGCTTGAGTTCCGCGGACGGCGGGCGATCGATGATGTTCTGCGGGATCACCGGCCCGACGGTATTGCGCCAGTTCGACAGGCGGAACACGAAAGTCTTGTAGAGGTCCTTCAGCACCGCGAATCCGCCCGCCATGTCACCGTACAAGGTCGCGTAGCCGGTCGCCATCTCGCTCTTGTTGCCTGTCGTCAGGACGATGGCACCGGTCTTGTTCGACAGCGCCATCAGGATCATGCCGCGGATCCGGCTCTGCAGGTTCTCTTCGGTGGTGTCGGCTGGCAAGCCCGCGAACTGCGGCGCAAGCATCCGATCGAAGACTTCCATCGCGGGCTCGATCGGAATCTCGTCGTAGCGCACGCCGAGACGGCGCACCATCTCGCGCGAATCGTCCAGGCTCATCTGCGCGGTATAGGGCGACGCCATCATCACCGCCCGGACCCGATCGGCGCCAAGCGCATCCACGGCGATGGCCAGCGTCAGCGCCGAGTCGATGCCGCCCGACAGGCCGATGATCGCGCCCGGAAAACCGTTCTTGCCGAGGTAGTCCCGCACCCCGGTCTTGAGCGCCTCGTATACTTCCGCCTCCAGGCAGCGCGGCGTCGCCTTCACTTCGCTAGACCAGCGCGCGCCATCGAAATGCAGGATGTCGATGCGCTCTTCGAACGAGGGCGCTCCATAGCCCAGGCGGCCATCGGCGTCGAGCGCGAACGACGCACCATCGAACACCAGCTCGTCCTGCCCCCCCACCATGTTGCAGTACAGCACCGGAAGCGCGGTTTCGCGCACGCGGTCACGCAGCACCTGCGTACGCTGCGCATGCTTGTTCATGTGGTAGGGCGAGGCATTGAGCGACAGCAGGACCTGTGCGCCCGCGGCACGGGCGGCGGCCGCCGGCGCGGGCTCCCAGACATCGGCACAGATATTCACGCCGAAGCGCAGCCCCTTCAGTTCAAACACACAGGGCGCCACGCCGGCTTCGAAATAGCGTTCCTCGTCGAACACCTCGTAGTTGGGCAGCAGATTCTTGTGATAGACGGCGACCACCTGGCCGTCCCGCAGTACCGACGCGGTATTGAAGCGCGCACGCCCCTCTTCCGCGGGATGCCCGAGGACCACGCACAATTCGTCCGCCGCGTCGGCGATTCGCCGTGTTTCACGCGCGCAGGCGCGGTAGAAATCCGGCCGCAGGAGCAGATCCTCAGGCGGATAGCCGGACAGCGCCAGTTCCGGCGTGAGCAGCAGGTCCGCGCCGGCGGCACGCGCCTGCGCAACGGCGTCGATGATGCGGTCGGCGTTGCCGGCCAGGTCGCCGACGGTCAGATTGAGCTGAGCGACGGCAACGGTGATCGAGGTTTTGGCATTGGTATTCATGGAGCGAAACTATACCGCTTCGCCGTCCTTGCAGCGCAGCGCGCCCCCTTCCGCAAACCCACAGCCCAAGTGTGCAAGCCTGTGGATAAGCCGTGGACAGCGCTTGCAAGTGGTCGCCGCCACAGCGTATCTTTGCCGTGCCCAAAAAATAGGCGAAAGACCGCTGCCGCCATGGCACGGCGCCCGGACCTCACAATTTTTAACCTGCCCGACTGCAAGCCATGGCCGCCCTGAACGGACTCCATTTCCTCGACTCGATCGATCTCGTCGCTCCCCGGGACTGGGATGCCCTGCTACCGCGGACACCGCCGCCCTGCCTCCATCACGCCTACCTGCATGCGCTGGAAGCGAGCGCGTGCGTGGGGCCGGACAGCGGCTGGATACCCCGCCATGCCACGCTGTGGAAGGAGGGGCGCTTGATTGCCGCGATGCCCTTGTACCTGAAGGCGCATTCATGGGGCGAGTACGTTTTCGACTGGGCCTGGGCCCGGGCCTACCAGCAGCACGGCCTGGACTACTATCCAAAATGGCTGGCGGCCATCCCTTTCACGCCGATTCCAGGGCCGCGCGTGCTCGGACTCGCCCACGAAGCTCGCCGCACGCTCGTCGATGGCGTGCGCAGCCTCGCCGAAAACAGCGGCCTGTCGTCGCTTCACGTGCTCTTCCCGGACGACGACGATCTCCCCCTGCTGCAGGATGCGGGCCTTTCCGTGCGCCACGGCGTGCAGTTCCATTGGGAGAACGCAGGAAAAGGAGCGAATGCCTACACGGATTTCGCCGACTTTCTCGCCGGCCTCAACCACGACAAGCGCAAGAAGATCCGCCAGGAGCGGCGCCGTGCAGCGATGCACAGTCTGCGGATGCGCTGGCTGGACGGCCACAGCGCCGGCCCCGGCGACTGGGCCTTTCTCTACCGGTGCTACGCGAACACCTATGCCCTGCACCGCTCCACCCCCTACCTGAACCTGGATTTCTTCCTCAGGCTGGCAAGCGGGCTACCCGACAAGGTCTCTCTCCTGCTCGCCGAGCGCGAGGACGGGCCCGTCGCCTGCGCGTTCTTCCTGCGCGACGACGAAGCCCTGTACGGGCGTTACTGGGGTGCGGTCGAAGCCCTGCCCTTCCTGCATTTCGAGCTCTGCTACTACCAGGCCATCGAATACTGTATCCGGCATGGCTTGCGGCGCTTCGAGGGCGGCGCGCAGGGCGAGCACAAGCTCGCGAGAGGGCTCATGCCGGCGCGGACGCAATCGGTGCACTGGATCGCGGACCCGCGCTTTCGCGCCGCGGTGGACGATTACCTGGACCGCGAACGCAGCCAGATGGGTTTCTATCTGGATGAACTGGGCGAACACGCGCCCTACCGGAACGGTCTCTAGAGGCCTGCGGTTTCAGCGCCTCCGCATCGGCCTCAATGCGAAATTCAGCCGGACATCGCCCTGATCAGGGGCAAGCAGCGATAAAGCGCGGAGATCGACTTGCCATCGGTAATCTCGCCGCGATGCACGGCATGCTCGGCCTCATCCAGGGACAGGCTGAACACCTCGAGGAATTCGCCTTCGTCCCGGCAATGGCCGACGTGCGCCAGCCCTGTGGCAAGAAAGATCTCGATGCGCTCGTCCGAATAGCCGATGCAGGGATGCATCACGCCTACGTACTGCCAGTCGGCAGCCTGGTAGCCGGTTTCCTCGCGCAGCTCGCGCCGCGCGCAGTAGAGGATGTCCTCGCCCGGGTCGATTTTGCCGGCAGGCAATTCGACGAACGCCCGCCTCAGCGGATAGCGGAACTGGCGCTCGAACAACAGACGCCCGTCAGGCAATACCGCCACGACGACCACCGCACCGGGATGGCGGACATACTCGCGCCCGCCCTCCGAGCCGTCCGGCAGCCGGACCCGGTCCCGCCAGACCTTGAGCAGCTTGCCGTCGAAAACCTGCTCGCTCGCCAGTTCCCTTTCTTCGAGCGGGTCCTGGCTCACGCAATCCTCAGGCATCGCCGGCAAGGGCACTCAAAGCGAGCCGAGCAGCGCGTAGGCGCACAGCGACATCAGCATCTGCGGCGCAAGCCCGAGGGCGGCGATCGCGATGCCGTTCGCCGACAGCATGACGCGGACTTCGGCGGGAGCGTGGATCGGCGCTTCGTCGTCCGGCGCATCGAAATACATCACCTTGACGACGCGCAGGTAGTAGAAAGCGCCCGCCACCGACATCAGCACCGCGACGACGGCCAGCCAGAAGTAGCCGGCGGCCACCACCGCCTGCAGCACCGACAGCTTGGCGAAGAAGCCGATGAAGAAGGGGATGCCCGCCATCGAGAACATGACGAACAGCATCATCAGCGCAAACCACGGGCTGCGCTTGTTGAGGCCCTTGAAGTCATCGATGTTCTCTGCGTCGAAGCCCGCGCGGGACAGCAGGATGAGCATGCCGAAGGACGCCAGGCTCATGATCACGTAGGACACCGCGTAGAACATCGCCGAGCTGTAGGCATTGAGGGCGAAGTGGCGGTCGCCGTCGACGACCCCGGACAGCAACCCGAGCAGCATGAAGCCCATGTGCGAGATGCCGGAATAGGCCAGCATGCGCTTGATGTTCTGCTGCGCGATCGCCGCCAGGTTGCCGAGCACGATGGAAGCGACGGCAACCAGCATGAGCATGCCCTGCCATTCTTCCGCGATGTCGAACAGCGCCCAGATCAGCAGACGTACGGCCATCGCGAAGGCAGCCAGCTTCGGTGCGGTCGAGATCATCAGCGTGACGGCGGTCGGCGCCCCCTGATAGACGTCGGGCACCCACATGTGGAAAGGCACCACGCCGAGCTTGAAGCAGATGCCGGCGACGAGGAAGACGAGGCCGAACATCAGCACGGTCTGGTTCGCCGCCTGGTTGTAGACCGCCTGGGCGATGGCCGAGAACTCCAGCGAACCGGTCGCGCCATAGATCATCGACATGCCGTACAGCAGCAGGCCCGAAGCCAGCGCGCCGAGGACGAAGTACTTCATCGCGGCCTCGGTCGAGCGCGCGGAGTCGCGATCGAAGGCGACCATGGTGTACAGCGCCAGCGACATCATCTCTAGGCCGATGTACATCGGCAGCATGTGGTTGGCCGTGACCATGACCATCATGCCCAGCGTCATCAGCAGCGCGAGCAGGTAGTACTCCGGCTTGTCGATCTTGCGATCGGCAAGGTAGGCGCGGCCATAGAGCAAGGCGATCGCCGTCGAAAAATAGATCATCAGCTTCAGGAAGCTGCCCATCAGATCGCTGATGAACAGGTTGCTGAAGGTGTATACCGGCTCGCCCTGCATCGTGTAGATCGTGACGAAGGCCGCCGCGATCAGCGTGAACTGCGTGGCGTAGTAAGCCAGCGTTCGCGCGATGCTGCGCGCGAACGTGCTCGCAAGCATGATCACCAGGGCCATCACGGCAACGAATATCTCGGCCGCGGCGGGGTAGAAGTCGGGGACGACAAAGTTCATCTTCTGACCAGTCCGTTAAGTGTCTCTAAGGGTGCCCGGGCGCGCGGCACTCAGAGCTTGCTCACGGCAACATGCCGCAGGAGTTCGTTGACCGAAGCGTGCATCACTTCGGTGAAGGGATAGGGGTAAAGCCCCATCGCCAGCACGCAGGCGGCGAGGATGCCGAGGAAAGCGAATTCGCGGGCATTGATGTCCTCGAGTTCCGCCACATGCTTGTTCGCGACCTTGCCGAACACGACACGCTTGTACATCCACAGCGAATAGGCAGCGCCCAGGATCAGCGTCGTGGCCGCAATGAAACCGATCCAGAAGTTGTACTGCACCGCGCCGAGCACGACCATGAACTCGCCGACGAAGCCCGACGTCGCGGGCAGACCGGAGTTGGCCATGGCGAACAGCATGAAGAAAGCCGCGAACTTGGGCATGGTGTGCACCACGCCGCCGTAGTCGGCGATCTGGCGCGAATGGACGCGGTCGTAGAGCACGCCGATGCACAGGAACATGGCAGCCGACACGAAGCCGTGCGAGATCATCTGCACGATCGCCCCTTCGATGCCCAGCGGGTTGAAGATGAAGAAACCCAGGGTCACGAAACCCATGTGCGAGATCGACGAATACGCAACCAGCTTCTTCATGTCGGCCTGCACCAGGGCGACGAAGCCGATATACACCACGGCGATCAGCGACAGCGCGATCACGAGCCACGAGAGTTCATGCGCGGCATCGGGCACGATGGGCAGCGAGAAGCGCAGGAAGCCATAGGCACCCAGTTTCAGCGCGATGGCGGCAAGCACCACCGAGCCGCCAGTCGGCGCCTCTACGTGGGCGTCGGGCAGCCAGGTATGCACCGGCCACATCGGCACCTTCACGCCAAAGGCGATCAGGAAGGCCAGGAAGATCAGGATCTGCGGCTCGATCGGCAGGGGCAGTTGGTGCCAGTCGAGAATGCTGAAGCTGCCGCCCGACTGCATGAACAGATACAGCAGCACGACCAGCATCAGCAGCGAGCCGAGCAGCGTGTAGAGAAAGAACTTGATCGCCGCGTAAACCCGGTTCGGTCCGCCCCACACACCGATGATGAGGTACATCGGGATCAGCGAGGCTTCGAAGAAGACATAGAACAGCACGCCATCCAGCGCGGAGAAGATGCCGTTCATCAGGCCCGACATGATCAGGAAAGCGGCCATGTACTGCGCGACCTTGTCCTCGATCACCTTCCAGCCTGCCAGCACCACCGTGATGGTGATGAAGGCATTGAGGATCACGAACAGCACCGAAAGGCCATCGACGCCGAGATGGTAGTTGATGTTGAAACGCGGCACCCAGGAGGCGATCTCGACGAATTGCATCGCGCTCGTCGTCGTATCGAAGCCGAGATAGAGCGGAATGGTCACGACGAAACCAGCCACCGCGACCGCGAAGGCGAGCATCCGCGCCAGCGGGGCATTGCGATCGGAGCCGGTCGCGAGCACCAGCAGGCCACCGAAAATCGGCACCCAGATCGCCAGACTGAGGAGAGGAATGTCCGTCATCGTTGCTTTCCGTTCAGTGCGCCGCGAACGGCGCGTTCCATCTTGTTATGTGTACGTTCCTGCTTGTCCCGCTTACCCGCGGTTGAACCAGAAGGTAAGCAGAATGAACACGCCGATGATCATCATGAAGGCGTACTGGTACAGGTGGCCGGTCTGGAACAGGCGCGACATCTGCGCCACCCAGCCCACCAGCCTGGCAGTGCCATTCACCGCGACGCCGTCGATCAGGCCCTGGTCTCCGACTTTCCACAAGCCCTTGCCGAGCGCGCGTGCGCCGCCGGCGAAGACGATTTCGTTGAAGCGATCGAAGAAGTACTTGTTTTCCAGCAGGCTGTGGATCGGCTTGAAGGTGCGCTGAATCGCGGCCGGGATTCCCGGCTTCACCATGTAGAAGAACCATGCCAGGGCGACACCGCCCATCGCCAGCCAGAAGGGCGCGGTCTGCAGGCCGTGGATCGCCATCGCGAGCGGGCCGTGGAAGCTCGCTTCGAGTTCCTTCAGGCCGACGTGGTTGTCGCCGACGAAGATCACGCCCTTGAACCAGTCGCCGAACAGCATCGGCTCGATGGTGAAGAAGCCGATCAGGACCGAGGGTATCGCCAGCAGCACCAGCGGCAGCGTCACCACCCAGGGCGACTCGTGCGGCTTCTGCCCCGGCGCCAGCCCGTGATGGTGCTCGTCATGGCCATGGTCGTCGTCGTGCGCGTCGGCATGATGATCGTCATGCCCGTGATGCGCCTCCTGGCCGAAGCGTTCCTTGCCGTGGAACACCAGGAAATACATGCGGAAGGAGTAGAACGCCGTCACGAACACGCCGAGCATGACGCAGAACAGCGCATAGCCAGCACCCGGAATCGTCGATGCATGGACGGCCTCGATGATCGAGTCCTTGGAGAAGAAGCCCGAGAACAGCGGGAAGCCGATCAGCGCCAGCGACCCCAGCAAGGACGTGAACCAGGTGATGGGCATGTACTTCCACAAGCCGCCCATGTTGCGCATGTCCTGGTCGTGGTGCATGCCGATGATCACCGAGCCGGCGCCAAGGAACAGCAGGGCCTTGAAGAAAGCGTGCGTCATCAGGTGGAAGACCGCCGCCGAATAGGCCGACACGCCCAGCGCCACCGTCATGTAGCCCAGCTGTGAAAGCGTCGAATAGGCCACGACGCGCTTGATGTCGTTCTGCACGATGCCGAGGAAGCCCATGAACAGCGCGGTGGTGGCACCGATCACCAGCACGAAGGACAGGGCCGTATCCGACAGTTCGAACAGTGGCGACATGCGCGCCACCATGAAGATGCCCGCGGTAACCATGGTCGCGGCGTGGATCAGCGCCGAAATCGGGGTCGGGCCTTCCATCGAATCCGGCAGCCACACGTGCAGCGGCACCTGGGCCGACTTGCCCATCGCGCCGATGAACAGGCAGATACAGATCGCGGTGATCAGCGGCCACCCCGTCACGGCCATGTCCTGAGCGGCGAGCTCACCCGCCTTGGCGAACACCTCCGCATAGTTCAGCGTACCCGCGTAGGCGGCGATGAGGCCGATGCCGAGCAGGAAGCCGAAGTCTCCCACCCGGTTGACGAGGAAGGCCTTCAGGTTGGCGTAGATGGCCGTCGGCCTGTCGTACCAGAAGCCGATCAGCAGGTAGGAGACGAGACCGACCGCTTCCCAGCCGAAGAACAGCTGCAGGAAGTTGTTGGACATCACCAGCATCAGCATCGAGAAGGTGAACAGCGAGATGTAGCTGAAGAAGCGCTGGTAGCCTGGGTCCTCGGACATGTAGCCGATGGTGTAGATGTGCACCATCAGCGACACGAAGGTCACCACCAGCATCATCATCACGGTCAGCGAGTCGATCAGGAAGCCGACCTCGAAGGTGATTCCGCCAGCCACCATCCAAGTGTAGACCGTGCCATTGAAGGTATTGCCGGCCTGGACATCCTGGTAGATGTACACCGAAGCTGCGAGGGCGATGGCCACGCCGAGGATGGTGACGACGTGCGCACCGGTGCGCCCGATCGTCTTGCCGAACAATCCTGCCAAGATCGCGCCGACGAGCGGCGCCAGCGGCACGAGGAGATAGAGAGTCTGCATGTCCGTCATCGTGACGCTTCCTTAACCCTTGAGGCTGTCCAGATCATCCACATGGATCGTGCGCATGTTGCGGAACATGACGATCAGGATCGCGAGGCCGATCGCAGACTCCGCCGCGGCGACCGTGAGGATGAAGAAAACGAAAACCTGGCCTGCGATATCGCCCAGATAATGCGAGAAGGCAATGAAATTCATGTTCACCGCGAGCAGCATCAGCTCGATGGCCATCAGCAGCACGATCAGGTTCTTCCGGTTCAGGAAGATCCCGACAACGCTGATCGCGAACAAGATCGCGCCCAGGATGAGGTAGTGGGAAAGCGAAAGCATCTGTGACTCCCTGATCGCACCCGTGTGTCACGGATGCGTTTCTATGTTCGCGTGCTGGTTCAGTCTTCTTTCTCGGCCTGCATCTTGACCAGTTCGACGCGGCCTTCGCGCTTCACCGCCACCTGTTCGGAGGCCGGAATGCCCTTGATGCCCTTGCGCTTGCGCAGCGTCAGCGCGACCGCCGCGACCATTGCCACCAGAAGCACCAGCGAGGCCAGTTCAAACGGATAGACATAATCGGTATAGAGCACGCGCCCAAGCTCACGGGTGTTGCTGTAGCCCTCGCCTGCAGCGGGCGGCGCCGGCATCGCTTCGAGCCCGAAGTAAGAGCCACCCAGCACCATGACCATCTCGATCAGCATCAGGATGCCGACCAGCGCGCCGACCGGCAGGTAGCTCCAGAAGCCCTCCCGGATCCGGTCGAGGTTGATGTCCAGCATCATCACGACGAACAGGAACAGCACCATCACTGCGCCGACATACACCATCACCAGCGTGATGGCCAGGAACTCGGCCTGCAGCAGCAGCCAGATGCCGCCTGCGTTGAAGAAGGTCAGCACCAGGAACAGCGCGGCGTGCACCGGATTCCGGGCGGTGATCACCCTCAGCGCCGCGAACACCATGATCACGGCGAGAAAGTAGAAGACGAAGGTCTTGAATTCCATGTTCTTAGCTCATGGCGCAGAGCGCCTTCCGTTAGCGGTATTTGGCGTCCTGCTCGCGGTCGGCCGCGATCTGCGCCTCATTGCGATCCCCCACGGCAAGCAGCATCTGCTTGGTGTAGTAGAGATCGCCCCGCTGTTCTCCGTGGTATTCGAACACGCGCGTCTCGACGATGGCATCGACCGGACAGGCTTCCTCGCAGAAGCCGCAGAAAATGCACTTCGTCAGGTCGATGTCGTAGCGGCTGGTACGGCGCGAGCCGTCGTCGCGCTGCTCGGACTCGATCGTGATCGCCATCGCCGGGCAGATTGCTTCGCACAGCTTGCAAGCAATGCAGCGCTCCTCTCCATTGGGATAGCGCCGCAGGGCATGCAGTCCGCGGAAGCGGTTGCTTTGAGGCGTCTTCTCCTCGGGAAACTGGACGGTGATCTTGCGCTGGAAGAAATGCCGCCCGGTCAGGGCCATGCCCTTGACCAATTCCTTCAGGAACAGACTGCCGATGTAATCCTTGGCACCCATGGTCTTCTCAACTCCAGATCGACAGAGGCGACATCATCCACACCGCCACCACAAACACCCACACGAGGGTCACAGGGATGAACACCTTCCAGCCCAGTCGCATGATCTGGTCGTAGCGGAAGCGGGGGAAGGTCGCGCGCGCCCACAGGAAGATGAACAGGATGGCAGCGGTCTTGAGCGCCAGCCAATGGAAACCATCAGGCAGAAAGCCGATCGGCGACAACCACCCGCCCAGGAACAGGACCGAGGTCAGGATCGAGACCAGGATCATGTTGGCGTATTCGGCCAGGAAGAACAACGCAAAGGCCATGCCCGAGTATTCGACCATGTGGCCGGCCACCACTTCGGCTTCGCCTTCGACGACGTCGAACGGGGCGCGGTTGGTCTCGGCGATGCCGGAGATCACATAGACGACGAACATCGGCAGCAGGGGCAGCCAGTTCCACGACAGGAACCCCAGCCCCATGTCTGCGAAGCGCCCTTCACCCTGCGACGTGACAATGTCCGTCAGGTTCAGGCTGGCCGAGATCAGCAGGACGCAGATCAAGGCGAAGCCCATCGAAACCTCGTACGAGACCATTTGCGCCGCTGCACGCATCGACCCCAGGAACGGGTACTTCGAGTTGGAGGCCCAACCCGCAACGATCACGCCGTAGACTTCCATCGACGTGATGGCAAGCAGAAACAGCAAGCCGGCATTGACATTCGCCAGTACGAGTCCGTCATCGAAGGGGATCACTGCCCAAGCTGCCAGCGACGGTGCAATGGCGAGGATCGGCCCGAGGATGAAGAGGCCCTTGCTGGACCCGCTCGGAACGATGATCTCCTTGAGCAGCAGCTTGACGCCGTCGGCGATCGGCTGCAGCAGGCCCTTCGGGCCGACGCGGTTGGGGCCGATCCGGACCTGCATGTAGCCGATGACCTTACGCTCGGCCAGCGTCAGGTAGGCCACTGCGATCATCAGCGGCGCAATGATGGCGACGATCTTGGCCAGCGTCCATACGGCAGGCCAGGCGGGGCCGAAGAACTCGGCGACAGGTTGCAGCAACGATTCCATCAGGCACGCTCCAAGCTGAGTTCACCGCTCATCGCGCCGAGCGTCGCGGTCGTGATGTGCGCCGCCGCAATTCTCACACAACCCGCAGCCAGCGCCGGGTCGGCCTGTGCCACAAGTTCAGCCGAGGCAGCGCCCTGCGTAACCCTGACGCGATCGCCCTCGGCGATACCGAGCGCAGCCAGGGTCGCCGGTGCGATGCGCGCCGCCGGCGCTTTCGCGTCCCGGGTCTTCTGCAGCGAGCCGGCGCGACGGACGATCGGATCGGCAAAGTAGATGGGCACATCGGCCACGCGCTCCAGCGCATTGGCCGGAGCTGCGGCAGCGGAAACGATGATGCCTTCGATCGCGTTGCCGAGCCTCGATGCCGGCTCCGTTCCCAGGGCCTCTTCGCGCACGGCCTCGGAGTCGGCCTGCAAGAAACCCTCCAGGGAAAGCAGGTTGCCGAGCACGCGCAGTACCTTCCAGGCCGGGCGGGTCTCTCCCTGAGAACGGGCGACGGCATTGAAGCTCTGCACGCGCCCCTCGCAATTCACGTAAGTGCCGGAGGTTTCGGTAAAGGGCGCGATCGGCAGCATCACGTCCGCCACGCCGCGCAGCGAAGCCGAATCGAATGCGGTCAGGCTGACGACCAACTGGGCCGAACCCAACGCCGCGGTCGCGGCCGAAGGATTGGCGAAATCGAATGCGGGCTCCGCACCGAGCACGACATAGGCTTTGCGCCCCTGCTCGATCATGGCGGCCGCGTCGAGTCCGCCATTCGCGGGAATCGCACCGGCCAGGTAGCCGCCGACACTGTTCGCCGCCTCGCCGATGAAGCCGAAGCTGCCCCCCGTGAGACGGGCCACTTCCTGGGCAAGCATCTGCAGTTCGCTGGCGCGTTCATGCTGCGAGGCCAGGTTGCCGAGCCAGACCGCAATCTTCCGGCCCGATGCGAGACTTTGCGCGATCGCACGCGCCTCCTCGGAAATCTGCGCAGGTAGTTTGCCAACCAGCGCGACCGACACTTCGCCAGCCTTTTCCTCGGCCAGCGCGGCCACAACCTGCGCCAGCGTGGAAACCATCGCCGACGGCGCGACCAGTGCCCGGTGCCTGACCGGCAGCAGCCACTCTTCGGCATTCGGACCGATCGCGCTGACGTGCAGCCCTTTCTTGGTCGCCTGCCGCACACGCTGGGCGAGCAGCGGCGCATCCTTGCGCAGGAAGCTGCCAACGACCAGCAGCCGGTTCAAATCCTTGACCCCCGCGACCGGCATGCCCAGCCACGGTGCGCCCGCGCGCTTTCCGTCGGCGCGGAAGTCCGACTGCCGCAGGCGGAAGTCGACATTGTCCGACCCCAGGCCGCGCGCCAGTTTCTGCAGCAGATAGAGTTCTTCGATCGTGGAATGCGGCGACGCGAGGGCGCCGATCGAATCCCCCCCATGGTCCTTCGCGATGCCGCGCAGGCCGGTGGCGACGAATTCGAGCGCAGCCTGCCAGTCGACCCGCTTCCATTCCCCGCCCTGCTTGATCATCGGGGCAGCAAGGCGTTCATCGCTGTTGAGCGCCTCGTAGGAGAAACGATCCTTGTCGGACAGCCAGCATTCGTTGATCTCTTCGTTCTCGAAGGGCAGCACACGCTTGACCACGTCATGCTTGGTCTGAACGATGAGATTGGAGCCGAGCGAATCATGCGGGCTCACCGTCCTGCGGCGCGAAAGCTCCCAAGTCCGCGCGGCGAAGCGGAAAGGCTTCGAGGTCAGCGCGCCCACCGGGCAGAGGTCGATGATGTTGCCCGACAGCTCCGAGTCGATGGTCTTCTCGATGAAGGGCATGATCTCCGCGTGCTCGCCGCGGAAAGCCTGGCCGAGCTCCATTTCTCCGGCAATCTCGGCCGTGAAGCGAACGCAACGCGTGCAGTTGATGCAGCGCGTCATGTCGGTCGACACGAGCGAGCCGAGGTTCTTGTTGAAGACGACGCGCTTCTCTTCCTGGTAGCGCGAAGCCGAAGAACCATAACCGACCGCAAGATCCTGCAATTGGCATTCGCCACCCTGGTCGCAGATCGGGCAATCGAGCGGGTGGTTGATCAGCAGGAACTCCATGACGCCCTTCTGGGCTTTCACGGCAAGTTCCGAATGGGTCCACACCTTCATCCCGTTGGTCACGGGCGTGGCACAGGCCGGCAGCGGCTTCGGCGCCTTTTCCACCTGTACCAAGCACATCCGGCAGTTGGCCGCGATGGACAGTTTCTTGTGGTAGCAGAAGTGCGGAATGTAGGCGCCTGCGAGCGCGGCGGCATCCATCACGGTGCTGCCGTCGTCGACCTGGACCTGCTTGCCGTCGATTTCGATCTCTAGCATGACGGGCTCACGTAGATTTGACTGCCAGCGCGCTGCACTTCATGCGGCACGAGGCACTTCTTGTTTTCGATGTGGTATGCGAACTCGGCGCCGAAATGCTTGACGAAACTCTGCACCGGCATGGATGCGGCGTCGCCCAGCGCGCAGATCGTGCGGCCCATGATGTTGGCGGTGACCGAGTTGAGCAGATCGAGGTCATCCTCGCGCCCGAGACCATTCTCGATGCGATGGACCACGCGATACAGCCAGCCCGTGCCTTCCCGGCACGGCGTGCACTGCCCGCAGGATTCCTCGAAATAGAAGTAGGACAGGCGCTCGAGCGCCTTGACCATGCAGGTGGTCTCATCCATGACGATGACCGCGCCCGAACCGAGCATGGACCCCGCCTTCGAGATCGAGTCGTAGTCCATCGTGCAGTCCATCATCACGCTGCCGGGAAGGACCGGCGACGACGAACCGCCCGGGATCACCGCCTTCAGCTTGCGGCCGCCACGCATTCCGCCCGCCATCTCGAGCAGTTCCGAGAACGGCGTACCGAGCGGAATCTCGTAGTTGCCGGGGCGATTGACGTGCCCAGAGATCGAGAACAGCTTCATGCCGCCGTTGTTGGGCTTGCCGAGGTTAAGGAAGGCCTCGCCGCCCATGTTCATGATGAACGGCACCGAAGCGAAGGTCTCGGTGTTGTTGATCGTGGTCGGCTTGCCATACAGGCCGTAGCTCGCCGGGAACGGCGGCTTGAAGCGCGGCTGCCCCTTCTTGCCTTCGATCGATTCGAGCAGCGCCGTTTCCTCACCGCAGATGTAGGCGCCGTAACCATGGTGGGCGAAGAGCTCGAAGGAGAAATCCGAACCGAGGATGTTCTGCCCGATCAGTCCGGCTTCGCGCGCCTCTGCCAGGGCATCCTCGAAGCGCTGATAAATCTCGAAGATCTCGCCATGGATGTAGTTATAGCCGCGGGCCGCACCCATCGCGTAGGCAGCGATGGTCATGCCTTCGATGACGCTGTGCGGGTTGTAGCGCAGGATGTCGCGGTCCTTGAACGTACCCGGCTCGCCTTCATCCGAATTGCAGGCGAGATACTTGTCACCCGGGAACGAGCGCGGCATGAAGCTCCACTTGAGGCCAGTGGGGAAGCCCGCGCCCCCACGGCCGCGCAGGACCGACGCCTTCAGTTCCGCAATGATGGCATCCTGCGGCGTCTTCTCGGCGACGATTCTCTTGAGCGCCGAATATCCGCCACGCGCGACATAGTCCTGGAGCCGCCAGGCGCGGTCGCCGTCACAGCCGGCGAGGATCATTCCTTGCGTACTCATTTCTTGTCCAGGTCCGCCAGCATCTGGTCGATCTTCTCGGTGGTCATCCAGCTGCACATCTGATGATTGTTTACCAGCAGCACCGGCGCATCACCACAGGCCCCCATGCACTCACCTTCCTTCAGCGTGAACTTGCCGTCAGGCGTGGTCTCGTTGAAATCGATCCCAAGCTTCTGCTTGACGTACTCGGCTGCATGGACGCCGCCGGACAGGGCACAGGGCAGGTTGGTGCATACGGTGATCTTGTGGCGGCCGACCGGCTCAAGATCGTACATGTTGTAGAAGCTGGCCACCTCATACGCAGCGATCGGCGGCATCTCGAGGTAACGGGCCACGAACTCGATGAGTTCCTTCGGCAACCATCCCTTCTCGACCTGCGCGATCCTCAGCGCAGCCATCACTGCCGACTGCTTCTGATCGGGTGGATACTTGGCGATCTCTCGATCGATCTGTTGCAAGGATTCCTGGCTCAGCATTTCGTTTTGATCTTCCGGATAGCCTGCCGACTCTTGTTAGCGGATGACACGCCCATGGCGCGGTGAGCGATCGACCTCAGCGGTCGATCTCGCCAAACACGACATCCATCGTGCCGATGATGGCGACGACGTCCGCGATCATGTGTCCGCGTGCGATGTCGTCCATCGCGGCGAGGTGCGCGAATCCCGGCGCCCGCAGCTTGAGGCGGTACGGCTTGTTCGCGCCATCCGAAACCGCATACACGCCGAATTCGCCCTTCGGATGTTCGACCGCGGCATACACTTCGCCCTTGGGGACGTGAATGCCTTCGGTGAAAAGCTTGAAATGGTGGATCAGCTCTTCCATGTTGGACTTCATGTCCTCACGGGAAGGCGGCGCCACCTTATGGTTGTCGGTGATGACCGGACCGGGATTCTTGCGCAGCCAGTCGATGCATTGCCTGACGATGCGGTTCGACTGGCGCATTTCTTCCATGCGACACAGGTAACGATCGTAGCAATCGCCGTTCTTGCCGATGGGGATGTCGAAGTCCATGCGGTCATAGACTTCGTAAGGCTGCTTCTTGCGCAGATCCCAGGCAATGCCTGAGCCGCGCAGCATCGGCCCGGTGAAGCCCCAGGCAAGCGCCTGCTCCGGAGAAACGACACCGATACCCACGGTCCGCTGCTTCCAGATCCGGTTGTCGGTCAGAAGCGTTTCGTATTCGTCGCAGTAGGTCGGAAAACGACTGGTGAAGTCCTCGAGAAAATCGAGCAACGATCCTTCACGCGCGGCATTCAGTTCACGAACAGTCTTCTCGTTCTTGAACTTGTTCACCTCGTACTTCGGCATCCGGTCCGGCAGGTCGCGATAGACGCCGCCCGGACGGTAATACGCCGCATGCATCCGCGCCCCCGAAACCGCCTCATAGGCATCCATCAGGTCTTCGCGTTCACGGAACGTGTAGAGCACCATCGTCATCGCACCGATGTCGAGCGCGTGGGTACCGATATTGAGCAGATGGTTCAGGATACGCGTGATCTCGTCGAACATCACGCGGATGTACTGCGCCCGCTCAGGCACCTGAACGCCAAGCAGGCGCTCGATGGCCATACAGTATGCATGCTCGTTGCACATCATCGACACGTAGTCGAGACGATCCATGTACGGGACCGACTGCACCCAGGTACGGGTCTCGGCGAGCTTCTCGGTACCGCGGTGCAGCAGGCCGATGTGAGGATCGGCACGCTCGACGACTTCGCCGTCGAGTTCGAGCACCAGACGCAGAACACCATGCGCAGACGGATGCTGCGGACCGAAGTTGATCGTGTAGTTGCGGATCTCAGCCATGGCCGACGTCCCCGTAGTTCTCTTCGCGCACGATGCGCGGCGTGTTCTCGCGCGGCTCGATGGTGACCGGCTGATAGACGACCCGGCCCTGCTCGGGGTCGTAGCGCATTTCGACATAACCCGACACGGGGAAATCCTTGCGGAACGGGTGCCCGACGAAGCCATAGTCGGTCAGGATGCGGCGCAGATCCGGATGACCAGCGTACATGATGCCATACAGGTCAAAGGACTCGCGCTCGAACCAGTTCGCGCTGGGCCAGATCTCCACGACCGAGTCCAGCACCGGGAAAGCCTCGTCTTCGGCGAACGCGCGCAAGCGCAAGCGCCAGTTGTGGCGAATGGACGTCAAGTGGGCAGAGGACGCAAAGCGCTTGCCCGTCCAGGAGGCATTGCCGTAGGCGGAGAAATCGAGACCCGAGATATCGATCAGCTGTTCGAAATGCAGGTCCTCATGGTCCCGAAGTGTCCGGGCAACACGCAGATAGTCCGAAGCAGCGACCTCGATCGTCACTTCACCACAGTCAAGCACCAGGGACTGCAGCGTTTCGCCGAATACGTCGCGCAGGTTCTGGCTCAGGCGTTCAAGCTTGGCACTCATGTCTGGGGCACCCGTCAGCGCGCGATCGTGTTCGTGCGCTTGATCTTGTTCTGAAGCTGGAGAATGCCGTAGATCAGCGCCTCAGCCGTGGGCGGACAGCCCGGCACATAGACATCGACCGGCACGATACGATCGCAGCCACGCACGACCGAATAGGAATAGTGGTAATAGCCACCACCGTTGGCACAGGAACCCATCGAGATGACCCAGCGAGGCTCCGACATCTGGTCGTAGACCTTGCGCAGCGCAGGCGCCATCTTGTTGCACAGGGTACCGGCCACGATCATCAGATCGGACTGGCGCGGACTGGGACGAAACACCACCCCGAAGCGATCGAGGTCATACCTCGCACAGCCGGCATGGATCATCTCGACCGCACAACAGGCCAGACCGAAGGTCATCGGCCACAGCGAACCCGTGCGCGTCCAGTTGATTACTGCGTCGAGCGAAGTCGTGACGAAACCCTCGCGGAAGACACCCTCAATGCTCATGCCTTACTCCCAGTCGAGCGCACCGTTCTTCCACTCGACGATGTATCCGACAACCAGAATCGCAAGAAAGACCATCACCGAACCAAACACGAACCAGACGTGCTCGCCAGCGGCGATGAACTCCTGGAAGACCGTCGCCCACGGAAACAGGAAGGCGATTTCCAGATCAAACAGAATGAAGAGAATGGCAATCAGGTAGTACCGAACGTCGAACTTCATGCGGGCGTCTTCAAACGCCTCGAAGCCGCATTCGTACGGAGAGAGCTTTTCGCTATCAGGACGATAGGGAGCGAGAATTCGCCCGAGAACTACAGGAGCAATACCGAAACCTAACCCCACGAGCATGAACATCAGGACAGGAAAGTAATTTTCCAGCATGTTCAAAACCCCCTAGCAAGTTTGACAGCCTCATTGCTGCCATTATTGTTTTGGCTGCTCTGCGTGGAAACGCCCGCAACAGCGGGCGCTCTCCGTAATCTGGTGCCGACGATGAGACTCGAACTCATACGGCTTTCGCCACTACCCCCTCAAGATAGCGTGTCTACCAATTTCACCACGTCGGCGCTTTGTTTCAAAGCCAAGCAATTATACGATCTTTTGCGCGGTGCGCAAAGATCGGGATGCGCATTTATTTCGGGATCGACTGCGCCTTGGAGTCGTCGCCAGGCACGGACGGAACGGGAGGAACAGCCTCCTGCGCCGGCGCCGTCTGCAGCCCCTCCATGACGCTCGATGGCGCAGCCGGCTTGTCACTGGCGAGGTAGCTCAGACCCAGGCTCGTAGCGAAGAAGACGGTCGCGAGGACAGCCGTCGTGCGGCTAAGGAAGTTGGCGGAGCCGGACGAGCCGAACAGGCTGCCCGACGATCCGCTACCAAACGCTGCCCCCATGTCGGCCCCTTTCCCGTGCTGCACAAGAACAAGACCGATCACGCCGAGACCGACCAGGACATGCACGATCAGCACGAGAGAAAAAAGATAGTCACCCATCACAAACCCTAGAAAACACTTCGTTGAAAGATCAGACCCCTGCCGCGCGGCAAATGGCCATGAAATCATCGGCGACCAGCGAGGCTCCGCCGATCAGTCCGCCGTCCACGTTCGGCATCGAAAAGAGCTCTGCCGCATTGTCGGGCTTCACGCTGCCGCCGTACAGGATGCGGACCGTTCCCGCATCCACACCCTGCTCCACGAGCCAGGAACGAATGGCGGCATGCACCTCCCCGGCCTGCGCCGCCGTGGCGGAGCGCCCCGTACCTATCGCCCAGACAGGCTCATACGCAAGCACCAGCCGGCCCAGCCACGCCGTCCCCAAGACCTCGCCCACGGCGGCCAGCTGGCGCGTGATGACTCCAAACACCTCACCCGCGTCACGCTCATCCAGGGTTTCGCCGACACAGACGATCGGCACGAGGCCCGCCGACAACGCGGACAGCGCCTTGCGGGCGACCGTCAGGTCATCGTCGCCGAACCTCGCCCGCCGCTCGGAGTGCCCAACGATCACGTAGCGACAGCCGAAATCCAGCAGCATGGCCGCGCTGACTTCCCCGGTATAGGCGCCCTCTGCGAACTCGCTGACGTCCTGCGCCCCCAGCTCGAACCCTGACGGACGCCGCTGGAGCTGCGCCAGATACGGATAAGGAACACATACCGCGACGTCGACCTCCGGCACCGTGCGAAGGCCGGCAAGCAGGACTTCGTTCGCGGCAAGACTGCCGTTCATTTTCCAGTTGCCGGCGACGAGTTTTTTCATCATTGGAGAGTGAGCGACCGACGTCGAGAGCTAAACCGCAGGATTATAGGACGCCCTCGACTGGCCGGCAAATCGGCACCTGGACCAAGACCACATTCCATGTCGCCGAGACACGCAGATCGTGCAGGCACCGACGGCTTCGCCCAAGATACACATCGTGCAAGCCGCAGAGTCGGAAAGAGGAGGACTGGGCCGGCCCCGCATGCGAACCAATCGGCCCAGAGCTTGCCGAACCCCCGTCACCACCCTATTCAGGAGCACCGCGATGGAAAAGCCCGTGCATGTCCAGAAGGACCTCTTCGCTCAGCTTGGACTGCCGAACTCGGCCGCCGAGATCGAGGCCTTCATTACCGCACACACTCCGCTAGCCGACAACGTGAAACTGCCTGACGCGCCGTTCTGGACGACGGGACAGGCAGCTTTCATCAGGGAGCAGCTTGCGGACGACGCAGACTGGGCCGAGCTCGTCGACTGGCTCGATGCCGCCCTGCGCCAGCCTCGCAAGGCATAGCACCGACAGGTACCCGATGCGCACATAAAAAAAGGCGGCCAGGCCGCCTTTCTTGCTCAGCCGAAACGGCCGGTTATGTAGTCCTCGGTTTCCTTCTTCTTCGGCTTCACGAACAGTTCGTCGGTAATGCCGAACTCGATCATTTCACCAAGGTACATATATGCCGTGTAGTCCGAGATCCGCGCCGCCTGCTGCATGTTGTGCGTCACGATGACGATGGTGAACTCGGCCTTGAGCTCGTCGATCAGTTCCTCGATGCGCGCGGTAGAGATCGGATCCAGCGCCGAAGTCGGCTCATCGAGCAGGATGACTTCGGGCTTGACGGCGATACCACGCGCAATACACAGGCGCTGCTGCTGACCGCCCGACAGGCTCATGCCGCTCTGGTGGAGCTTGTCCTTGACTTCCTCCCACAAAGCCGCCTTGCGCAGCGCCCATTCGACGCGCTGATCCATGTCTTTCGACGACAGTTTCTCGTGCAGCTTCACGCCAAAGGCGATGTTGTCGTAGATCGACATCGGGAACGGCGTCGGCTTCTGGAAGACCATGCCGATCTTCGCGCGCAATACGCTGACATCAATATCGGAACCCAGCAGGTTGCGGCCATCGAACAACAATTGACCGTCGGCACGCTGCTCGGGATAGAGATCGTACATGCGGTTGATCGTGCGCAACAGGGTCGACTTGCCGCAACCGGATGGGCCGATGAAGGCGGTGCACTTGTGGCGCGCCATCTTGAAGTTGATGTTCTTCAGCGCGTGGAACTTGCCGTAGTAGAAGTTGAAGTCCTTGAACTCGATTTGCGCGTCGTTGATTAGCATATGTTCTTCTCCAGTCGCGGGCCGGCTGCCGGCCCCGAATTGCTGGCAATGGATCCTTAGTTGATCTTTTCAGCCCGCAGGAAAACGCGAGCGATGATGTTGAGTACCAGGACACCCATGGTGATCAGGAAGACGCCAGCCCAAGCCAGGTCCTGCCAGTTGGTAAAGGGACTCATGGCGAACTTGAAGATGGTGACCGGGAGATTCGCCATCGGCTCATTGAGGTTCAGCGTCCAGAACTGATTGGACAGCGCGGTGAAGAGCAGCGGCGCCGTCTCGCCCGCGATCCGCGCCACCGCCAGCAGGACGCCGGTCAGCACCCCGGCCCGCGCAGCCCGCAGCGTGACCTTGGAGATCACGACGCTTTTTGGCGCCCCCAGTGCGAAAGCAGCTTCGCGCAAGGTATTGGGGATCAACTGCAGCATGTTCTCGGTCGTGCGCACGACAACCGGAAGCACGATCAGCGCGAGCGCGAGCACCCCCGACCAAGCCGAGAACTTGCCCGTCTGGGCGACCACCACCGCATAGACGAACAGGCCGATGACGATCGACGGTGCCGACAGCAGCAGATCGTTGATGAAACGCGTGGTCTGGCCCAGCCAGTGATGGCGCCCATATTCCGCCAGATACACGCCGGTCAGGATGCCGATCGGCGTACCGACGAACGTCGCCAGCACAACCAGGATCAGGCTCCCCACGATCGCATTGAGCAGACCGCCATTCTCCGCTCCGGGAGGGGGCGTCATCTCGGTGAACAAGGCGAGCGACAGGCCGGACAGACCCAGTTCGAACACCGTCCACAAGATCCAGGCAAGCCAGAACAGGCCGAAGACCATTGCCGACAGCGACAGCGTCAGGGCAAATTTGTTAACGAGTTTGCGTCTTGCAAGCAGATTCATGTCAGTCACTCGCTCAGCTCTTGGTGCCTTCGCCCTTGGCGAGTCGCATCAGCAGTAGTTTGGAAACGACCAGCACCACCAGCGTGATCGCAAACAGGATGAGGCCGAGCTCCATCAATGCTGCCGTATGCAGCCCCGGATCCGCCTCGGCGAACTCGTTCGCCAGCGCTGACGTGATGCTGTTGCCCGGCTCGAACAGCGAAGCGGAGTTCAGGAAATTCGTATTGCCGATGACGAAGGTCACCGCCATGGTCTCTCCCAGTGCGCGACCGAGGCCCAGCATCACGCCACCGATCACACCCGTCTTGGTGTAAGGCAGCACCACGCCCCACATCACTTCCCAGGTCGTGCACCCCACGCCATAAGCCGACTCTTTCAACATCGGCGGCGTCACCTCGAACACGTCGCGCATGACCGACGCGATGTAGGGGATGATCATGATCGCGAGGATGATGCCGGCACAGAGCAGACCGATGCCGAGCGGCGCACCGGCGAAAAGCTTGCCGATGATCGGCACCTGCCCGATCGACGACTGCAGCCCGGGCTGGACGTACTGGGCGAAGATGGGAGCAAAGATGAGCAGGCCCCACATGCCATAGACGATACTGGGAATGGCCGCAAGCAGTTCGATCGCAGTGCCGAGCGGGCGGCGCAGCCATGCGGGCGAAAGCTCGGTCAGGAAGAGCGCGATGCCGAAACTGACCGGCACCGCGATCAGGAGGGCGATCGCCGATGTGACCAGCGTGCCATAGATCGGGATCAAGGCCCCGAAATCCTCCATTGGCGGATTCCAGGCATCGGAGAAAAGAAAACCGATGCCAAAGGCCTGAATGCTCGGCCAGGACGCATAGATAAGGGCAATGACGATGCCCGCTAGCAGGATAAGGGTCAGCCAGGCAAAGGATTTCGCCATTCCGCTGAACACCTTGTCGCCGACTCTTCTCGACGCCGAAGACTTGAACTCGGTCGTTCGCATGGACGCACTCGAAAGGGCCGCGGCCTGGGAGCCGCTTCCCGGAGAAAGGGAAACGCCAAAGGCCCCATGGGCCTCTGGCTGTTGGCTACGTTGAACCATGGGGCGGAATTCCGCTTACTTCGCCGAATAAACCGTTGCGCCGGCAGCATCCTTGATCTCGCCCCAGGAGGCGCGAATCAGGTCGATGGTGGCCTTCGGCATGGGGATGTACTCGAGCTCAAGCGCCATGTCGCCGCCATTGGCATAGGCCCAGTCGAAGAACTTCAGCGCCTCGGCGGCCTGGGCCGGCTTGTCCTGCACCTTGTGCACCAGGATGAAGGTCGCACTGGTGATCGGCCAGGCCTTGGCGCCCGGCTGGTTGGTCAGGATCTCGTAAAAGGCCGACTTCGACCAGTCTGCACCCTCGGCGGCGGCGGCAAAGGTTTCGTTGCTCGGCTCGACGAACTGACCATCCTTGTTCTGCAGGATGGCGTGCGACAGCTTGTTCTGCTTCGCATAGGCGTATTCGACATAGCCGATCGAACCCGGCAGGCGCTGGACGAAGGCAGACACACCCTCGTTACCCTTGCCACCCAGGCCCAGCGGCCACTGCACCGCGGTACCTTCGCCGATCTTTTCCTTCCACTCGGCGGAAACCTTCGACAGGTAGTTGGTGAACACGAAGGTGGTTCCGGAGCCATCGGCACGGCGAACGACGCCGATGTCCTGATCCGGCAGAGCGAGGCCCGGATTGAGCGCAACCAGTGCGGGATCGTTCCACTTGGTGATCTTGCCCTGATAGATCTGAGCCAGCAGCTCACCGGTGAGCTTCATGTCGCCCGGCTTGATGCCTTGCAGATTCACCACCGGCACGACGGCGCCGATCACCGTGGGGAACTGCTGCAGACCGCCTTCGGCCAGCTTCTCGGGCGTAAGCGGCATGTCCGAAGCACCAAAATCGACGGTCTTGGCGGTAATCTGGCGAATGCCGCCGCCGGAACCGATCGACTGGTAGTTCACTCGATTGCCCGTGGCCTTCTGGTAGGCGTCAGCCCACTTGGCGTAGATCGGCGCAGGAAAGGACGCGCCCGCTCCAGTGATGTCGGCCGCCTGGGCATTGAACGCAAACAGGACGGCGGAAGAAGCGGCAAGGGCAAACTTGGTGGAGAAACGCATCATGGCTACCTCGGATTGAAAAACCAGGCCCCTAAGGTAGCAATGCATTGTTACAGCCACGTTTCATGTCATCAAACAGGAAAGACCACGCTGACGCAATGACCGCAACCGGCGGTGCAGACCGGCCTGCACCGCCCCGGCGCCTCACTCAAGCCACCGCGTGCTGCACCACATCCGCGATATCACGGGCCAGGCGCTCGACGAGCTCCCCGTCGCGCCCTTCGACCATGACCCGCAACAACGGCTCAGTGCCTGACGGACGCAGCAGCACGCGCCCGCTGTCGCCCAGCGCCTCCTCCGCCCTGCCCTGCGCTGACGCGATGCCACCATCGGCGCGCCAGTCGAAGCCGGCAGGCAGGCGCACGTTGATCAGTTTCTGCGGGTAGAACACGAGGTCGGCGCAGGCTTCCGCCAGGCTGATGCCCTGCTGCTTGAGCGCAGCAAGCACCTGCAACGCGGAGACGATGCCATCTCCGGTGCTGTGCTGGTCGAGGCAGATGATATGGCCGGAGTTTTCGCCGCCCAGCTTCCAGCCACGTTCGTGCAACAATTCCAGCACGTAGCGGTCGCCTACCTTGGCGCGGGCAAAAGGCGAGCCGAGCCGGCTGATGGCGTGCTCGAAGCCCAGGTTGCTCATCAAGGTACCGACGACGCCATCGAGCTTGCCCTCGGCGTGGCGGGCGGCGGCGATCACGTACAGCAATTTATCGCCGTCATAGATCTCGCCGCGATGGTCCACCATGATCAGGCGATCTGCGTCGCCATCGAGCGCAATGCCCAGATCGGCCCCTTGCGCCAGCACGGCCTGGCACAGATTCTCCGGCCTCGTGGCGCCGACACCGTCATTGATATTGAGCCCGTTCGGCTCGACGCCGACCGGCAGCACCTCGGCCCCCAGTTCATGGAACACGTTCGGTGCGATCTGGTAGGCCGCGCCATGGGCGCAGTCCACAGCGATCCGCAAACCGCGCAGATCAAGTTCATTGGGGAAAGTGCTCTTGCAGAACTCGATGTAGCGTCCGGCCGCATCGCTGATGCGCCGCGCCTTGCCGAGCCGGGTCGAATCAACACATCCCATCGGTTCATCCAGGTGCGCCTCGATCTCGGCCTCGAGCGCATCGGGCAGCTTGGTGCCCCCCGCCGAGAAAAATTTGATGCCGTTATCGTAGAAAGGATTATGCGAAGCCGAGATCACCACCCCGGCCTGCAGACGCAAGGCACGCGTGAGATAAGCCACGGCGGGCGTCGGAATCGGGCCTGCCAGCATGACGTCCACGCCGGCGGCGGCGAAGCCCGCCTCCAGCGCGGCTTCGAGCATATAACCGGAAATCCGCGTGTCCTTGCCGATCAGGACAGCAGGATGCTCGCCCGCGGGCAGCTTTTCGCGCGCAACCAGGGTGACCCCGGCCGCATAGCCCAGTTTCATCACGAACTCGGGGGTGATCGGTGCATCTCCAACTTTTCCCCGCACGCCATCGGTACCGAAATACTTGCGCCCCATCATCGCTCCGACTGATTCACAAAACGCGGATTATGACACCGGACGCAGACAACTGTTCAAGACTCGGTGCACACGGCCTGCCAAACCTTGATCGCATCGCAGGTCGGCGCGACATCATGCACGCGCACAATACCCGCTCCGCGCTGCACGGCGATCAGCGCCGCGGCCACACTGGCCGGCATGCGCTCCCCAACGTCTCGCCCCGTCACCGCACCCAGCATCGACTTGCGCGAAAGCCCGGCCAGCACGGCGAGCCCATCCGCGCCAAAACGCTCCAGCGCACGCAGCAAGGCATAGTTATGCTCAGTCCGCTTGCCAAAGCCGAATCCCGGATCGAGCACGATGCGCTCACGCGCCACGCCGGCAGCTTCGAGCACCCGGACACGTTCGTCGAGAAAGCTCTTCACCTCGTCGACCACATCCAGATAGCGCGGATCGTCCTGCATCGTACGGGGCTCCCCAAGCATGTGCATGACGCAAAGGCCGACCTCGCTGCCAGCAACCGCATCGACCGCACCCTGCATGCGAAACGCGTTGATGTCGTTGATCATGTCGGCCCCCGCGTCCACCGCCGCCCGCATCACGGCAGGCTTCGATGTATCGACCGACAGCGGAACGCCCCATCCCCGTGCGCTCTGGATGAAGCTCACCACGCGCTCCTGCTCCTGCCCGTCCGGCACCGGCCCTGCGCCAGGGCGCGACGACTCCGCCCCGATATCGAGCATGTGAGCCCCTTCCTCGACCGCACGCTCAGCGCGCCTCAAGGCTGCGCGCACATCACCATGAAGACCGTCACCCGTGAAGGAGTCATCGGTCAGATTGATGATCGCCATCACGCGTGGCTGGGAAAGGTCGAGACGGAAACGCCCGCATTGAATGATCGGCATGCGTGTTCACCAATGAAAACGGGCCGGAAAAACCGGCCCGCAGGATTACGAGGTAGAGCCCTGATGGATCAGGCTGCAGGGGCCGCGGCCGTCGGCGCCGCACCCGGCGCATCGTCGGTCGGCCGGCTCGGCTGAGTGGCCAGCGGCTTGGGAGCACGCGGCGGACGGCCGGCCATGATGTCGTTCACCTGTTCGGCATCGATGGTCTCCCACTCGAGAAGCGCCTTGGTCATTGCCTCGACCTTGTCGCTGTTCTCTTCCAGCAGACGGCGCGCCAGCGCATACTGCTGATCGATGATGCGGCGGATCTCGGCATCGACCTTCTGCATCGTGGCCTCGGACACGTTGCGGTGCGTCGTCACCTGCCGGCCAAGGAATATCTCGCCTTCCTCCTCACCGTACACCATCGGCCCCAGGGTATCGGACATGCCCCATTGCGTAACCATGCGGCGGGCAAGATCCGTCGCCCTCGCAAAGTCGTTGGAGGCCCCGGTCGTCATCTGCTTCATGAAGATCTCTTCGGCAATACGGCCACCGAACAGCACGGCGATAGTCTGCAGCAGGCGATCGCGATCCTGGCTGTAGCGGTCTTCGGTCGGCAGTTGCATCGTCACGCCCAGCGCGCGACCGCGCGGGATGATGGTGACCTTGTGCACCGGATCGGTCTTGTCGAGCAGGCGAGCAACAACGGCATGGCCGGATTCGTGGTACGCAGTGTTGCGACGCTCTTCCTCGGGCATGACCACCGAGCGGCGCTCGGCGCCCATCATGATCTTGTCCTTGGCACGCTCGAAGTCGTCCATATCCACCAGACGCTTGTTGGAACGTGCGGCGAACAAAGCCGCTTCATTGACCAGGTTGGCGAGGTCGGCACCAGCGAAACCCGGGGTTCCGCGTGCGAGCACCTGCGCATCGACATCAGGCGCGATCGGCACCTTGCGCATATGTACCTTGAGGATCTGCTCACGGCCGCGGATGTCCGGCAGCGCAACCACGACCTGGCGGTCGAAACGGCCCGGGCGCAGAAGCGCCGGGTCGAGCACGTCCGGACGGTTGGTCGCAGCGATCACGATCACGCCGGTCTGCCCCTCGAAGCCATCCATTTCGACCAGCAACTGGTTCAGCGTCTGCTCACGCTCGTCATTGCCACCGCCCAGGCCCGCACCGCGCTGGCGTCCCACGGCATCGATCTCGTCGATGAAGATGATGCAGGGAGCCTGCTTTTTCGCCTGCTCGAACATGTCGCGCACACGCGCGGCACCGACGCCGACGAACATCTCGACGAAGTCCGAGCCCGAGATCGAGAAGAAGGGCACCTTGGCTTCGCCTGCGATCGCCTTGGCGAGCAAGGTCTTGCCGGTACCCGGGGAGCCGACCATCAGCACGCCCTTGGGAATACGGCCGCCGAGCTTCTGGAACTTGGAAGGATCACGCAGGAACTCGACCAGTTCGGAGACCTCTTCTTTGGCTTCGTCACACCCTGCGACGTCGGCGAAGGTCACCGTATTGGCGGATTCGTCGAGCATGCGCGCCTTGCTCTTGCCGAACGAGAACGCCCCCCCCTTGCCGCCGCCCTGCATCTGCCGCATGAAGAAGATCCATACGCCGATCAGCAGCAGCATCGGGAACCACGACACGAAGATGCTCGCAAGGAAGGACTGCTCTTCCTCAGGCTTGGTCGCATTGACCTGCACGCCATAGCGCATCAGGTCGGACACCATCCAGATGTCCTGCACACCAGGCGTATAGACGGTGATCGTCCGCCCTTCCTGAGTGGTCGCCCTCAGCATGCGCCCATCGATCGTCGCCTTGGCAATACGCCCCGCCTTCGCCTCTTCGAGGAACTGGGAGTACTCCATGGTGTTCGGCGCGGTCTGACGCGTATTGAACTGGTTGAACACAGTCATCAGTACGACGCCTATGACCATCCAGATCGCGAGGTTTTTGAATAGGTTGTTCAACGTTCTGTTCCTCAAAAGCCATTTTGGCCATGTACGCGACTGACCGATTCTAGTGCCGAACGTTCCCGCGGGCAAACCAATGGCCGCGATTGGATCGCTCAATCGCAAACGTATTCAGACCGGGCGGGGACCCTTGCCCAGCAAGTAGACTTCCGCACTGCGGTCACGCGAGGCCTTGGGCTTGCGGACCTGCACGGATGCAAACGCGGCCTCCATCTGTTTGCGGTATTCCATGAAGCCCTCGCCCTGGAAGACCTTGACCAGAAACTGCCCGCCGGGCTTCAGATGGCGCACGGCGAAATCGAGCGCGAGTTCGCACAGGTGGATCGAGCGGGCCTGGTCTACCGCAGCCACACCCGACAGGTTTGGCGCCATGTCCGACAGCACGACATCGGCCCTCGCCCCCTTGAGGCGGGATTCGAGATCCTCGAGCACCGCGTCCTCGGTGAAATCCCCCTGCAGGAAGTCAACGCCGGCCACGGCCTCCATCGGCAGAACGTCCAGCGCAAACACCTGCCCTTTCGGGCCGCAGCGCTTGACCGCCACCTGGCACCATGAGCCGGGCGTCGACCCGAGGTCGACCACCACCGCCCCAGGCTTCAGCAAATGATCGCGCTCGTCCACTTCCAGCAACTTGTAAGCCGCGCGTGCGCGGTAACCCTCTGCCTGGGCACGCTGGACGTAGGGGTCATTCAGGTGATCATGCACCCATGCACGGCTTGTCTTGTTCTTTTTCATCGACTTAGAAGAAGTCCGCCTCTAGTAATCGGAGTAGAATCGCCGGTCCCGAGCTTCAAGCATCCAGAGAGATTCAATGACCGAACTCCCCCCGGCTCAGCGCCGCGACCTGCGCGCACGAGCCCATCATCTCAATCCCGTCGTCACCATCGCAGGCAACGGCCTTGCACCCGCTGTCGTAGCCGAAATCGAGCGCTCGCTACAGGCCCACGAACTCATCAAGGTGAAGGTCCAGGGCACCGAACGCGAACAGCGCGAAGCACTGATGCACGAACTCTGCGAAACCCTTGGCGCCGCACCCGTCCAGCACATCGGCAACATCCTCGTCGTCTGGCGCAAGCGGCGTGAAGATACGAAAGATGCCGCCCCCGCGGCGCACAAAGCAACGGCACGCCCGTCCACCGCCAAGTCGGCCGCCGCATTCGCGGCTGCCGCCCGCCGTGCCGCACTTGCAAAGGCAAGCGCCGAAACACGTCGCTCGCCGGCGCGTGGCCCCGCGGCCCGCAACCCCGGCGCCCGAGGCCGCTGAAGAAAACGCAGCGGGACGAAACCGGACGGCGGCTCGGTGGCCGCCGCCTCTTTCTTGCTACCGGGCCCCACCAAGGCAAGAAGACGCCCATTGGGACGGTACCACCTTCCAACGGGCAGTACCGCCAAGCGTTCCTGCTCCGCGGACAACGCTGCCCACGGGCCGACCGAACACGCTCATTCGTAGCGCACGTCCAGAATTTCGTACTCGCGTACCCCCCCCGGCGCCAACACCTCGGCGATGTCTCCGGCGTACTTCCCGATCAGCGCGCGAGCGATGGGCGAACTCACCGATATCTTGCCTGCCTTGATATCCGCTTCGTCCTCGCCGACGATCTGATAGGTGACCACCTGCCCCGACTCGAGATCCTCGAGTTCGACGGTCGACGCGAACACACAACGCCCATCCGCATCAAGCAGCCTGGGGTCGATGATCTGGGCATGCGACAGCTTGCCCTCGACTTCCATGATGCGCCCCTCGATGAAGCCCTGGCGCTCCTTGGCGGCATCGTACTCGGCATTTTCGGACAGGTCGCCATGCGACCGTGCCTCGGCGATCGCGGCGATGACACTGGGACGCTCCACCGCTTTCAGGCGATGGAGTTCCTCGCGCAACTTCTCTGCACCGGCAATGGTGAGCGGAATCTTGTTCATGCCGCACCCGCCAGTTCGGCATGCAGTGCCTGCACCGAATACACATCGAGGCCATTGGCCATGTAACGCATGCCCATGCAGGCGGCACGCGCGCCCTCGATCGTCGTGAAGATGGTGAGCTTGGCCGCGAGGGCGCTGGTACGGATCGAGCGCGAATCGGTGATCGCCTGCCGCTTTTCCTCGACGGTATTGATGACGAACGAGATCTCCTCGTTCTTGATCATGTCGACGATATGCGGACGGCCTTCATTGACCTTGTTCACCACCGCCACCGGGATCCCCGCGGCCTCGATGACCGATGCCGTGCCGCGCGTGGCGACGAGCGAGAAGCCGAGTTCGTGCAGATCCTTCGCCACTTCGACCGCCACGGGCCGATCACTGGGCTTGACGCTGATGAAGGCAGCGCCGCCGGTCGGCAGCCTGACACCGGCGCCGATCTGGCTCTTCACGAAGGCTTCGGCAAAACTGCGGCCGACTCCCATGACTTCACCGGTCGATTTCATCTCGGGCCCGAGGATGGTATCGACACCCGGGAACTTGACGAAGGGGAACACGGCCTCCTTGACCGAGTAATACGGCGGCACGATCTCGCCGGTCACGCCCTGGCTGGCGAGGCTCTGGCCGGCCATGCAGCGTGCCGCGACCTTCGCCAACGGCAGCGAGCAGGCCTTCGAGACGAAGGGCACGGTACGCGAAGCGCGCGGATTCACTTCCAGCACATACACGACCGCATTGTCGCCTTCGCCCTGGATGGCGAACTGGACGTTCATCAGGCCCACCACGTTGAGCGCGCGCGCCATCGCCTCGGTCTGGCGGCGCAATTCGTCCTGCAGCCTAGCCGACAGCGTGTAAGGCGGCAGCGAGCAGGCCGAATCACCCGAATGCACGCCTGCCTGCTCGATGTGCTCCATGATGCCGCCGATGATGACCTGCTGGCCGTCGGACAATGCATCGACGTCGACTTCGGTCGCATCGTTGAGGAAGCGATCGAGCAGTACCGGCGATTCGTTGGAAACCTTCACCGCCTCGCGCATGTAGCGCTCGAGGTCCTTCTGCTCGTGCACGATCTCCATTGCACGGCCACCGAGCACGTAGGACGGGCGCACCACCAGCGGATAGCCGATCTCGGCAGCCAGGCGCACCGCCTCTTCAGGCGTGCGTGCAGTGCGGTTGGGCGGCTGGCGCAGGCCGAGGTCGGTGAGCAGCTTCTGGAAACGTTCGCGGTCTTCGGCGGCATCGATCATGTCCGGCGTCGTGCCGATGATCGGCACACCGTTCTCTTCCAGCGCCTTCGCACGCTTCAGCGGCGTCTGACCGCCAAACTGGACGATGACGCCGACCGGCTTCTCGATGTGCACGATCTCGAGGATGTCTTCCAGCGTGATCGGCTCGAAGTACAGGCGGTCGGAGGTGTCGTAGTCGGTGGATACGGTTTCCGGGTTGCAGTTGACCATGATGGTCTCGTACCCGTCTTCGCGCAGCGCCAGCGCGGCATGCACGCAGCAGTAGTCGAACTCGATGCCCTGGCCGATGCGGTTCGGCCCGCCGCCCAGCACCATGATCTTCTTTTTGTCGGTGGGCCGCGCCTCGCACTCTTCCTCGTAGGACGAATACATGTAGGCGGTCGAAGTGGAAAACTCGGCCGCGCAGGTATCGACGCGCTTGAACACCGGACGCACGCCCAGCGCATGGCGGTGCAGGCGCACGGCCGTTTCCTCGGCGTTGAGCAGCCTCGCCAGACGGCGGTCGGAGAAGCCCTTGCGCTTAAGCTCGCGCAATTCGGCGGCCTGCAGCGCCTTCAGCGAGCGGCCGGCAAGCGCTTTTTCGGACTGCACGATGTCCTCGATCTGCGCGAGGAACCACGGGTCGATCTTGGTCAGGTTGAATACCTGCTCCTGGCTCATGCCCTCGCGGAAGGCCTGGCCGACATACCAGATGCGCTGCGGACCAGCACTCGACAGCTCGTGTTCGAGGTCGGCGCTGTCCGCTTCGATCTCGTCCAGCCCATAAGCGCCGACCTCGAGGCCACGCAAAGCCTTCTGGAAGGACTCCTGGAAGCTGCGCCCCATTGCCATCACTTCGCCCACCGACTTCATCTGCGTGGTCAGGCGGTCGTTGGCCTGCGGGAACTTCTCGAACGCGAAGCGCGGAATCTTGGTGACGACGTAGTCGATCGACGGCTCGAACGAAGCCGGCGTGGCGCCGCCGGTGATGTCGTTCTTCAGTTCGTCCAGCGTGTAGCCGACCGCCAGCTTGGCCGCGACCTTGGCGATCGGGAAGCCGGTGGCCTTGGACGCCAGCGCCGACGAGCGCGACACCCGCGGATTCATCTCGATGACGATCATGCGACCGTCCTTCGGGTTGATCGCGAACTGCACGTTCGAGCCGCCGGTATCCACGCCGATCTCGCGCAGCACCGCGATCGAGGCGTTGCGCAGGATCTGGTATTCCTTGTCGGTCAGCGTCTGCGCCGGAGCCACGGTGATCGAGTCGCCGGTGTGCACGCCCATCGGGTCGAGGTTCTCGATGGAGCACACGATGATGCAGTTGTCGGCGCGGTCGCGCACGACTTCCATCTCGTATTCCTTCCAGCCCAGCAGCGATTCCTCGATCAGCAGTTCGTTGGTCGGGCTGGCCTCGAGGCCACGCTTGCAGATCTCGTGGAACTCTTCCATGTTGTAGGCGATGCCGCCGCCGGTGCCGCCCAGCGTGAAGCTGGGGCGGATGATGACCGGGAAGCCGATGCCGCCCTGCACCTGCAGCGCCTCTTCCATGCTGTGGGCGATGCCCGAGCGCGCCGAGCCGAGGCCGATCTTCGTCATCGCATCCTTGAACTTCAGCCGGTCCTCGGCCTTGTCGATCGCCTCCTCGGAAGCACCGATCAGTTCAACGCCATATTTACTCAGCACGCCATTGCGGCCAAGGTCGAGCGCGCAGTTCAGCGCCGTCTGCCCGCCCATGGTCGGCAGGATGGCGCCGGGGCGCTCCTTCTCGATGATGCGCTCGACCACCTGCCAGGTGATCGGCTCGATGTAGGTGACGTCGGCCGTTTCCGGGTCGGTCATGATGGTCGCCGGGTTCGAGTTCACCAGGATGACCTTGTAGCCTTCCTCGCGCAGCGCCTTGCAGGCCTGGGCGCCGGAGTAGTCGAACTCGCAGGCCTGCCCGATGACGATCGGGCCGGCGCCGATGATGAGGATGCTCTTTATGTCGGTACGTTTCGGCATTGTCTTGCCTCGATGATTCCTTGACCCGGCATCGGACGCCGGCGTCGAACAGTGAGGGCGGCAGGGAAAGCCGCCTGGCGCCGCATTGTGTTACTTGCCTGCTTCCATCAACGTGAGGAAGCGGTCGAACAGATAGGCCACATCATGCGGCCCCGGACTCGCTTCCGGATGCCCCTGGAAGGAGAAAGCCGGCACGTCGGTGCGCTCGATGCCCTGGTTAGTGCCATCGAACAGTGACACGTGGGTGACACGCAAGTTGGACGGCATCGTCGCCGGATCGACGGCAAAGCCGTGGTTCTGGCTGGTGATCAGCACCTTGCCGGTATCGAGATCCTTGACCGGGTGATTGGCGCCGTGATGGCCGGTGGCCATCTTCATGGTCTTCGCGCCGGAAGCCAGCGCCAGCAACTGGTGGCCGAGGCAGATGCCGAAGGTCGGCGTGCGCGTGGCGACGATCTCGCGGATGGCGTCGATGGCGTAGTCGCAGGACTCGGGGTCACCCGGGCCATTCGACAGGAAGACCCCATCGGGCTTGAGCGCCAGCACATCCTTGGCAGGCGTCTGCGCCGGCACCACGGTCAGGCGGCAACCACGTTCGGCCAGCATTCGCAGGATGTTGAGCTTGACGCCGTAATCGTAGGCGACGACATGGAAACGCGGCGTGGCCTGATCGGCATAGCCCTCGCCGAGCTTCCACTCGGCCTGCGTCCATTCGTAAGGCTCGGTGACGCTGACGACCTTCGCCAGATCCATGCCGGCCAGCCCGGGGAAAGCCCGCGCCTGGGCCACGGCCGCTTCGACACTCAGGCTTTCGCCTTCGCCGGCGGTGACGATGCAGCCCGCCTGAGCCCCTTTCTCACGCAGCACGCGCGTCAGTTTGCGGGTATCGAGGCCAGCGATCGCCACCACGTTCTCGGCGCGCAGATAGGCATCGAGGCGCTGGGTCATGCGGAAGTTGGATGGCAGGATCGGCAAATCGCGGATGACCAAACCGGCAGCGTGCGCGCGGGTGGCCTCGATGTCTTCGGCATTGATGCCGGTGTTGCCGATGTGGGGATAGGTCAGCGTGACGATCTGGCGCGAATAGCTCGGGTCGGTCAGGATTTCCTGATAACCGGACATCGAGGTATTGAACACCACCTCGCCAACCGTGCTGCCTACCGCACCGATACCCTTGCCATGGAAGATCGTCCCGTCGGCAAGCGCAAGAAGGGCGGACGGGTATGCACTCACGAAAAACTCCTGGATTCAGCTTTGAAATCAGGGATCAACGAACACTCGCGCCCCGGATATGTGCAAAAAAGCGGGACGACCCTCTGGGCCGATCCCGCTGAATAAACTGCGAAATTGTATATTTTTGGACACTCGAAGGCAAACCGGGACGTCGTGCCCCGGCCACCCCGCTCGGGCGGCCCCGCTCAGCGCAGCCCGAGTACGTCCTGCATGTCGAACAGACCACTGTCACGCCCCTGCAGGAATCTTGCTGCCCTCAACGACCCCAGGGCATAGGGCATCCGGCTGCCCGACTTGTGCGTGATCTCGATCCGCTCTCCGATACCGGCAAACAGCACCGTATGGTCACCGACGACATCCCCGCCGCGGATCGTCGAGAAACCGATCGTTTCCGGCTTCCGTTCGCCGGTATGGCCTTCGCGGCCATAGATGGCACAAGCATCGAGGTCGCGCCCCAGTTCGCGTGCAACCACTTCACCCATGCGCAGCGCGGTACCCGAAGGCGCATCGACCTTGAAACGATGGTGCGCCTCGATCACCTCGACATCGTAACCTTCGGACAGGATGCGCGCCGCCACCTCGAGCACCTTGAACACCGCATTGACGCCGACCGCCATGTTGGGCGCGAAGACGACCGGAATACTGCGCGCAGCCTCGGCAATGGCGGCCTTGCCGTCCGCGTCGAAGCCCGTCGTGCCAATGACCATCGCCTTGCCCAGCTCACGTGCAAGCGCCAGATGCTGCAGCGTGCCCTCCGGACGCGTGAAATCGATCACGCAATCGGCAGCCGCGATCGCGGCATGCGCATCATCAGTGATCGCAATACCCGTCGCGGCACCGGCCATCTCGCCGGCGTCGCGCCCGATGAACGGGGCACCCGGGCGATCGAAGGCCGCCCCAAGCACAATACCCTCCGCCCCCAATGCAGCCTCAATCAGCATCCTGCCCATACGACCGGAGGCGCCGGCAACCGCAACACGAATATCAGCCATGAATCAAATCCTCGAATGCAACGCCTCGATCCGTGGCCACGCCACCCCAACCCATCACCCGCATCAGTCCTCGACCGCGGGCGGAACTTCCACCACGCGGCTACGCTCGGCCGGCGCGGCAGAGGCCTCGCTGCCGCTCTGCACATCCCCCTCGACATGGTCCAGCTGGCCATCGACGAAGAAAACCGAGATCACGCGCTGCTCGGGCTGGCCGGAGCCCGGCTTGAACCGATACACGTAATCCCAACGGTCCTTGCGGAACATGTCGACCACCAGCGGCGAACCGAGCACGAAGCGAACCTGGTCGCGCGTCATGCCACGCTTGAGCTGGGAGACCATGTCCTGGTCCACGTAGTTGCCTTGACGCACATCGATCCTGTAAGGATCGACCACGCCGACGATGGAGTCGAAAGAGCAGCCGGCAAGCAGGCTGGTGGCGAGGAACGCCGCGGGAAGATAGGAGCGCATGTAGGCGTGGGAAGCTGGCGCACGTGAGTGCGCGGTTCTCATGAAAGGGCAAAAAATATAACATAGGGCTGCTTCGCACGGCGCATTGCCCCTGGCCCGCTACTTGGGCGCTCAGGCTTGCCACTACCCAACGGCCATCAAAACGGCCTTTTTCCCCAGAAGACTCATGCCCGACAATTCAAAAAACCTGAAGAGCATCGGCCTGAAGGCGACTTACCCTCGCCTGAAGATCCTCGACCTCTTCCAGAGCTCGGACCAGCGTCACCTGACTGCCGAAGACGTTTATCGCGCGCTGATGAACGACGGCATGGACATCGGCCTGGCAACCGTCTATCGCGTTCTGACCCAGTTCGAGCAGGCAGGCCTGCTCGAACGCCATTATTTCGAATCCGGCAAAGCCGTTTTCGAGCTCCAGGAAGGTGGCCACCACGACCACCTCGTGTGTGTGCAGTGCGGCAGGGTCGAGGAGTTCTTCGATCCCGAGATCGAGAAGCGGCAGAATGCGATCGCCCAGGAGCGCGGCTTCAAGCTACGCGAGCACGCGCTCTACCTTTACGGCGACTGCATGAAGGACGATTGTCCGAGCGGTCAGGCGCAGAAGGAAGCATAAGGTCCGGAAGAGCCTCGCGGCTTGCAGTCCCCGCGAGGCCGGTGGAGCCTGCCGGGCTCGCGCGGAAACCCCTCGCGCCGCGCCTATCAGGGCTGGCGGCGTGGCCGTGCCTGCCGCAAGCCGCCGCGAGCAGCTATTTCCCCGGCGCAAAACCCAGCATTTCGGCCGCATGCTCGCGCGTCGTGGCGGTGATGCTGACCCCGCCGAGCATGCGCGCGATCTCGTCGACACGCCCGCCCTCATCCAGCACCCGTACCTCGCTCAAGGTCTCGCCGGCCTGCTCCCGCTTCGAGATGCGCCACTGCCAGTCGGCGCAGGCCGCAACCTGCGGCAGATGCGTCACGCACATCACCTGGCGGCCGGCGCCGAGTCGTGCCAGCAGCTTGCCCACGATCTCCGCCACCCGGCCGCCAATGCCGACATCGACTTCGTCGAAGATCAGCGTCGGCGTGCCGCTTGCGCGGCTGGTCATGACCTGGATCGCAAGCCCGATACGCGATAGTTCGCCGCCGGATGCCACCTTGGCGAGGCTGCGCAGCGGCTGCCCCGGGTTGGCCGCGACGCGGAACTCGACGGTTTCGACACCGCTCGACGAGGGCTCGCAGCTTTCCAGCGCCACCTCGAAGCGCCCGCCGGCCATCGCCAAAGTCTGCATGGCCTCGGTGATCACGGCCGACAGGGCGGCGGCAGCGGGACGCCGCACGGCGGACAGGGCCGTCGCAGTGGCGTCGAAGGCCTTGTGCGCCCGCGCCTCCTCTGCCGCCAGCCGCGCGGGGTCCGCGGTCGCTTCCAATGTATCGAGCCGGGCCTGCCACTGCGCCTGCAGCTCGGGCAATTCCTCCAGCGCCACCCGGTACTTGCGTGCAATGCCCGTGACTGCCGCAATGCGGTTCTCGATTTCGGCGAGACGCTGCGGATCGAGATCGAGCCGGTCCCGGTAACGGCGCAGGGCGTGCAAGGCCTCGTCGGCCTGGATCGCCGCGGACGACAGCAGTTCGCACACATCGGCCAGCGCCGGGTCGATACCGGCAAGAGCTGCCAGACGCGAATCGAGGCGACGCAGGACGGAGCACACGGCGGCATCCCCCTCGCCAAGGGCAGCCAGGGCTTCATCGGCCCCCTCCATCAGACCGGCAGCATGGGCGAGACGGCTATGCTCGGCATTGAGCTCGATCCACTCCGCGGCATCGAAACCCAGTTCCTGGAGCTCGCGCACCTGCCACGTGAGCAGTTCGCGTTCGCGTGCGGAACTGGCCGAGTCGGCTTCGGCCTCGCGCCGAAGGCGGACGATGTGCTGCCACTCGCGGTAGCGTTCGGCGAGTTCGGCTGCCAGTTCCCTTGCTCCGGCATGTGCATCGAGCAGCAGACGCTGCGCCTCTGGCTTCAGCAGCGCATGGTGCGCATACTGTCCATGGATGTCCGCGAGCCAGTCGCTCGCCGCCCGCAACTGGGCAAGCGTCACGCTCGTGCCGTTGATCCAGGCACGGCTGCGTCCACCAGTGTCGATGGTACGGCGCAGCAGTACGCACCCTTCTTCCACGGGCAGTTCCTGCTCGGCCAGCCATTCACGCAGGCCGCCCTCCGTGGGCAGGTCGAATTCCGCGGCGACGTCGGCACGGTCGCGGCCACTGCGCACCATGCCCGCCTCGCCCCGTCCCCCCAGTGCGAGCCCGAGCGCGTCGAGCAGGATCGACTTGCCGGCACCGGTTTCTCCAGTCAACGCACCGAACCCTGGCCCGAATTCGAGCTCGAGATGATCGACGATGACAAAATCGCGGATGGAAAGGCTTCTCAGCATGGTGGATCAACGGGAAAGGAAACAGGCTGGGCAAACGGCGGGCGTGAGGGCGGCGTTCGCCTCCCCCCGCGCTCCTGACATCAGTTGTGCCGCGGCGTGGCACTCCAGTGAAGCTTCTCGCGCAGCATGGCGAAATAGCTGTAGCTCTCCGGATGCAGCAGCCGCAAGGCATGCTGCGAGCGCGTCATGCGCACGCAGTCGCCGGCCCGCAAGTCGAAACGCGCCTGACCATCGAAATGCACGCGCGCATCCTGGGGCGGCAGCAATTCGATGTCGATTCGGCAACTGTCGGGCAGCGTGATCGGCCGCGCCGTCAGCGCATGCGGACACAAGGGCACCAGCGCGATGCCGCCGACGCTCGGATGCAGGATGGGGCCGTTGGACGACAGTGCGTAGGCGGTCGACCCGGTCGGCGTCGACACGATCATGCCGTCGGAACGCTGGGTATAGACGTATTCACCGTCGATCGACAGGTCGAATTCGATCATCCGGCCTAGGTCGCCCTTGTTGACGACGATGTCGTTGAGTGCCCGCGTCTGGAACATGCGTACACCGCCGCGCAGCACCTCGGCATCGAGCATGAAACGCGTTTCCTCCCGAAAGCGCCCGTCGACGATCTCGTCGAGGCGCGCTCTTGCATCGTTGAGCGCGATGTCCGTCAGGAAACCCAGGCGGCCGAGATTCACCCCCGCGAGCGGCACACCATACTCGACCAGACGGCGCGCGGTATGGAGCATGGTTCCGTCCCCACCGATGACCACGGCGAGATCGGCTTCGCCGCCGATGTGTTCATAGCTCGCAACAGGGAAATCGCCGGCACCGCCGATGGAACTCGCCGTTCCCTGCTCGATCCACACCATCAGTCCGCGTTCGCGCAGAAAACGGGCAATCGCCATGACCGATTCGGCCACGTCGGGACTCTGGTATTTGCCCACGAGGGCGATGCTGTGGAATTTCGTGCTCATGGAGCCGGATTAAACCATATCCCGCCAGCACCTTGGCGACCGCTGCATGTCCGCCGCGGTTGGCCCGGAAGTGCCCGTTCGCCTGGAATCCGGGCTATATTCAGCGCCTGCCATGAACTCGCTAGATGCCCGCTCCCAGATCCTGCTGAAAACCCTGATCGAACGCTATATCGCGGACGGTCAGCCCGTCGGCTCGCGTGCGCTGTCGCGCTTCTCCGGGCTCGAACTGTCGCCGGCAACGGTGCGCAACGTGATGAGCGATCTGGAGGAAGCGGGCTTGATCGCAAGCCCGCACACTTCCGCCGGCCGTGTCCCGACTGCGCTCGGCTATCGCTTCTTCGTCGACTCGCTGCTCACCGTGCAGCCGCTCGACACCTCACGGGTGCACGAACTCCAGGGCCAGCTCCAGCCCGATCAGCCGCAACGCCTGCTCAGCTCGGCCTCGCATCTGCTGTCGAATCTCACGCAGTTCGCCGGTGTGGTCGTCGCGCCACGCAAGGACGCGGTCCGCATCCGGCAGTTCGAGTTCATCAGCCTGTCCGAGAACCGTATCCTGCTGATCATCGTCACCACCGCCGGCGATGTCCAGAATCGCATCCTGATGACCCGCCGCGCCTACAGCGCGAACGAACTGAGCAGCGCCGCGACCTATCTCAACGAACACTTCGCCGGCCTGTCCTTCAACGAAATCCGCCGCCGTATCAAGGATGAGCTGCGGCAATTGCGCAGCGACATGACCGAACTGATGACGGCGACAGTGGACGCCGGAAGCGCAGCCGCGGAAGAAACCGCCACCAGCTACGTGATCTCAGGCGAAACCAACCTGCTCGACGTGGAGGACCTGTCGTCGAACATGTCGCGCTTGCGTGAACTGTTCAAGCTCTTCGAACAGCGCACCGGCCTGATGCAGTTGCTCGAACTGTCGAACAAGGCCGAAGGCGTGCAGATCTTCATCGGCGGCGAATCCGGCCTCGCCCCGCTCGACGCCTGCAGCGTCATCACCGCGCCCTACGAGGTGGACGGCCGGATCGTAGGCTCGGTGGGCGTAATCGGCCCTACCCGCATGGCCTACGACCGCGTGATTCCCATTGTCGACATCACCGCGAGGCTGCTGTCCAACGCGCTGTCGTCGAGCGCCTGAGATCGAACGCCCCACCGCGGCGCAGGCATTGCCCGCTCTGCACAAAACCGCCCCGGCCACACAGACAAGGACAAACATGGCCCGCTACTGGCCCGAACCGCCCTACCTGCACGACACCGCCGCCCGTACCGGAATCCTCCTCGTCAACCTGGGTACGCCGGACGCGCCCACAGCCGCCGCACTGCGCCCGTATCTGAAGGAATTCCTGTCCGACCCGCGCGTGGTCGAGATTCCTCGCCTGGCCTGGTGGCCGATCCTGAACGGCATCATCCTCACCCTCCGCCCGGCCGCTTCGGCAAGAAAGTACGCCAGCATCTGGATGCAGGAAGGCTCTCCGCTCAAGGTGCATACCGAGCGCCAGGCAGCACTTCTCGCGGACCATCTCGCCCAAGGCGGGCACGGCCACGTCGAAGTCGAATTCGCGATGCGCTACGGCAGACCGTCGATACAGGACAGACTGCAGGCGATGCGCGCGCGTGGCTGCACGCGGATTCTCGTCCTGCCGCTCTACCCTCAGTACTCCGCCAGCACCACGGCAACCGTCACCGACGAAGTCGGCCGCAGCCTTGCCCGCATGCGCAACCAGCCCGAAATCCGCTTCGTCCGCGATTTCCACGACGACGCGGGCTACATCGCCGCCCTGGCTCGCAACGTGCGCAAATACTGGGCCGCACATGGCGAGCCGGAGCGACTGGTCATGAGCTTTCATGGCGTGCCGCGACGCTCGCTCGAACTGGGCGACCCTTACTACCATGAGTGCACAAAGACCGGCCGCTTGCTCGCCGAAGCGCTCGGCTTGCCGCCCGAGCGTGCGCTGCTCACTTTCCAGTCGCGCTTTGGCAAAGCCGAATGGCTACAGCCCTATACGCAGCCCACGCTAGAAGCACTGGCCGCCCAGGGAATCGGCCGTGTCGACGTCATCTGCCCGGGATTCGTGGCCGACTGCCTGGAAACGCTCGAAGAAATCGCCATGGAATGCCGCGACGCCTTCCTCCATCACGGCGGCAAGGCCTTCCATTACATTCCCTGCCTCAACGAACGCCACGAATGGATCGAAACACTGGCCGCCATCGCCATCGACCATCTGGGCAACTGGCTGGGCCAGGCCCGAGCCGCCGAAACGTCTCCGCCGGCCCGCGACGCGCGCCCCCGGAAAGCGGGCGCAGGGCACTGATCAAGGCTCGAGCAACTGCAGGTCGAGCCCCCCCGTGGCACTGGACTCTCCACGCACCGCGGGTGGCCCGCCTGCCGACAGCAGCCTCGCCGCCTGTGCGAGGCGGCGTACCATCGCCGTACCCAATTCGCGCCGGAAGCACTCGAGCACCTCTTCGCTGGCCAGCGCGAGTGCCGCGGGATTGATCTCGAGATAGGTCACGGACGACAGCGAAACCACGGACATCATGTGGCGGTGTTCGAGATGATCGAGCCAGGCCTGCGCACCGAAGACCTCGCCCACCCCCAGCTCCATCACCCGCCGCCCATCGATCGACAGTTCCACCCTGCCTTCAAGGACGATGCCGAAACGCTGGTCGCTGTCTCCTTCACGCACCAGCGCGACATGCTGCTCGACCTTGCGCCAGGAAGATATCCGCAGCACCTCCCACAGCTCGACATCCTCGAATTCGGTGAAGAAGGCGAGCTTGCGCAGCCGCGCAAACCGGCTCGTATCCGGCGGCACGTAGTTTTCGTCGAGGATCTTGTAGCGTACTGCGGCAAGGTCCTTGGCGAACTCGGCCCCATTGCGGTAGCGCGAATACAGGTCTTTCTCCAGCGCCTTGCGGATCACCGCATCCATCTGCTCGGGCACGTCGGGGTTGAGCTGCGACACCACCGGCGGATCGGCGTTGATGATCTTGTATACAAGTTGCGCGGGATTGGCCGCGCGGAATGGCAAGCGCCCGGTCAGCATGTGGAACAGCAGCACGCCGAGCGAATACAGGTCCGTCTTCTGATTGAGCGGATAGCCCTTGATCTGCTCCGGACTCATGTACGCGGGCGAGCCCACCCCCATGATGAAGGTCGAATCCGTATCAACCCGCTTGCTGATGTTCATCGCAAGGCCGAAATCGGTGATCTTCACATTGTCCTGATCATCGACCAGGATGTTCGCCGGCTTGATGTCGCGATGCACGATACCCTGGCGGAAGGCATGATCCAGTGCCATGCAGCACTTGAATACGATTCCGATCGTGCGATGTATCGGCAGCAGCTTCTCGAAACTGCAGTAGCGCTCGAGGGATTCGCCCGGAAAATACTCCATCACCACGTAGGCTTCGGCAGGCTCGACCGAGGCGTCGAAGATACGGATGATGTTGGGGTGGTTCAGGCGGGACGAAACCGCCCGCTCGGCCTTGAGCAGCTTCAGCAGGCGGCGGTTCCATTTCGCCTCGTCCTTCGCCCGGTCCTCGAAGCGCACATGCTTCAAGGCCACAGGCTCAGGATAGTCCGGACTCTCGGCGAGATAGACGACCGCCGTCGCCCCGCGGCCGATCTCGCGCAGGATACGGTATTTGCCTATTGTCTCAGGGGTACGACTCATGTTGGCGATGGCGAACGCGAACGGCTCGCCGCAAACCGTGGCTGACGGCCGCGATTGTGGCACGAACTGGGGGCGGCTGCGCGGACAAGCACGACCCGGAAGCCGGCGACACGGAGCCCGCCATTGCGGCGCTGCGCGCCCGCGCTTGAATCGGGACTGAATCCAGGCCACGATTGATCATGCTTCTACCCCCGCCTCTTCAAATATGATGGAATCCGACGCGTGAGCGAACCGATCGACCTCCTGATCAATCCCCGCTGGATCGTCCCGGTCTCTCCCGCCGGCATCACGCTGGAAAACCACGCGGTCGCGATCGACGGCGGGCGCATCCTTGCCGTACTCCCGACCGACGAAGCCCACGCACGATACCAGCCCGCCTCGACGGTCGATCTGCCGCAACAAGTGTTGATACCCGGCCTGGTCAACCTGCACGCCCACGCCGCCATGAACCTGCTGCGCGGCCTCGCCGACGACCTGCCCTTGATGCGCTGGCTGCAGGAAGTGATCTGGCCCGCGGAAAGCCGCCACCTCAGCCCTGTCTTCGTGCGCGACGGAACACTGCTGGCAGCGGCCGAGATGCTCCGCGGCGGCATCACGACATGCAACGACATGTATTTCTACCCGGGCGCTGCGGCCGCCGCCTTTGCCGAGGCTGGCATGCGGGCCGTGGTCGGTCTCGTCGCACTCGAGTTTCCCACTCCATGGGCAAGCGACACGGACGATTATCTGCGCAAGGGGCTCGCCATCCGCGACGAGTGGCGAGGGCACCCGGGCATTTCGTTCTCGATAGCGCCCCACGCCCCCTACACTGTGTCGGACAACAGTTTCCTGCGCATACGGGCGCTTGCCGACGAACTGGATCTGCCCATCCACACTCATCTCCACGAAACCGTAACGGAAATTCGAGACTCCATCGCGGAATACGGCATGCGCCCCCTGGCCCGCCTTGCCAGACTCGGGGTACTGGGAGAAAACCTGATCGGAGCGCACGCCGTGCATCTGGACGACGCCGATATCGAGCTGCTGTCCCGCCACGCCTGCAGCGTCGCCCACTGTCCAACCTCGAACATGAAGCTCGGCAGCGGCATCGCCCCCGTCACTCGCCTGCTGTGCGCGGACATCCGTGTCGGGCTCGGCAGTGACGGCGCCGCGAGCAACAACCGCATCGACCTGTTTCAGGAAATGCGCCATGCCGCGCTGCTCGCCAAGGCCAGCATTCTCGATGCGTCCGCCCTGCCCGCCCACGCCGCCCTGTACATGGCGACGCTGGGCGGAGCCCGGGCACTCGGGCTGGACGCGCGGATCGGTTCGATCTCACCCGGCAAGCTCGCCGATCTGTGCGCGGTAGACCTCGGCGGCATGCTCACCCAGCCCTGCTTCGACCCCGCCTCCCATCTCGTTTATGTTGCCGGTCGCGAACACGTCACACATGTGTGGGTAAACGGCGAATCCCGCGTGGCTAAAGGCGTTCCGCTGTTGCAAATTAACGACATAGAATTGCTCAGGATCGCATCGGTATGGCACACTAGACTCGCTAATTGAACTGGATAGAGTGTTCAAACTCGACACGAATGCGGCTTCACGGCTGTTTTCTCCTTCCGTTGCAGTGGTAATTCCGGCGACTCGCCCTTCAAAGAGGAAACCATGATCAAACAAACCAAGAAACAGATGCTCATGCTGGCCGCCATCGCGTCGATCGGCCTGTCCGCCCCCGGCGCCTATGCGCAGGTCAAGGATGTCGTGGTCGACGGCAAGGGCGAGATTCCCTACGTCATCGACGCCCGCAACGTCGTCGCCCGTAGCGGTGCCGGGCTGTGCTGGCGCACCGGCTACTGGTCGCCGGCTGCTGCCTCGACCACGCTGGCCGGCCAGTTCCCGGTTGGCTGCGAATGCGACAGCGACATCGTCGCCAAGGACAAGTGTGTAGCTCCCGTTGCAGCTGCGCCCGCTCCCGCCCCGGCCCCCGCGCCGAAGCCCAGCGCCGAGAAGATCAAGCTGGCTGCGGATACCCTGTTCGATTTCGACAAGGCCACGCTGAAGCCGGAAGGCCGTGCCACGCTCGACGATCTGGCCGCCAAGTCGAAGCAACTGAAGCTGGAAGTCATCCTGGCCGTCGGCCACACCGACCGCCTGGGTTCCGATGCCTACAACCAGGCTCTGTCCGAGCGCCGCGCCGCCGCCGTCAAGACCTACCTGGTCTCGAAGGGCGTCGAAGCCAACCGCATCTACACCGAAGGCAAGGGCGAAAAGCAGCCCGTGACCGGTAACAAGTGCGACAACATCAAGAACCGCAAGGCTCTGATCGAGTGCCTGCAGCCGGACCGTCGTGTGGACGTCGAAGTCATCGGCTCCAAGTAATCGCGGCTTCAGCCAACCGGCTGTCCGGCTCGCAAAAAGCCCCGCTGAAGCGGGGCTTTTTGTTTTTTACCTTTTGTTTCCTGTAATCTGCGGCTGGAACACTCCGCCCTTCCGGCGGCCCCGACCAACCCCGCAAGCAGTGACGAGAAATGATGAACGCTATCAACGCCGACCCTGCCGAAGTACAGAAATTCAGTGAGCTTGCCCACCGCTGGTGGGATCCTGCATCCGAATTCAAGCCCCTCCACGAAATCAATCCCCTGCGTCTGGGCTGGATCGACGGCAAGGCCGGCCTGGCAGGCAAGACGGTGCTCGACGTGGGGTGCGGCGGCGGAATTCTGGCCGAAGGCATGGCTGCACTCGGCGCCAAAGTGACCGGTATCGACCTATCCGAAAAGGCGCTCAGCGTCGCGCGTCTGCACCTGTTCGAAAGCGGGCACGGCATCGACTACCGTCTGGTCAGCGCCGAAGCCTTTGCCGACGAGGCACCCGGCCATTTCGACGTCGTGACCTGCATGGAAATGCTCGAGCACGTCCCGGATCCGGCAAGCACGATCAGCGCGTGCGCACGGCTGGTGAAACCCGGTGGCCACGTCTTCTTCTCCACCATCAACCGCAACCTGAAGGCCTACGCCCTGGCGATCGTCGGCGCCGAATACGTATTGAACATGCTGCCGCGCGGCACCCATGAGTACGCAAAGTTCATCAAGCCCTCGGAACTCGGCCGCTATTGCCGCAACGCCGGCCTGGACGTGCACGAGCTGATCGGCATGAGCTACAACCCGCTGACGAAAGCGTATTCGCTCGGCCACGACACCGACGTGAACTACCTGCTGCATACCCGGCGCGGCTGACTCCGCATCGGGCGCGGGCCACGCTCAGGCGGCGGCCCGCCGCTGGCGCAGAGAGCTCAGGAACGCCGCACCGATCAGCACCGCCCCGACCAGGCCGGTGACGACCTCGGGGATATGGACATGGACACCGACGAACATCACCGCGGCCAGGGCCCCGATTGCCCAGAACGCGCCATGCTCCAGAAAGCGATAGGCATTCAGCGTCTCGCGGTAGACGAGCATCAGCGTGAACGAACGCACGAACATGGCGCCCACACCCAGGCCGATCGCGATGATCGGCAGGCTCGTCGTCAATGCGAAGGCGCCGATCACGCCATCGAAGCTGAACGACGCATCCAACAGTTCCAGGTACATGAAACCAGCGAAACCGGTCTTCGCGACAGCTTTGCCTCCCTCCCCTTCTCCTCCACCGAGAATCGCCCCCAGACCGTCGGCGATGATGTAGGTGATCAGCCCCCAGATACCTGCGACGACGAATTCGACACGTTTCGTATCATTGTCCAGCCAGGCCGCACTGCCAAGAATCGCTAGCAAGGTCAGCAGGATCTGAGCCGCCTCTAGTCTGCCCAGCTTGGTCAGCGGAGCTTCCAGCAGGTGCAGCCAGTGAAGATTCTTGTTGCTGTCGACGAAGAACTTCAGGAACACCATCGACAGGAAAGCCCCGCCGAAAGCGGCGATCTCGTGATGTGCGGACAACAGGATGCGAGCGTATTCAGCCTCGTCGAACAACGCAAGATTGATCACCGCCACCGGCCCCATGTGCGCCACGATGCCGACGATGGCAAGCGGAAAGACGATGCGCATGCCGAACACCGCGATCAGGATGCCCCACAGCAGGAAACGGCGGCGCCACTTCTCGTCCATGTGCTTGAGGACCGTGGCATTGACCACCGCATTGTCGAAAGACAGCGAGGTCTCGAGAATGGCCAGCACGACGACGATGAAGGCGCCGGACCACCCTGCCAGCAGGTAACCGCCAGCGACACCGAGGATGGTCACGACGATGGACCATTTGAAATAACCGAGATCTTGCATGTGGAGCCTGAAGAGGATGAGGGCAGGCAAGATGCCTGGCCCGAAGCGGCGGATTCTAGCGAAAATCCTCGCTGGCTGTCGTGACGGCGGGCGCTACCCAGTCTGTTCCGTCCAGCGAGGCAGAGCCGTGCGCCAGCGATACGACGAAGGAAGAAGCTCCGGCCCTTGCCCCTTGCCGGACCCGGACGAAATCATCGATTCGTGGCGGCCACGCGCAATGCATTCAAGACCTTCTGCCCTGCGCGGCCGTCCGCGATCAAGCCAAGTTCGGCCTGTACCTGCTTCAGGGCATCGCGCGTGCGCGCACCGATCATCCCGTCCGCTTCGCCGATGTCGTGCCCACGCGCAATCAGCAGTCTCTGCACCTCGCGCCGCTCGGCACGCGACAGTCCGGCATCGTCGGTCGGCCACGCCGCATGGAAAGCCCCTCCGCCGCGCAGGCGGTCGGACAGATGGGCGATCGCCAGCGCATAGCTCTCGGCCGCATTGTAGGAATACAACGCATCGAAATTGCGCGTGACGAGGAAAGCGGGGCCGCCGGTCCCCGCAGGCAACAGCAGGCCTGCAGGTGTCGCACCGGCAGGCAAGGCACCGCCATCGGCCCGCCTCACACCACGCGCCGCCCAGTCCGCCATCGGCTGCTTGTTGCGCCGCCCTGCGCCGGACGCATCGAAACCATTTGGCAAGACCACCTCGAAGCCCCACGGCAAATCGCTGCGCCAGCCGGCACGCTTGAGGAAGTTCGCCGTGGACGCCAGCGCGTCGGGCACGCTATCGACGAGATCGCGTCGGCCATCGCCATCGAAATCGACCGCCAGCCGCATGAAGGTCGAAGGCATGAACTGCGTATGGCCGAAAGCCCCGGCCCACGAGCCGGCCAGGCGCTCGGGCGCGACGTGGCCTTCCTGGATGATCTTGAGCGTGGCAAAGAATTCGCCACGGAAGTAGGCCTGACGGCGGCCGAAACAAGACAATGTGGACAGAGACGTCAACAAGGGGCGGCTACCGAAGTTGCGCCCGAAATTGCTTTCGACGCCCCATACCGCGACCACGGTGGCGGCATCGACACCATAGCGGGTTTCGACGCTGGCAAGCACTTCCTCCCACCGGGCGAGCATGTCCTGCCCGTCGGCAACGCGCTCGGCATCGACCAGGCCAGCCATGTAGTCCCAGATCGGCGTGACGAACTCCGGCTGGGCATCGAGGAAGCCGACAACGGTCATGTCCGGCGTCAAGGCAGCGGCATGCTGGTCGAAGCTTGCCAGCGAAACACCTGCCGACGCGGCCTCGCCACGCAACTGTTTCAGGCAGCTCGCAAACGCGGCATCGGACGCGCTCGCAGGCTGAAACAGGCCGAGCATGCCGGCCAGCACGAGCCCTCGTCCGAGTATTCGCAGCGCACCACCAGGCAAGCGTGGAGAAACGGCGGATCCGGCGCAAAGGGAGAACGGTTTCGTATTCATGTGCGCAATTCTACGCCCCTCATCCAGGCGCCTCGCAAGCACGGCAGGGGATGCGGGCCGCCGCAAGGCGCATGGCCTCGTCAACGCATTTCCACCGGTACCGCGGTGCCCGGCGCATCCCACACGCCACGCTCCAGCACCCGGGCGCCCTCGGCAATCAACCAGCTCTGCCCGCCATAATGCGGCAACGGCCGCTGCAGCGCCGCCAACGCAGCGGCATCACGTACCGACACGACCGCCACTAGCAGACCGGAGGGCGCACGGACGGTCCACACCTGGGCGCTCCCCCGCATGCCCGGTGGCGCCGGCCGGGGCGGAAGGTCCGTCGTCGCCAGCAATCGATCGACCGCGGCATGCGTTCCGATGAGCAGCACGGGCTCACCCCCCTCCCGCAGGGCGCCCTGATCCGCAAGGCGTGCCGGACGTTCGAAGAAGCGCTCCGCCAGTGCCCTGCCCGCCGCCACGGCCTCTCCGCCTTCATCCGCAATCACCAGCCGCGGCGAACCATGCAGCATCCACTGGCGCAGGATGGGCGGCAACTGCCCATCCTCCGGCCTGCGCCACACCCTCAGCTCGGGATCAAGGCGCACCGCCAGCGGAGCGTGATCGAGCGGCAATTCGAGCGCCTCACCCTGCCTGGACAGCGTCACCCAGCGCACCTCACCCCCGTGTTCATACTCCAGGCGGAGGGGCAGGTGCAACGCATGCAAAGGGCCGGACTGCCGCAGGTCCACCTGCAGTACACCGCCTCGCCCTCCCTCCCCGACCACGAAACGCGCACGCTCGATCCGAACCTGCGCCCCACCGGGGATCTCCAGCCACTGTTGGAAGAAGTCCTCCAGCCCTCGCCCCGAAGCCTGCTCGAAGGCCAGCCTCAGGTCTTTCCAGCCTGCGACGCGAAAACGGTTCTGCGCCCAGAAAACACGGATACCGCGCGCGAAGGCTTCCTCGCCGATCAGATCGCGCAGCATGACGAACACCATCGCCGCCTTGCCGTAGCCAACCGCGGCCGCCGCGCCATGCGTGCGCGAACGGAATGCCGCCAGTGGCTGATGGGCCTCGGCGGGCAAAGCCGCGAAATCGCGCAGCCAGCCCAGACGCATCTCGCGCGCCGCCGTCGCGGACTGCGCCTCCTTGTAGGCATAGTCAGCCATGAAAGTCGTCAGCCCTTCCGACCAGTTGCCGCTCTGGTAATCGACGAGCACCCCGTTGCCCCACCAATTGTGCAGCACCTCGTGACCGAGCGAAGTCGCACGAATGAAGGGCAGGCGCAGCACCTGCTCGCCCAGGTAGGTCAGCGTCGGCATGCCGAAGCCGGTCGGCAGCGGGCTGGCAACGACCGAGAATTCGGTGAACGGGTAGGCACCGATGCTCTGGCTGTAGCGGGCGATGTAACGCGCACTGTCGTCAAGATAGGCATCGGCAAGCCCTGGTTCGGCATCGAGCGCGGCCGGGAAGTAGGTCCGCAGGCGCAAGGCCTCGCCGGCCTCGCGCGGCACGACCCGCTCGCGCACGATCCACGGCCCCGCCATCAGATCGATGCCGTCCGCCACATGCTCGAACTCGAAGCGTGCGTAGTAGTGCCGGGCACCGCCGTCGGCATTGGCCGCTTCACCCCCGAATGCTTGGGGCAGCCGTTCCGAAACCAGCCGTCCGGGCACGACAGCCCTGTGTCCTGCCGGAACCCGCACATCGACGCGATAGCCGAACACCTCGGCCGGACGCGGATACCATGCGCCGCCCGCTGGCAGGTAGCTACCGGCTTCCGACGCCATCGGCGGCATACCCTGCAGCACGTCACGATGGTCGAGTTTCGCATCGAGCGGCGGCAGCGTACCGCCATAGCGCAGGTGCAGCACCCCCTGCTCCGGCAAGCGGATGCGCCAGCCGCGCAACGCGCCCCGCCCGCCGTTGGGCTCTATGCGCAGCGCCTTTCCGTCTACGGTAGCCGAGTCGATGCGAAGACTCGCATGCAAGGTGAAGCGGAAATCCCGCTCCGATGGCTGCAACTCGGCTTCAGCTTGCAGGCTGCGGCTCGCCGGGTCGAGCATCACGTCCAGCGCGATCGGCCATTCACCGGCCAGCACGGAACGGGCTGCCAGTACGAGGACGGCAACGAACGAGACCCGTCCGACACGCAACCGGCCCGCTCTGCAGCACGCCAAGATCATTTCGCGGCGGGGAATCGCACGACGAGTTCGACCGTCTCGCCGTCGCGCGTCAGCTTCAGCGGCAACCACGTGCCGGATGGCTGCGCCCTCACCAGGCCGGCAAAAGCCGCCGACCGCTTCAGTGGGGCACCCGCGGCCTCGGTGATCACGTCGCCGGCACGCAAGCCGGTGTCCGCCGCCAGACTGCCGGCATTCACCACGGCAATACGCACGCCATCGCGGTGTTCTTCCAGGCTCACGCCCAGCCGTGGTGGGGGAACGGGCAAGCGCACCGCATCGGGCACGGCGAACACGGCGTCGGCCAGGCCAGCGACGATCTCGGCGCAGGGCGTGGCCGCGGCCACCGGCAGCAGGATGCCGACATCCTCCACACCGAGATCCTTCAACTGATGTGCCACACCATGGCCGAAACGGACATGGCCGCTCCCCATGATGCCGGCGACCAGGGGAGGCCGGCCATCGCCGCGCGCAGCCGCACCACCGGCCGCCGAAGCCAGCACTTCGGCCATGGCGCGGTCCCAGGCGAGCTGGGCGTCGAGGAAATTGCGGAAACCCGCGTCTTCACGCGACACCTCCTCGTCCTTGCCGCCACGCATGCGCGCATGCTGGCGGTGAATCTCGAACAGGAAGTCGACGTAGGCCGGTACCGGCTCCGCCGCATGCCCCACGCCTTCGCGCTCGGCCTCGGGCACCCCGTTCCAGCCACGCGTGGCGACCTCCCTGGCCAGTGTCTGCTCGATGTTGAGGGCGAGCATCGGCACGCGATTGAGGCGCGCAAAGTGGAACAAGGGCAGATAAAGCTCGGCCGGCATGCTCCAGACCTTGTCCCACTCGGCCTGCTCCAGGAACTGCCGCTCGGACAGTTCTCCGGCCACCCAGCGATCGAGCACCGGCTGCATGCGGCGCGGGAACATTTCGAAGCCGATGAACATGTCGGGGCGCTGCGCGTGCAAGGCGGCAAGCGTCTGCAACTGCCAGCGGTGATGGTCGGCATCGTCGTGCTGCTCGCCGAGCAACACGACTGCGCGCCGCGCCATCGCCCCCAGCACGGACACCGGATCCCCGGGGCGTGCCCCGTCCGTACCAGGCATCGTCCAGTTCCCCGGACGAAGGCAGGCGGACGCATCCTCGGCAGCCAGGACGGCGGACGATGGCAACGCGAGCACGAGCGCGAGCAAGGCAGGAAGGAGGCGCGGGGAGGGTCTGCATGAGCAGCGCATGGACGGAGTCTTCATGAGTGCGATGTGTGCGTAGAACCTGCCGGCCGTGGCGAGTTCCGGTCAGGCTGCGTGCACGGCTGGATCGAAGCGGTCTACGCGATCGGTGATCAGCCCCTGCAGCCCAAGCCGCAGCAAGCGCTGCGCCTCGGCATCATCATTGACGGTATAGCTCAGCAAGGCAAGTCCAGCCGCATGAAGCCGCTCCACGAACTGCGGCGTGATGCGGCTGTGCTCCGCCACCATTGCCACGCACCCCAGCTCCAATGCAAGGTCCATGCAGCCGGGGCCGGGATATTCGACCAGCAGCGCACGCGGCAGGCTCGCCCCCCCCGCACGGGCGCCTTGCAATGCCACGGCGCGAAATGAACTGAGCAGGGGAGGCAGCAAGCCCCGCCATCCGCGCGACAAGGTCTCGGCAACGATGCGGCCTGTTTCGTACTCGGAACCCGGCGCAGGCTTCAATTCGACATTCAAGGCAGAACCCGTCGCGTGGCAGAAGCACATCAGCGCCTGCAGGCTGGCAAGCGGCTCGCCGCGGTATCTTTCCGAATACCAGCCGCCGGCATCGAGCTGCGACAGCGCCGCCCAATCGCGCGCCGCGGCTGGCCCCTGCCCATCCGTGGTGCGCTCCAGCACATCGTCATGCAGCAGGAAAGGCACGCCGTCTGCGCTCAGGCGGACATCGCACTCGAACATCCGATAGCCGCAGGCATGCCCCAGCCGAAACGCGGCCAGCGTGTTCTCGGGCGCCAAGCGCCCCCCGCCGCGGTGGGCGATCCACCGCGGATAGGGCCAGTTGGCCACGCCGATGATGGATGGCGGCTTCACGGACCCGGGGCACACACGCGCACGCGACACGGGGTTCAGGCGCCCTCGCCGCCTGTGTCGTCTACCGCCTCGGTGGGCTTGCGGGTACGGCGGCGTGCAGCCGGCTTCCTTGCCTTCGGTGCAGCTTCGGCCTCGCCACCAATGGGCTCGGCGGCCTGGGCCTCAACGATGGCCGGCGGAGCTTCAGGCTGCACCGGCGCCTGCTCGGCGCCTGCGACCTCGGCCCCGGCCTCAGCCTTGCGTCCGCGCTGGCTGGAGCGGCCACGGCCAGTGCTCGATGCCGCAGGGCGCCGCTCCGCCGGCTTGGCTTCGGGCGCAGGCGCTGGTTCCAACGCCGACGGCTCAGTAGGCACGATCGGCTCGGACGCAGTCTGCGCAGCCACGACCTCGGCCGGCACGGCAGCCGGTATCGCCGCATCCGGCTCACCATGCGCCGGCCCCGTATCGCCACTCTTGGCCTTGCGCCCGCCCGTGCCCCGGCCACGCCCATTCTTCCGCCCGGATGTGCGCCCGCCGTCCGCCGGCGCAACCTCGCTCTCGGCCACTTCCCCTACTCCGGCTTCAAGCCCGAATTCGGTCTGCGCCGACCGGCCGTCGGCCGGCAGGTCAGGTTCCAGGGCCGCCACGACGATGGCAGCATTCGGACGATAGACGTAGGTTCCCGATTTTTCGTCGCGCCCGACCACCAGCAGGCCACGCGCCTGGGCCTCGTCAAGCAGGTTGCCAAAGGCACGAAAACCGAAATAGCTCTCGTTGAAGTCGGGCTTGCGCCGCTTGATCGCCTCCTTCAGCATCGACGCCCAGATCTTGCCGCTGTCACCGCGCTCGGACATCAGGGCGTCGAAGGTTTCCACCGCAATCTCGATCGCCTTGCCGCGACGATCCTCCAGCTCTTCCTTGCGCCGCTTCTCCTCTTCCGGCGTCCGTTTCGATGGCGCTTGCGTGTCACGGGCGTCGCGCTTGGCCGCACGCTGACCATCGCGCACCAGGTCGTCGTAGAAAATGAACTCGTCGCAATTGGCGATGAGCAGGTCGGAGGTGGACTGCTTCACGCCGACGCCGATCACCTGCTTGGCGTTTTCACGCAGCTTGGAGACCAGCGGGGAGAAGTCGGAATCGCCGCTGATGATGACGAATGTATCGACATGCGACTTGGTGTAGCACAGGTCCAGCGCATCGACGACGAGACGGATGTCGGCCGAATTCTTGCCCGATTGGCGCACGTGGGGAATCTCGATCAGCTCGAAATTGGCCTCGTGCATCGAGGCCTTGAAACTCTTGTAGCGATCCCAATCGCAATATGCCTTCTTGACGACGATGCTGCCTTTCAGCAGCAGGCGTTCGAGAACGCGCTTGATGTCGAACTTCTCGTAATTGGCGTCGCGGACACCGAGCGCCACGTTCTCGAAGTCGCAAAAAAGCGCCATGCTGATGCTGTCGGCGGAAGACGCCATGGTGTTTCTCCGTGAATGTTGGCACGATGTTACGGCCAAGCGCCAACCCGCGCCAGCCATGGCAAGGAAGGCAAGCCTGTCTTTTACGCGGACGGAATCGTGTCTATCATGACGCTTCGCTCAACCACAATGAGAGATGCACCATGCCCTTCCCGCGCCTTCTCGTGACCTGCGCGATCGCCAGCGTCGCCACAGCCGCCTCCGCCACGGAGCACGCCACCGCCAGCATCATCGATCGCCAGGGACAGGCGATCGGCACCGCAACGCTCATCGAAGGGCCACAGGGCGTGCTGATTCACCTCTCTGCCAAGGGACTGCCCCCGGGGCCGAAAGGCGTCCACATCCACAGCGTCGGCACTTGCGACGATGCCGGCCAAGGCTTCGTGGCCTCGAAAGGCCACCTGAATCCGGACGGCAAGAAACACGGCCTGATGAACCCCGATGGCCCCGACGCAGGCGATCTGCAGAACATTTTCGTGCATGCCGACGGCAGCGTCGAAGCCGAGCTGTACACGCCGCTCGCCAGCCTCGACGGCAAAGGCGGGCGCGCAAGAATCCTCGACGAGGACGGCGCCGCGCTGGTCATCCACGAAAACCGCGACGACCATGCCGCACAACCGATCGGCGGCGCCGGCGCACGGCTGTTCTGCGGTGTGATCAAGGCAAACTGATTCCCGTGCGCTTCGCCGGCAGTGCCCTCGCAATCCTCGCGCTGGCCGCACTGCCGGCCGCCTGCAGCCAGCCCCGGCAAGACATTCCGCGCGCTGTCCGGGTTCAGGCCGACGGCGTCGGCCCGCTGCGGCTCGGCGCCGACTTGCCAGCCACGGCCCTGCAGGCAAAGCGGCTGGACCCCGCTGCGCTCCCGGTCGGCCCCGGCTGCGATGGACGCGACGAATTCGCCATGCACATCGACCTCCTGGGCGAAGCATCCTCGATCATGGCCATGGCAGATGCCGAAGGCCGGATCGAGGAGCTCATCATCCAACCCAGCGCAAAGGCAGACCTCCGCACCACCGATGATCATGCCTGCCTGCGCCTCGCTGAAGCCTTCGCAGACAGGTTCAGCGAAAAACTGGGCCGCTACACAACCGGCAGCCACACCCAGAAAGCGTCAACGATCGAGCAGGTCCTGAGTTATCCCGGAGGGCAGCGCGTGCAGGCACGTTGGTTCCGCGGCGGCGGAAACTGCGATTTCGCGCTACGCATCACACGCCACGCCGGTTGATACACAAGCCCGCCGCGGGGCGAACCCATCACCTGCGCCATGCACGGCAGAAGCCGCGCAGTTGCTTCCCTGAACCGGCTGCCCGCAAGTTGAGGGGGCACCCCGGGCAGCATGACGCTGACAATCCGTTCTCCAAAAGCAATAAGGCCCGATTACTTCCGTGATCGGGCCTTATTGCTTTGTTTGGTTGCGGGGGCAGGATTTGAACCTGCGACCTTCGGGTTATGAGCCCGACGAGCTGCCAGACTGCTCCACCCCGCGTCGGAGAAACAGAACTATAAACAATAGATGATATGAATGCAAGTTTTTTCGTGCCAACAGCCAAAAACCAGCTTTCCACTCCACCAGAAACGCCAAGCGCCCCTGTTGCCTGACTATCTGCGAGTAGGGCGCGTGAGCCCAGCGCATCCCACGCCCTGGGCTTTTACACATCAGCAACCGCTTTCAGCACTCGCCCGCGACCGGCTTCCACGGTCCGAAGCCGCATGGACGGCAAGAGAGGACTCGCTCTGCGCCAGGGATGTTCTTGGAATGAGACGCACGGCGAATTACGGAAGGATGGCGCGCGTCGAGTGCTTATCAGTGTTCTGGTGCCGGCAATAGGAATCGAACCCACGACCTTCTGATTACAAATCAGCTGCTCTACCAACTGAGCTATGCCGGCGTTGGCTGCGGATTATAGCGTAAGCGCGCACAAGGGGCTGCACGGCGCACTTGCGCCGATCACTGTATTTATTTACAGTACACAAACTGAACAAACCACCCCGGAGGCAATCATGACCGAAACCCTTCTCACCCGCTTGCTGCTCACCATCGGCCTGCTTACAGGTCTGATGTTCGGAATCGGAAACACCGCAGCCGGCATTGCACTTGCCGTTCTTGCCGGTTCGGCGGCTTGGCTGCTGCGCTCGCAGAACCTGCTTCAGCAGCGCAGTTGAAGCCCTCCTGGCAGCCGAACTCAGCGGCCGAACTTGCTCACCAGTTGCTGCAGTTTTTCGGTACGGCGCTTCTCGGCGGCCTCGGCTTCACGTTTTTCTTTCTGCTGCTTGGCTATGGCGGCAAAACGCTCCTTGAGGGTTGTCGACGCATGCGTGCGCTGCTCGTCAGTCACCTCCCCGACAGGCTGCCCGTCCAGATCGAAGCGTTGTTGAGAACGCTCGACCGCTTTCAGGTAGCGGGTCGAGGCGGTGTACATGCGCAATGCGGCGCGCAGACTCTTGCGGTCGATTCCGGGCATGCGTTCGACGATACTGGCATCGATTTTCAGCGCCAAAGGCTTACAGTCGCGAAAAGCAGGAAACGCCTTCTGCAGACTTTGCAGCAAGGCGCGCGGCTCGATTCGCTGCTGCGGCACGGCCCCCTCGGCGGAGGGAGATAAAGCGGGCGCTTCGGCCTCGATGTTGTCTTTTTCGGTGGTCATGGGAAGCAAGAACTCTTACAGGCCAGGCGTTGTCAATTGCGCCCGAGGATCGTCAAGTTCTTCATTCTACCCGCCTCGACCGCCCTCCAGACACTACAGGACGCCACCATGCAAGCCGAACAGACCCGCGCCATCGTCGCCATCTGCCTCATGGTCGCCTTCGCGGACCAGCACAAGGACGAGCGCGAACGCGAACACATCCGCAAAATCACCGAATCCCTGAGCGCCGACAGCGGCATCGACCTGATGAAAATCTATCAAGACGTCCTGCTCGGACGCCTTGGCCTGGATGCTGCCGCTTCCGCACTCAAAACCGTGGAGCTGCGCCGGCTCGCATTCGAAATGGCGGTCGGCGTGTGCGATGCAGACGGCGTACACGATGAGCGCGAAACGGCCTTCCTCGATACGCTTCAATCGGCGCTTGCACTCGATCGCGCGGGCGCGGACGCTTTCACCGTCCAGGCGGACACTCTGGCATCGCTGCCGCTGGACGATACTCCGCCTGCCCCCGTGACAGCCGTCACTCCGCCCGCTGCGTCCACCATTCCGCGCGCATCCACGATGAGCGACGCCGAGCTCGACAAGAGCATTCTCAACGCCTCGATACTGAATGGCGCCCTCGAACTACTGCCGCAATCACTGGCCTCGATGGCGATCATTCCCCTTCAGACCCGGCTTGTGTACCGGATCGGCAGATCCTATGGATACGAGCTGGACCGCGGCCACATCAAGGACTTTCTCGCCACTGCGGGCGTCGGACTGACCTCGCAATACATCGAGCAGTTCGGCCGCAAGCTGGTCGGGGGGCTTCTGGGCAAGGTACTCGGCAAGACCGGCCGCACGATTGGCAGCACCGCAACCGGCTCGGCCTTCTCGTTCGCCAGCACTTATGCCCTCGGGCAGCTTGCCCGGCGCTACTACGCCGGAGGGCGGAGCCTGAGCACCGACGCACTGAAGCGTTCGTTCTCCAGCCTGGTTAACGAAGCCAAGGGCTTGCAGCAGCATTACACGCCCCAGATCGAGGAGCGGGCCCGCACCCTGGATGTCGGCAATCTGATGAGCGAACTACGGATCTGACCCACCCGGAGGCATCCCTCGCGGTCGCCTCCGTGCGCCTTGCCCTGTCCGCCCAGCACGGGGAAATTCATTCATCTTGATCCACGACACGTCTCGCGGTACGAGCCTGCCGATATAATTCGCGCATATTCAATCGGCTACCGGCACCTCCATGAGCGCCCCGCGCAATCCTTCCGAAGTCGCCCGCGAAACCCTCCTTCAGCTCGCGCAACGCCGCGTCACGCCGACCCCGGACAACTATCGCAAGCTCTATCACGAAATCGCCGGAACCCGCACTGATGACGACGTGCCCTCCGAAGGCTTCCTGCGCAGGCTGTCGCGCCGCTTGCCCAGGGACGCAGCCGAACGCCAGAGAACCGCACGTGAGCTGGATCAGGCCCTGAACGCGGGCAACCTCAAGGCAGCCGACGACGCCCTGGGGCGCTACCTGGACGGGCTCAAGGCCGTCGATCCTCCCGCCTGGAACGAACTCATCGCCAGCCTGCTCCGCTCCTGGGAGGGACGCCAGCAGGGCTGGACCATCGCGCGCAAGCGCGAATCCCTCGAGCGAGTCCTGAATGCATCGGAACCCTCGGCCCTGTACAACCGCCTCCAAGGCCTGCTGCGCGGCTGGAACCAGGCGCCCGTCGAAGCCATGCCGGCACCGGAACGCGCCAACTCGGCATCGAATCCGGCCTGGGCAGAAACCGCAGTATCGGCAGCGACGGATACCGAAAGCATCAAGCTGGCCGGGTTCCCTCCGGCGAACGGCAATCACGAGCTGATCGAGGGCCTGCGCAAGCTTCTGTTATCGGCCCTGCGCGACGTCGTTCCATCCTTTCTCGGCGGGCATCCGGAATTGGCCGACGAGAGCAAGCGGCTCGCCGACGAAATCGCCCATACGCTCGAACCCAGGCAGCTCGAACGAATCGGCAGCCACATCCGCCGCCTCGCGCATCGCCTCGAGATGATCACTGCCGACGATGCCGAAGTGCGTGCCGGCCTCCTCGAACTGCTCCGCCTTCTGCTGCGCAACATCGACGAACTGGTACTCGACGACAATTGGCTTGCGGGCCAGATCGAGATGCTGCGCGAACTCGTCGACGCCCCACTCAACCCACGCACGCTCGACGACGCCGGACGCCGCCTCAAGGATCTGATCTACAAGCAGAGCCAGTTGAAGCACAACCTCGTCGAAGCCCAGCGCCACCTGCGCACGATGCTCGCAGGCTTCGTCGACCAGCTCGCCCGCTTTTCCGAAACCACAGGAACCTACCACGACCGCATCAGCTCGTGCGCACAGCGCATATCCGAAGCCAACGACATCGGTGCAATCGGGCTGGTGCTGGATGAGGTGATGCGGGAAACGCGCTGCGTCCAGGACGAGGCCCAGCGCTCGCGCAACGAATTGATCGCGACCCGCAAGCAGGCACAGGCTTCCGAAGAACGCATCGCGAAACTGCAGGAAGAGCTCGACGAAGCCAGCCGCATGATGCGCCACGATCAACTGACGGGCACGCTCAACCGCCGCGGCCTGGAAGAAATGTTCGAGACGGAAAGCGCCCGCGCGCAACGGCGCGGCACGACACTCGCGCTGGCCCTGCTCGACATCGACAACTTCAAGAAACTCAACGACACCTTCGGCCACAAGGTGGGGGACGAAGCACTGATCCACCTTGCGCATGTGGTGCGTCAACATCTGCGCCCACAGGACGTACTCGCACGTTATGGCGGCGAGGAGTTCGTGATCCTGCTGCCGGAAACCGACAAAGCCGACGCCTACACTGCGCTGACCCGCTTGCAGCGTGAGCTGACGCGCGAGTTCTTCATGGCGGACAACCAGAAAATCGTCATCACCTTCAGTGCAGGCGTCACGCCGCTCGGCTTCGACGAGCCCCTGCAGTCCGCGCTGGAGCGGGCCGACGGCGCCATGTACCAAGCCAAGCAGGCGGGACGCAACCGCGTCGTCATCGCCGAGCTCAGGTAGCCATCCGCCCACATCCCGCTCGACACCTGCGCGGGCACGTACCCGGGGACTGCACGGCACACTGCCTGCCAGGCGTGCCCGCCGCCCCGGCGCATGCCCGCTGCGGTGGGCACAGCCTGACGGTCAGGCCAGACCCTCGGCCTTCAGTGCCGCCTGCACCGCCGGACGCGCGGCCACGCGTGCCTGGAAGGCGACCAGATTCGAAAAGCGAGCCAGGTCGAACTGGATGTAGCCCATCCAGCCCAGCACGGTAAACAGATAGGCATCGGCCACGCTGAAGTCCTCACCCATCAGGTAGGCCCTGCCGGCCAGTTCGTGGTCGATGTACTCCAGCCGGCGTTCGAGATTGGCCTTTGCCGCGGCTTTCCACGCATCGCCCGAAGCCGGATTGAAGAACGGACTGCAGGACTTGTGCAGTTCGGTGCCGATGAAGGTAAGCCACGACTGCAGCCGGTAGCGCGCCAGGGTGCCGTTGGCGGGCGCCAGCTTCTTCTCCGGAACGAGATCGGCCAGATACTGGACGATCGCCGGCCCCTCGGTCAGCACCTCGCCGCCGTCCAGTTCGAGGGCGGGCACATAGCCCTTCGGATTGGTCCGGGTAAAGTCGCCGCCGCTCGCGGTCACCTTGGTCTGGAGATCGACGGCCTCCGCTTCATAGGGCAGGCCGAGCTCTTCCAGGACGATGTGCGGCGACAGCGAGCAAGCGCCCGACTTGTAGTAAAGCTTCATGGCAAGCACTCCGTGGGGTGGAAAATGTCCAGTATGCCGCAGAGCCTTGCCGCATGCCCACTTGCGTGGCCCCTGGACAAGGACGCCCCCGCCGACCCGCCTCCAAGGGCGAATTGGACTTATTGATAAGAATTTGCTTATATTTATGACTTCGAGACCTCCACACCCCATGTACGCCATGAAACCCCGCCTGCTCGCCTTGCTGCTTTGCGCATCCGCCACCAACGCCCTTGCTCAGGACACGAGGCTCGACGTCACGCTGGCCGGCATCCAGCACGCACGCGGCAGCATCCGCGTGGGGCTGTACGCCGACCCCAAGACCTTCCGCAAGGAAGCACAGGCCTTTGCCGTGCGCCAGGTTGCCGCCGAGGCAGGCACAGTACGGGTCAGCTTCGAAGCGCTGCCGCCAGGGCGCTACGCGATCATGGCTTACCATGATGAAGACGGGAACGGCGAACTCAACCGCCGCTTCGGCATGTTCCCGACCGAAGGCTATGGCCTGTCGAACAACCCCGTGGTTTCCGGCCCCCCCGCGTTCGACGACAGCGCATTCGAACTGGCCGCCGGCACAGCCGCCAGGGAGATCGGCATCGACATCCGGTACTGAGCGAACAGCACGACGAACACCCCCCGAGACCGTCCCCGCCGGCACGGCTTTCCACCAGCGGACACACGAGGCCTTCCACATGAAACACGCCCGGATACAGTCCTTCTTCGACCCCGCCACCTTCACCGTCACCCATGTCGTCTCCGACCCGGAAACCGCCCGGGCCGCGATCATCGACAGCGTGCTGGACTACGACCCCAAGTCGGGCCGCACGTCCCGCGCCTCGGCCGATGCGGTCATCGCCCACGTGCGCCAGGCCGGGCTGGCGGTCGACTGGCTGCTGGAGACCCATGCCCACGCCGACCACCTGTCGGCCGCGCCCTACCTCAAGCAGCAACTGGGCGGGCGCATCGCCATCGGCGCCCACATCCGCCAGGTGCAAGGCGTGTTCAAGCAGGTCTTCAACGCCAAGGACATGAATACCGACGGCGTCGAGTTCGACCAGTTGTTCGAGGATGGCGAACGCTTCCGCATCGGCACACTCGACGTCGCGGTGATGCACACGCCCGGGCACACGCCCGCCTGTCTGACCTACGTCGTCGGCCGCGATGCCTTCGTCGGCGACACCCTGTTCATGCCCGACTACGGCACCGCGCGCTGCGACTTCCCCGGCGGCGACGCCGCCACGCTGTTCCGCTCGATCCGCAAGGTGCTGGCCCTGCCGCCCGAAACCCGCCTGCACCTGTGCCACGATTACCCGCCCGAAAGCCGCGCGGCGGCCTGGGAAACGACAGTCGCCGAACAGCGCAGGAACAACATCCACGTCCATGACGGCGTCACCGAAGCGGAATTCGTCGCCATGCGCAGCGCCCGCGACAAGACCCTGGCCATGCCCACGCTGATCCTGCCGTCCATCCAGGTCAATGTGCGCGCCGGCAATTTCCCCCCGCCCGAAGACAACGGCGTGCGCTACCTCAAGATCCCGCTCGACCTGCTGTGAGCATCCCGCCGATGCCCGCCAGCGCCACGCCCCGCCGCCCCTCCCTCGCCCAGCGCTGGGCCGGATACCGGCGCACGGCGCTGGCCGACGACCTGGTCGCCGCAGTCATCGTCACCATCCTGCTGGTGCCCCAGAGCCTGGCCTACGCCATCCTCGCCGGCCTGCCGCCGGTGGTCGGCGTGATGGCGAGCCTGCTGCCGGCCATCGCCTACGCCGCCTTCGGCTCCAGCACCACGCTCGCCGTGGGGCCGGTGGCGGTGCTGGCGATGATGACCGCGCAGGCGATCGGCGGCGTCGCCATCGACCACGGCATTTCCCCCCATCTCGCGGCACTGGTGCTGTCGCTGGAGATCGCCGCCGTCTGCCTCGTCGCCGCCCTGTTCCGGCTGGAGACCCTGGCCGCCCTGCTGGGCGCGCCGGTGCTGCACGGCTTCATCACCGGCGCCTCGCTGGTGATCGCCATCGGTCAGCTCCCGGCCCTGCTGGGCGCGCCGGTCGGCGGCAGCACGGTCGTCGAGCTGGGCCGCTCGATCGCCGCCAGCGAAGGCGCGGCGCCACACCTCACCACGGCCACCGTCGGCCTGCTGGCGCTGCTCGCGCTGTGGGTCCTCCGCCAGCACGGCAGCCGCATGCTGCAAGCACTGGGCTTCGAAGCGCGCACTGCGCAGTTGCTGGCACGCACCGCCCCCCTCGTCGTGGTTGCAGCATCCATCGCCTGGGTCGCGGGCTTTCCCCAGTTGAACGAGGGCGTGGCTCTGTCGGGGCGGATCAGCCTGGGCGAAGGCATGGCGTTCCCGAAGCTGTGGGACGCGCCGCCCGCCGTCTGGCTCGATCTGTTCGCCCCGGCGGCCCTGCTCGGGCTGGTCGCCTACGTCGAAAGCCTGGCCGTGGCCGAGGCCCTTGCCGCGCGGCGCGGCGAGAAGATTTCGCCCCGCCGCGAGCTGTTCGGCCTCGCCGCCGCCAACGCGGCAGCCGGGGTGTCGGGCGGCATGCCGGTGACGGGCGGCTTCTCGCGCAGCATCATCAATTTCAACGCCAATGCCCGCACGCGCATGGCCGGGGTGTGGACCGCCGCCCTGCTCGCGCTGGCCATCATCCTGCTCGGCGACGTGCTGCAATACCTGCCACGCGCGGTGCTGGCGGCCACCATCATCGTCGCCGTGCTGTCGATGATCGACCTCACCCCCTTCCTGCTGGCATGGCGCTATTCCCGCGCCGAATTCGCGCTGATGGCGGCGGTGACGGCGCTGACGCTGTTCGTGGGCATCAAGGAGGCCTTGCTGGCCGGCGTGATCGCCGCCATCGGCCTGCTGCTCCAGCGTACCGCCCGCCCGCACTGGACGGAGGTCGGGCGGCTGGACGGCACCGAGATCTTCCGCAACGTGAATCGCTTCGAAGTCGAGACACTACCGCAGGTGCTGTCGATCCGGGTCGATGAGAGCCTGGTGTTCACCAACTCCCGCTGGATCTCCGAGACCTTGTCGTCGGCCATGGCCCGGCGTCCGCAACTGCGGCATGTGGTGCTGATGATGAGCGGCGTGAATGGCATCGATCTGACCGGGCTCGAAGTGCTGATGCAGCTCGACCGCGAGTTGCGCGCCAAGGGCATCCAGCTGCACCTATCCGAGCTGAAAGGCCCGCTGCGCGACGGACTGGAACGCAGCGAAATCTCCGAATGGCTGTCCGGGCGCATCTTCATGACCCAGGCCGAAGCCTTCAGCACGCTCGCCGCCGAAACCGCCCGGCAGGACCGGGACGGAAACGGCCCTTGAGGCCCGCGCCCGACGTTCAGGCCGGGGCGCTATCGTCCTCGCCGATCCGCACGAGCGTATCCGCCAGCCACTTGTAGGGCGGCACCTCCAGGTTGGTCGGCGCCGGCTGGCTCAGGAAGACGCGCCCGGCAAGGTCGAAGATCGACCCGTGGCAGGGGCACAGGAAGCCGCCCGGCCAATCGTCTCCCATGCCGCTGGCGGCCCCGGGCGAGAACTTCTCCGACGGCGAGCAGCCCAGGTGGGTGCAGATACCGATCACCACCAGATACTCGGGATTGATCGAGCGATGGCGGTTGGAGGCGTAGCCGGGCTGCTGCGGCTCCTCGGAGGCGGCATCCGCGAGACGCTGCTCATGCGCCTCGAGCGCAGCGAGCATCTCGGGCGTGCGGCGCAGGATCCAGACCGGCTTGCCGCGCCACTCCACGGTCATCATCTCGCCTGCCGCCAGCTTGCCGACATCGGCCTCGACCGGCGCACCGGCGGCACGCGCGCGGTCGGAAGGCGTCAGGCTGGCAACGAAGGGCACGGCTGTCGCAGCGGCGGCCACCGCACCAGCACCGGAGCTTGCGATCAGGAGCCGGCGGCGCTCCTTCAGCGTATCGGACATGTTCTACATCTCCAGGGAATTTTCTGCAGGTGCGCGAACGCGCAAAAAAAGAAGCGGGGCCGGAGAAATCGGCCGAGGTGTCGCCACGGGGGGTCATGACCGCAGAGGAAAGACGGTCTTGGTGGCTGCCACGGCCCAGCCCCGCTTCTGCCCTTCATGTAGCAACGCTCATGCCAGCTTCGGAAAACCTTGCCCATCACGGATTCCGGCAAGCGCAGGATGCCGCCGCATGCGCCACGAGCGCCAGAACTGGCAGCAATCTGACGCCCGACTGCCACGCGGAACGAACTTCCGTCGATCCATGCGCCCCTGCGCTGCGCCGCCAAGAAACACTGCCACTGGCAGCCATATTGGCACCTTTGCTGCCACATTGGGCGAATCCACTGTCCTGGGCCACCGCCGCATACCTGCCATATACAGCATTGATCTTTGATTTACCTCAAAAATCACGACACGTGCCGCACTGGCACGGCGCTTGATACAGGCAGGGCAGACTCCCGGAGCCCGCTCATGAACCTGCCGGACCAAGGCCTGCTGCGCCACCTCGTCCTCGTCGTCCTACTCAAGCTCGCGCTGATCACCGCGCTGTGGTGGGCTTTCGTCCGCGACGCGCACGTCACCGTCGACGCCACGACCATGGCCAGGCAGGTCTCCGCTCCGATGGCCAGCAAACAACAATCGACCGCAGGAGAAACCCATGGTCAGTGAGCAACTCGTCGACCTGTCGCGGCTGCAGTTCGCCGCCACCGCGATGTACCACTTCCTGTTCGTGCCGCTTACGCTCGGCATGGTCTGGATGCTGGTCATCATGGAAAGCGTCTATGTCATGACCGGCAAGACGATCTACAAGGACATGACCCGCTTCTGGGGCAAGCTGTTCGGCATCAATTTCGCGCTGGGCGTCACCACCGGCATCACGCTGGAGTTCCAGTTCGGCACCAACTGGGCCTACTACTCGCATTACGTGGGCGACATCTTCGGCGCGCCGCTGGCGATCGAGGGGCTGATGGCCTTCTTCCTCGAATCGACCTTTATCGGCCTATTCTTTTTCGGCTGGGACCGCCTGTCGCGCCAGCAGCACCTGCTGGTCACGATCCTGATGGCGGTGGGCACCAACCTGTCGGCGCTGTGGATCCTCATCGCCAACGGCTGGATGCAGAACCCGGTGGGCTCCGAATTCAGCTACGAGACCATGCGCATGGAGCTGACCGATTTCTGGGCGGTGGTGTTCAATCCGGTGGCGCAGGGCAAGTTCGTGCATACGGTGTCGGCCGGCTACGTGACCGGGGCGATGTTCGTGCTGTCCATCTCGGCCTGGTACCTGCTGCGCGGGCGCGATGTCGAATTCGCCAAGCGCAGCTTCCGCATCGCAGCAGCCTTCGGTTTCGCCTCGATCTGCTCGGTGATCGTGCTCGGCGACGAATCGGGCTACGCGCTGGGCGAAGCACAGCAGACCAAGCTCGCGGCGATGGAAGCGATGTGGGACACCGAGCCTGCGCCGGCCAGCTTCAACCTCGTCGCCCTGCCCGACGAGGCCGGGATGAAGAACGACTTCGCCCTCCACATCCCTTGGGCCATGGGCATCATCGGCACGCGCTCGCTCGACAAGACGCTGCCCGGCCTGAATGAGATCTACGCGAAGAACCGCGAGCGGGTGACGGTCGGCATCGAGGCCGTGAAGCGGCTCGAAACCCTGCGCCGGAACCCCCGGGACACGGCCGCCCGCGAAGCCTTCGAACAGGTCAGGGACGATCTCGGTTTCGGCCTGCTGCTGAAGAAATACGTCGCCTCGATGGACGACGTCACCCCCGAGCTGATCGACCGCGCCGCACGCGACACCCTGCCCAGGGTCGCGCCGCTGTTCTGGACCTTCCGCATCATGGTGGCGCTGGGCTTTGCCATGCTGGCCTTGTTCGGCCTGGCCCTGTGGCATTCGGTCAAGGGTGACTTCGCCCAGCGGCCGTGGCTGCTGAAATGGGCGCTGTATTTCCTGCCCATGCCATGGCTCGCCTGCGAGATGGGCTGGTTCGTCGCCGAATACGGCCGCCAGCCCTGGACCATCTACGGCGTGCTGCCCACCCACCTGTCGGTGTCGACGCTGACGGTGGAGAGCCTGTACGGCTCGCTCGCAGGCTTCGTCGGCTTCTACACCCTGCTGCTGATCGTCGAGATGTATCTGATGGTCCGCTTCGCCCGCCAGGGACCGGGCAGCCTGGGTACCGGCCGCTACCAGAACGAAGCGCAACATGCCTGACCCGGAGCCACGATCATGATTTTCGACTATCCGACCCTGAAACTCATCTGGTGGCTGCTGGTGGGCGTGCTGCTCGTCGGCTTCGCCATCATGGACGGCCACGACATGGGCGTCGGCACGCTGCTGCCCTTCGCCGGCAGGAACGACGAAGAACGCCGCATCATCATCAACACCGTGGGGCCGCACTGGGACGGCAACCAAGTCTGGTTCATCACCGGCGGCGGCGCCATCTTCGCAGCATGGCCGATCGTCTACGCCACGGCCTTCTCCGGCTTCTACTGGGCGATGCTGGCGGTGCTGTGGGCGCTGTTCTTCCGCCCGGTGGGTTTCGATTACCGCAGCAAGATCCACAACGCCGTCTGGCGCAGCACCTGGGACTGGGGCCTCTTCGTCGGCGGCGCGGTGCCGCCGCTGATCTTCGGCGTGGCCTTCGGCAATCTGCTGCAGGGCGTGCCCTTCCACTTCGACGACACGCTGGTGCCCTACTACACCGGCTCGTTCTGGGCCTTGCTGAACCCCTTCGCGCTGCTGGCCGGCGTGGTGAGCACGGCGATGATCACCTGCCACGGCGCGATCTACCTCGCCCACCGTACCGAAGGCGACATCCAGCGCCGCGCCATCACCGCCGCGCTGGTGTTCGGCGTGCTGATGCTCGCCGGCTTCAGCGCGGCCGGCCTGTGGATCGCCAACGGCAGCTTCGGCTACGCGATCACGTCAGCGGTGGATGCCGCGGCCCTGCCCAACCCACTGGCCAAGACGGTCGAAGCGCAGTCCGGCGCCTGGCTGGCGAACTACGGCAAGGCGCCGCTGACGGTGCTCGTGCCCGCCCTGGCCTACGCCGGCGGCATCGCCGCGCTGCTGCTGGTCCGCAAGCGCCGCACGCTGGCCGCATTCGTGGCCTCTTCCCTCGCCATCACGGGCGTCATCGGCACCGCCGGCGTCTCGATGTTCCCCTTCGTCATGCCCTCCTCCACCGCCCCCGGCGCCAGTCTCACGGTGTGGGACGCGGTTTCCAGCCATCGCACGCTGGGCATCATGTTCTGGGCCACGCTGATCTTCATGCCGATCATCGTCGCCTACACCGGCTGGGCCTACAAGGTCATGGCCGGCAAGGTCACCGCCGCCTATATCCGCGAGAACGAGCACTCCGCGTACTGAACGCGCGCACGGCACGAAAGGAGAACGACATGTGGTATTTCGCCTGGGTCCTCGGCATCGGCTTCGCCGTCCTGCTGGCCATCCTCAACGCCCTCTGGGGCGAAAACGAAAGCGCCCGCGAGCAGGCGCGGCGCGGCAGCGGACAGGGCCCCGGCGGCGCAGAACGCCCCTGACCCGCAGGCGAACGCCAGACATGGACCACTCCCATTCCACGCAGGCAGCAGCGCCCCGGCAGGGGCGCCTCAACCCGCTGCCCCTGCTGGCCGCGATCACGATCATGCTGGGCATCACCGCATGGCCAGCCGCGCTTTCCGGACCACAGGGGGAAGCAGACCACTGGGCGGCGACGGCGCTGTTCTGGGCCATGAGCGCCGGATTCGTCACCGGCGTCGGCTTCAGGCCGCGCAGGCCGCTGTGGTGCTGGCTGTTCTCGGGCAGCGCCTGCCTGCTCGGCATCGGCCTGGCCGCACTGCGCATGGCGCTGCTGCACGGCGCCGCCTGAGCACCGGCGCGCTTTGTGACACAGGTCACATACGCCTAGCCTGCACGCGGCTAATTCAGAAAACACTTATATGATTGACGAAACACAGGCACGAACGGCGGCCCGCCCGCACTGGACGACGCCGATACAAAAGGGGAGAGACATGTCCGACAAGCCCGAACGACTTTCTTCCACCCAACCCGCCGACGGCGGCCGGCGCCGCTTCCTGTTCGGCGCCTCGGCACTGCCCGCCGTCGCCGGCGCCGGCCTGCCCACGGGCCTGGCGCTCGCCAGCACGCCCGCGCGCGCAGCCCTCAAGACCGCGGCACGCATCGTCATCGCCGGCAGCGGGCTGGGCGGGCTGGCCATCGCCTCGCGCCTGGCGCGCGAACTGGACGGCGCGAAGATCACCGTCATCGACCGCAAGGAGATCCACAATTACCAACCGGGCTACACCCTGGTCGGGACGGGGATCTGGCCGGTCGGCAAGGTCAGCGACCGGAACGCCGACCTGATGCCGCAGGGCGTCGATTGGATGCGCGAGATGGTCGCGGAGTTCGATCCCGAGGCCGATGCGGTGGTCACGGACCGCGGCCAGCGCATCGAGTACGACTACCTGATCGTCGCCACCGGCCTGCATCTGGACTACGCGCAGATCGAAGGCATGGACGTCGCCGCCATCGGCAGCAAGGGGCTGGGCAGCATCTACCCCGGCCCCGACGCGGCGGAAGCGACCTGGCGCGCGATGGACGCTTTCCGCCAGAAAGGCGGCTCGGCGCTGATGACCCTGCCCGAAACCTTCCTGAAGTGCGCGGGCGCCCCGCTCAAGGTGACCTTCATGGTCGCCGACCGCCTCAAGCAAGCCGGTACGCGCGACGCCTCCAGGATCGCCTTCCATTCCGCGCTGGACAACATCTTCAGCGTGCCGCGCATCAACGACGAGGTGCTGCGCCGCTGGGAGAAGCTGGATATCCCGGTCACCTTCCACAGCAAGCTGGTGGCGATAGACATCGGCTCCCGCCGCGCGACGATGGCACGCCCCGAGGGCGGACGCACCGAGATCGACTACGACTTCATCCACGTCGTACCGCCGATGCGCGCACCGGACGCGATCGTCAACAGCCCCCTGCCCTGGCGGGACGGCGGTTTCGCCGCGGGCAGCTGGCTGGAGGTCGATCCCAAGACCCTGCGCCACCGCCGCTTCCCCAACGTGTTCGGCCTGGGCGACGTCAATGGCACCGGCAAGGGCAAGACCGCCGCGACGATCAAGAAAAGCGCACCGATCGTCGCGCAGAACCTGATCGACGTCATCGCCGGCCGCGAGCCTTCGCAACATTTCGACGGCTATACCTCGTGCCCGCTGCTGCTGCGCGAAGGCTCGGCCCTGCTGGTGGAATTCGACTACAACAACAACCTGACGCCCTCGCTGCCGATGATCGATCCACTGCAGGACAGCTACTTCGCCTGGGTCATGAAATACCGCCTGCTCAAGCCCGCCTACATGGCCGTGGCCAAGGGCCGCGTCTGAGGGGAGAGACGACATGTACGAAATCTGGCTGACCCTGAACATCCTCTTCGAACTCGGCCTGCAGTACCTGCCGGCGGTCATCGGCACCATGCTGCTGTGGCTGATGCTCTTCGCCGCTACCCGGCCGGGCGTGGGCTGGCGGCGGGCACTGCTCCCGGCCGTGGTGGTCGGCGCGATCGCCACGGTGATCACCTTCTTCATCACCCCGGGCATGACCCTGTCGTCGTTCGACGACATGGGCTACTGGGTGGACTGGATGAATCTGTTCTTCTATGCAGCAGCCTTCGGCGCGGTCGCCGCCGCGCTGGCCTGGCCGATCGCCGCCAGCCTGTGCCGGAAAGCCTGAACCCCGCAACCTGAAATGGGAGTCTCCCGATGAAACGTCTTCTGATCGCCACCGCCCTCGGTTTCGCCTGCCTGTCGGCGCAAGCGGCCGACATGGCCATTTCGGCCGAGGAAACCTACGCCAAGATCCGGCAAGCAGAGCCCGACGTGCTGTTCGTCGATGTGCGCGACCCGGTCGAGATCATGTTCGTCGGCTTCAGCGATGCGGTGCATGCGAATGTGCCCTTCATGCTGGTGGACCGCAGCCGGTGGAATGCCGAGAAAGGCGTGTTCCGCCTGTACCAGAACCCCGACTTCGCGGCGCAGATCAAGGCCGAACTGGAAAAGCGCGGCATGAATGCCGACGCCGAAGTCATCACCATGTGCCGCTCGGGCAGCGAACGCGGAGAGCCCAGCGCCGCCTTCCTGCGCGCCAACGGCTTCCCCAACGCCCGCTATGTGGTCAACGGCTTTCAGGGCGCGGCGATCAAGGAAGGCCCGCAAGCAGGCCTGCGGCTGCAGAACGGCTGGCAGAACAGCGGCCTGCCGTGGTCGCCGAAGATGAACCCGGAAAAAATCCATCGCATCGACCCGCGCTGAACACGGCCCATCCGGCGAGGAAGCACGGCCCACGGCACGCTGGACCCTGCTTCCGCTGTGCCGCTCCGGCTCCACAATTCCGGCGCGCGCTCCTCTATCATGCTGGCTCCATTGCCTCACGTTGAAGAGCCGAGCATGTCAGACACCACCTCGTACACGCCGCCCAGGATCTGGACCTGGAACCAGCCCAACGGCGGCCGCTTCGCCAGCATCAACCGTCCCGTCGCCGGCCCGACCCACAGCCGCGAACTGCCGCGCGGCAAACATCCGCTGCAACTGTATTCGCTGGCCACGCCGAACGGCGTCAAGGTCGGCGTGATGCTGGAAGAACTGCTGGCCCTGGGCCACGCCGGCGCCGAATACGATGCCTGGCTGATCCGCATCAACGACGGCGATCAGTTCGGCAGCGGCTTCGTCGACGTCAACCCCAACTCCAAGATCCCCGCCCTGCTCGACTGCAGCGGGCCGGAGCCGGTCAGGGTGTTCGAGTCGGGCGCCATCCTGCTCTATCTCGCGGAAAAATTCGGCGCCTTCGTGCCAGCCGACTCCGCACGCCGCGCGGAATGCCTGTCCTGGCTGTTCTGGCAGATGGGCAGCGCGCCCTATCTGGGCGGCGGCTTCGGCCATTTCTACGCCTATGCCCCGAGCAAGATCGAGTACGCCATCGACCGCTTCGCGATGGAAGCGAAGCGCCAGCTGGACGTGCTGAACCGCAGGCTGGCCGAAAGCCGCTACATCGCCGGCGACGACTACACGATCGCCGACATCGCCATCTGGCCCTGGTATGGAAACCTCGCACTGGGGCAGCTGTACGACGCGGGCGAATTCCTGCAGGTACAGGAATACACCCATGTCGTGCGCTGGGCCACGGAGATCGCCAGCCGCCCCGCCGTCGGGCGCGGACGCATGGTCAACCGCGTGAGCGGGCCGCTCGACCAGCAACTCCACGAGCGCCACGACGCATCCGACTTCGACACCCGTACCCAGGACAAGCTGCAAGCCTCCGCCTGACCCGGGCCTGTGCCTCCGGCAGCGGCGCCTCAGCCCGCCGCCGGCTGCACTTCGACGGTGACGTGCGACAGTTCGTGGATGTGCGCGAGCCGCAGCTTGTAATGCGCGGGTGCCTGCGGCGTCCGCGCAGCCACCGAAATGATCGCACCGAAGTGGCCCGGCCCGAGCTGCCAGACGTGGAGGTCGGTGATCCGGTCGCCGGTGGGCTCGATGGCCTCGCGGATTTCCTGCCGCACCGCCATCCCCTCGCCCGCGGCATCGAGCAGCACGCTGCCCGCATCGCGGATCAGCCCCCACGACCAGCGGGCGATCACCACCGCGCCGACCACGCCCATCAGCGGGTCGGCCCACCACCAGCCCTGGCTGCGCCCCAACAGCAAGGCCAGGATCGCCAGGATGGACGTCAGTGCATCGGCCAGCACGTGCAGATAGGCGGCGCGCAGGTTGTTGTCGCGGCCCTTCGCGTGGTCATGTCCGCCGTGGTCGTGCCCATGGTCGTGGTGATGGCCGTGATGATGATGGGCGTGCTCGTCCCGCAACAGCCATGCGCATGCCAGATTGACGGCCAGCCCCACGACGGCCACGGCGATCGCCTGCTCGAAGCTGATCTCCACCGGATTGGCAAAGCGGACGAGGCTTTCCCAGGCGATCAGCAGTGCGACCAGGGCGAGCACCACGGCGCTGGCGAAGCCGGCGAGATCGCCCAGCTTGCCGGTGCCGAAGGTAAATCGCGGATCACGCGCATGGCGGCGCGCGTAACGGTAGGCCAGCGCGGTGATCAGCATCGCGCCGGCATGCGTCGACATGTGCCAGCCGTCGGCGACGAGCGCCATCGACCCGTAGAGCGTGCCGGCGACGATCTCGATCAGCATCATGCTGGCCGTGAGCGCGATCACGAGCCAGACCTTGCGTTCGTTGCGCTGATGGTCCCCGCCCAGGAAAAAATGGTCGTGGCCCGGCGTGGAAACGTCTGTCGTGCTCATCGAACGGCTTCCTGTGCGCACTGCGGTTTCACTTCATGTAGGTCCGGATGACCTCGATCATTTCCTCGCCGCCCTGGCGGCGCTCAGCGTCGGTCCCGGCGGCAAGGACATGCTCGCGCAGGTGGTCCTCCATGACCTCGACCGTCAGCCCGCTCACCGCGCCGCGCACGGATGCGATCTGGCGGAGCACCTCGGCGCACGCGGCCTCCGCCTCGAGCGCGCGCTCGACCCCTTCGAGCTGCCCCTTGATGCGGCGGATGCGGGCAATCAGCTTTTCCTTCTGGCGAACGGTATGGGCCATCGCGGTACGACCGGGCTATATAATATAGGGGGGTATGCTACTCCAGTGCATGGAGGCGGTAAACCGCCGCGATGCGGCCCCTGCGTCCGGAGCACCGCGGATTCCGCCACGGGCATTCTGCTGTTAGAATCGCGGCCGCTCGTCATCGGGGAGTAGCCGCCCTGCGCAATGCAGGGGCGCGCGTCAACATGCTTGGCCGACAGGCCATGGCGCGTGCAGCTTTCAGGCCTGGCAAGACCTTTGACCGCGCTGCCTACGGGAAGGGCCGGGAGGCGGTGTGGTCTTTCGTCCGTCCGGCCCTGGAGTTCCCTTGTTCATGGAAGCATTTCTGGTATCGACCGGCGTCGTCGCGCTCGGAGAAATGGGCGACAAGACCCAGTTGCTGGCCATCATCCTGGCCGCCACCTTCTGTCGCCCCTGGCCCATCGTCGCCGGCATCTTCGTCGCGACCCTCGTCAACCATGCGGCGGCGGGTGCGGTCGGCGGCTGGGTGGCCGAGGCGCTCGGGCCGGACGTGATCCGCTGGGTCATCGGCGCCTCGTTTATCGCGATGGCGGCATGGATGCTGATTCCGGACAAGATCGAGGACGGTGCCGCGCAGGACAGCCGCGGGCTGGGCGTGTTCGGCACCACCGTGGTCGCCTTCTTCCTCGCCGAGATGGGCGACAAGACGCAGATCGCCACCGTTGCCCTCGCCGCGCGCTACACCGAGGTGGTGCAGGTCGTCATCGGGACCACGCTCGGCATGATGCTGGCGAACGTGCCCGCGGTCTTCCTCGGCGACAAGATCGCCAAGAAGATCTCCATGCGGGTCGTGCACGGCATCGCCGCCGCCATCTTCTGTATCCTGGGCGTGCTGACGCTGTTCAACGTCGGCAGCCTGTTCTGAAAACGGCGGCACAGCCTCGCTGCCGCTCTCCGGCACAAGCAGCACATCCATCCAAGAACCGGCCGCGCAAAGCAAGACAGCGCATCACACTGAGAAGTGTCATGCGCTGTCTTTACGATGAATTCCTGGTGGACCGAAAGGGGATCGAACCCTCGACCTCTGCATTGCGAACGCAGCGCTCTCCCAGCTGAGCTATCGGCCCCGAAAGAGCGCGCATTATAGAGAGCCGCGGCACGAAATGGAAGCCCCGCAGCGCGTCATCCAGCGGGACTGGCGCCGGAACCGACCGCCGCCCGTCCCAGCCTGTCGGCAATGGCACGCCACGCCGGGCCATCGGGCAGGGCCTCGACCAGGATGAAGTCGGCATCCAGCATGTCGGCCGTGCGCAGGCTGGCGTAGAGTTCCTGCGCATAGGCGGCGGGATCGGCCGGCATGGCCTGCCAGATCAGGCGCGAATCCCGCGGATCAGGCAGGCCATGCGCGAGCACCGCGACACGGCTGCCCTCGCCCGCCAGCGCGGCGGCCTCAGCGGCCAGCAGGCCGGACTGCACCAGGCGCAGCGGCGTGCGCGGCGCATAGTGCGCGGCCAATGCGCCGGAGACGCGCGGCGCGTGCGCGGCATCGGCGGAATGGGCATCCGCCCGCCCGCCGCCCG
>NZ_AMXE01000005.1 GCF_000310205.1 Thauera linaloolentis 47Lol = DSM 12138 | reverse complement strand
CAATCGGGCATCGGCCGCGAGATGGGGCGCGCGGTGTTCGACCAGTACACCGAGATCAAGTCGGTGCTGATGGCGCTGTGATCCACCGCCGGCCCGCAGCCCGGGCCGGCGGCGGGCAGTTCAGTGCGCGTGGGCCGGGAAGAACAGCGCCAGCCAGGCGGCGAGGTTGAGTTCGGCCTCTTCGCGGATCGGGGCGATTTCGTCGGGCGTGATGTCGAGCAGCTTCCAGACGCAGGGATCGACACACGCGCCGGTGTGCGCGCTCGAAGCGTCGAGCGCGTCGGCCTCGACGATGCAGCGTGCGAGATTGAGCGTGGCCGCGTCGCCGGCATGCTCCCCGCCCAGCCGCGGCAGGGTCTGGGTGCCGATCGCGCCGGCGAAGGTGGCGGGCACCCGCCACTGATCCATCAGCGCGGCGCCCACTTCGGCGAAGTCGCAGCCGATGATGCGCCGTTCGGCCAGATGCAGGGCCTCGCCCGTCTGCGCCGTGCTCTGGCGGGCCGTGTCCGCCAGTACGGGCGTGGTCTGGAACATGACCAGGTGGCCGATGTCGGCCAGCAGGCCGATGACGAACATCCGTTCCGCCCCCGGGCGCCCGGTGTGCTGCGTGATGGCGCGGGAGGCTAGGGCGCACAGCACGCTGTCGCGCCAGAAGCGCTTCATGTCCAGCTGCGCCGGGCGGATGCCGGTGAACACCGCGTGCAACGACATTGCCAGCACCAGATCGTGTACCTGCTGCAGGCCCAGGATCTGCACGGCGTGCACGATGTTGTCGATCTCGCCGCGGTGACCATACATCGCGCTGTTGACCAGCCGCAGCACGCGCGCGGTGAGCGCGGGGTCGGCCGAGACCAGGCGCGCGACCTCGAACGCGGAGCCGGTGGGCGATTCCAGCTGCTCGCGGATGCGGTCGTAGACGGTCGGCAGCGACGCGAGGACTTCGATCTGGCTGGCCAGTTCCTGTGCTGAATGCATGGGATGCTCCGTGAGGCGAACTGCGATTATCGGCGATTGCAGCGGATGCCGGAACGCCCGCGGCGCGAATGCGGATGGCCTGCCGCGGCCGCTTGCCCGACGATGCCGCCATCCGCCGCGCATGGAAGAGGCAGGCCGGCGCTCGCGGCAAGCCGTGCATGGGTGCAAAATTCCGTTTTCTGCGCCGTGGCCATCGCGGCGCGGCATGGCGGCATGGGCCGGATCTGCCGCTGTTTCCGAAGAGGGCTCGCCGATGAGAATCCTGAGCTGGAACATTCAATGGGGGCGCGGGGCCGATGGCCGCGTGGACCTGGCGCGCACGATCGCGGCGATCCGCGCGGCGGGTGGCTTCGACCTGATCTGCCTGCAGGAAGTAGCGTGCAATTTCGAGGGGCTGCCGGGCGGCGCGGTCGGCGACGAAGTGATGGCGCTGGCGGCGGCCTTCCCCGACCATGCGGCGGTGTTCGGCGCGGCGCTGGACGTCCCCGGCGGCCGGGGCGGGCGGGCGCTGTTCGGCAATCTGCTGCTGTCGCGCCTGCCGGTGGGCCAGGTGTTCCGCCACATGCTGCCTGCGCCGGCGGACGCCAGCGCGCCGTCGATGCAGCGGGTGTGCGTGGAGGCGGTGGTGATGGCGGCGGGCGGGCCGATCCGCGTGCTGACGACGCACCTGGAGTATTACTCGCAGCGTCAGCGCCGGGCGCAGATAGCGGCCTTGCGGGGCTTGCAGGCGGAGGCCGCGGGGCAGGCCGCGGCGCCGGCGCCGGCCAAGGGCTCGAACTCCAGCTTTGCCGCCTGGCCGCGTCCGGCCTCGGCCATCGTGTGCGGCGATTTCAACTGCGAGCCAGGCTCGGACGAGCATGCCTCGATGCAGGCGCCGATCGGCGCGGAGGTGCCGGCGTGGCGCGATGCGTGGATGGTCTGCAGGCCAGGGGTGCCCCATCCGCCGAGCGTGGGCCTGCATGGCGCGGATTGGCCCGAGCGCGCGTTCTGCTGCGATTTCTTCTTCGTCAGCGCCGACCTGGCGCCGCGCGTGCGTGCGGTCGAGGTCCTGGCCGACACCCCGGCCTCCGACCACCAGCCGGTGGTGCTGGAGCTGCTGGACTAGCGCCGCCGTCCCGCTGGCATTGGCGCGGTGCGGGCCTAACCCGGCGGCCCCTGCGGCTCGACCAGGTCGCGGTAGGCATGCCAGGTGGCGTGGCCGATGATGGGCATCATGACCACCAGGCCGACGTGGAAGGTGAGAAAGCCGAGCAGCGTCAGCGACACGATCAGCACCGCCCACACCAGCATCGTCCCGGGGTTGCGCAGCAGCGCGGAAAAGCTGGCCAGCATCGAGCTGATGGCGTCCTGGTTGCGGTCGAGCATCAGCGGGACGGCGACCACGCTGGCGGCGAAGGCGATGAAGGCGAAGACCAGGCCGACCCCGAAGTAGGCCGCGAGGAATTCCAGGTTCTCGAGGCTCAGCACCTGGCCGATGAAGTCCGACAGGTCGGGCATCTCGCCGGTATAGAACAGGGCGAACACGATCAGCGAGGCACGCGCCCACACGAGGAAGACGATGCCGAGCACGACCGCGAACACGCCAATGTTGCCGGCGTTGCGCCGCCATACCGTGAGTGTCGGCAGCAACTCGCAGGCCTCGCCGCGCTGCCTGCGGCGGCTGATCTCGTACAGGCCCATCGCGAGGAAGGGGCCGAGGATAAGAAAGCCGGAGGTCAGCGCGAAGACGTACTCGTAGGCGTGGCGAAAGGCGACCGTGAGCAGCAGGCCCATGCCGGTGAAGCAGAAGCCGTAGAACAGGCTCGGGATCGCGCAGGCTTTCAGGTCGCCCGCGCCGAGCGCGATCCAGCGCAGCGGTGCGCCGAGGGGGACGTCGCGTACGCCCGGGAAGGGCGGGGCAGGGTCGGGTTGGCCCGGCCCGCTTACGGGTGGTGGGTCGTTCTGCTGCGCCATGTTTCTCTCCTGTCGGGGCTCATCGTGGCAGCGGAACGGGGGCGCATGTGTTTGTTGTCTGTTTACAGCCCCCGCAGCAAAGCGTCGACCAGGGCTTCCGGTGCTTCCTGCATCATCGCGTGGCCGGCGCCGGCAAGCACGATCATACGCGCGCTGCAGCCTTCTTTTTCAAGCGAATCGAATAGGGGTTTTACCGAATCGGCCGGCGTCATGCGGTCGGCCCCGCCGCTGATGACGAGAGTCGGGCAGCGCACCCGGGCCGCCGCCGCCAGCCCGTCCTGCCACGCATTACAGGCGCTCAGGTCGCTGGCGAGCACGCGCGCGCCCTGCTGCTGCATGCGGCGCAGGTTGGTGGCTTCGAATTCGGCGCGGCGCGCGTCGCCCAGGATTTCCGCCGGGGCGAACGAGAACTTGTTGATGAGCGCGAATGCTTGTTCGGGGTCGTCGCGGGCCGCGTCGAGCAGGAAAGGGGAGACCGGCATCGGCACGCTGGCGCCGATCAGGGCGAGGCGGTCGATACGCGCTGGCGCCTTGCCCGCGGCGGCGAGGGCGACCAGGGAGCCCATGCTGTGGCCGCACAGCCTGATGCGCTCGTGGCCCAGCGCGTCGGCGAGGGCGAGGATCCAGCCTGCCATGGCGTCGACGTCGGGCAGCGGGCCGCCGCCGGAGCCGCCGTGTCCGGGCAGGTCGGGCATCAGGACGCGTTCGCCGCGCGTGGCGAGCCCGGCCGCGATTTCATCCCATACGGCGTGGTCGTGGCCGGCGCCATGGACGAGCAGCCAGGGGGGCGCGTCCGTGTGCTGGGGCGGGGTGTTGTCGAAGAGGGCGACAGGCTGGCCGCGGAGTTCGATTTCTTTCATCGGCGGTATCGGAAGGCGGGGTGGTCGGGGCTGCCGGGGGCGGGCGCGGCTTCAGGCGCGCTCGTCCGGTTCCAGCAGGTGTTCGATAGCGGTGATGCGGTCCTTGAGGGCGAGCTTGCGCTTCTTGAGCCGGCGCAGCATCAGTTCGTCGCCCAGCGGGAGCTGGGCCAGGCGGGTGATGGCATCGTCCAGGTCCTGGTGTTCGGTACGCAATTCATCGAGCCTGCGGTTCAGGCTGGTGACATCTTCGAAGGTTTCGTCGCTCATGATCGGTCCGCGGAGAGGGCACCCGTGGAAAGCGGGAGCGTGGTGGAAGGCTTGGCTGCGAGTGTGCCGATGGTATGCGCGGGGCCCGGTGCTGACAACCGCGGCGGACGGGTGCGCCGCCATCGGAGGGTGCGATTCCTTATCATTCGCCTGTCACGAACGGAATGGGAGCGAAGCGCAGTGAACAAGGCATTTGTAAAGGAAAGCGATGGCGATGACGACGACGAGGATGTCGCGCCCTCGCTGCGCCTGCCGGCGGGCAGCAAGAACTACATGACGCGGCGCGGCTACGACGGACTGCGCGCCGAACTGGACCAGCTCGTGCGCATCGAGCGGCCGAAGCTGGTGGAGACCGTGGCCTGGGCGGCGGGCAATGGCGACCGTTCGGAGAACGGCGACTACATTTATGGAAAGAAGCGGCTGCGCGAGATCGATCGCCGCATCCGCTTCCTGATCAAGCGCATCGAGAGTGCCGAGGTGGTCGATCCCGAGCGGCAGCAGGACCTGGAGCAGGTATTTTTCGGCGCCACGGTGAGCTTTTGCGATCTGGATACCGAGGACGAGCAGACCTGGCAGATCGTCGGCGTGGATGAAGCCGACGCGGCGCAGGGCCGCATCAGCTGGATTTCGCCGCTGGCGCGCGCGGTGCTGAAGGCACGCGTGGGGGACGTGGTGCGTTTCCAGAGCCCGGCCGGCATGCGCGAGATCGAAGTGGTGGAAATCCGCTACATCTGAGCCTCGCGTTTGATGCGGCAGTGCAATATTTCTCGATAAACAGGCTAAAGATCTGCGGCGCCGTACCGAAAACTGCTACACACGTTGTCCGTGTGTCGCCGCGTTCGGCCGGGTGTGCCTGCGCAGCGGCTTGGTTTCAAGGAAGTCCAGCGAGGAAGTGCAGATGTCGCTCAAGAATCTTTCGGTATCCCAACGATTCACCCTGATCATCGTCGCCGCCCTGTGCGGCCTGCTGTTGCTTGCGGCGCTGGGGCTGAGCGCGGTGCGCAGTGCGATGGAAGATGGCAACCGGAAATCCGTGCGCAACCTGGTCGAAAGCGTGTATGGCGTCGTCGCCCACTACGAGGGGCTCGAACGCGCGGGCCGGATGAGCCGGGCGGAAGCGCAGGCGGCCGCGGTGGAAGCCTTGCAGTCGGTACGCTACAACGGCAGCGATTATTACTATGTCTGGGGGCTGGACGGCGTTGCGGTGATGCTCCCGCCGCGCCCCGAACTGCAGGGCCAGAACCTGCTGGGCAAGATGCAGTACGGCGATGGCCGCGATCTGATCGGCGATCTCGTCGGCGTGCTCCGCTCCGCGCAGGAAGGCTATCTGATGACGGAGTTTCCGCATCCCGGATCGACCAAGCCGGTGCCCAAGCTGCAGTTCGTGAAGAAGCTCGATAACTGGGGCTGGATGGTCGGTTCGGGCATCTATGTGGACGATGTCGACAAGCAGTTCATGTCGGGCGCGCTGCGCTTCGGCGCCGTCGTCGCCGGGTTGCTGGCGGTGCTGGTGGTGTTCGCCTGGCGTGTGGCGTACAGCGTCACCAGCCAGTTGGGCGGCGAGCCGGCGTACGCGGCGCAGATCATGCAGCAGGTGGCCGATGGCGATCTGAGCGTGGACGTCAAGGTCAAGGGCGGGGCGGGCAGCCTGCTCTCCGCCCTTGCCAGCATGGTCGATCGGCTGCGCGACGTGATGCGCGGCATTGGACGGGATGCGGAAGAAGTGGCGGGCAGTTCGCGCGAGATCTCGAACGTGTCGCGTTCGGTGTTCCAGGCGACCGAGAACCAGACCAGCGCCACCGCCGCGATTGCCGCGGCAATCGAGGAAATGACCGTGAGCATCGGCCAGATCAGCGAAAACGCGCTCGGCGCGGAGCGCAACTCGGCGCGTTCGAGCGAACTGGCCGGGCAGGGCATGGCCAAGGCCGAGCATGCAGCCGGCGAGATGCATGCGATCGCCGGCACGGTCGGCGAGGCCGCGGGCAAGATCCAGCATCTGGTGAGCCGGGCCAACGAGGTCGGCACGATCGCCAGCGTGATCAAGGAGATTGCGTCGCAGACCAACCTGCTGGCGCTGAACGCGGCGATCGAAGCCGCGCGGGCCGGCGAGCAGGGGCGGGGCTTCGCCGTGGTGGCCGACGAAGTGCGCAAGCTGGCCGAGCGCACCAGCACGGCCACGGTGCAGATCGAGGAAGTCATCGCCGGCATCCAGGCCGAGACCGAAGGGACGGTCGATGCCATGGCACGCGTGTCCACGCAGGTGGAGAGCGGCGTGGGCCTGGTGATGGATGCGAGCACATCCCTGCGCACGATCAGCGAAGGAACGGTCGAGGCCCTGGCGCAGATCCACAGCGTGGCCGAAGCCACCAGCGAACAGAGTGCGGCGGCGACGGCGATCGCACAGGAGGTCGAGCAGATTGCGCAGATGGTCGAGGGGACGAGCGAATCGATGCGTTCGGCCCTGACGGCCGTGGAACAGCTCGAAAAACTGTCGGGAGTCCTGCACCAGGTGGTGGCGCGTTTCCGCGTCTGATGCGCGCCACGAGGCTGATCCCCGGCCGGCATTGTTTTCAGGGGAAAAATTTGATTTTCTGAGTAAGAAGGCAGACCGGCATACGCCCACAATGCAGCAGCGGGTATGGCGGCACGATGGCGTGCCATGTGCGTCGAACCTTTAGAGAGAGAGTAAGGACATGTCACTCAAGTCGATGCCGGTTGCGCACCGGTTGGTGCTGGTGCTGGCGATTGCGCTCGTAGGCCTGATCGTGCTTGCGGCGGATTCGCTTTACGAGGGGCGCGCCACGATGGAGGCGGGCTATGATCGCGCGGTCCGGGGGCATGTCGAGGTGGCGCACGGCATCGTCGCGCATTTCCACGGCCTCGAACAGTCGGGGGCGATGAGCCGCGACCGGGCCCAGGCCGCGGCAGTGGCAGCACTCAGGGGGCTGCGCTACGAGGGCAGCGAGTACTTCTGGATCAACGACAGCGCCACGCGCATCGTCCTGCACCCGATCCGGCCCGAGCTGGAGGGCCGGAACATGGGCGAGGAGCGGGACGCCGACGGCAAGTACCTGTTCCGTGAGTTCTCGCGCGTGGCGAACGAGTCTGGCGAAGGCGGCGTCGATTACATGTGGCCGCGTCCGGGGTCGGATGCGCCGCAGCCGAAGATGTCCTACGTGAAGATGTTCAAGCCGTGGGACTGGATCGTGGGCACCGGGGTCTATGTCGACGACATCGACCGCGAGTTCTACGCTTCGGCGCTGCGCTTCGGCGGCATCGTCGGGGGCGTGCTGGTGCTGCTGACCGTCGTCGCCTGGCGCGTGGTGCGCAGTGTGACGACCCAGCTCGGCGGCGAGCCCGCCTATGCGGCCGGGATCATGCACCGGGTGGCCGACGGCGACCTGCGCGTCGAGGTGAAGGTGGCGGGCGAGGCCGACAGCCTGCTGGGCACCTTGTCGGCGATGCTGGACAAGCTGCGCAACATGATGGGCGAGATTTCGCAGAGCGCGCGGCAGGTGGCCGGCAATTCGCACGAAATCCTCGAAGTGACGCGCTCGGTGTCGAAGTCGTCCGAGAGCCAGACCGATGCGACGGCGGCCATTGCCGCGGCGGTCGAGGAAATGACCGTGAGCATCGGCCAGATCACCGAGAGCGCGATGGGCGCCGAGCGCAATTCGTCCCATTCGGCCGAGCTGGCGGACCAGGGGGCGGTGAAGGCGGAGCATGCCGCGGGCGAGATGCGGGCGATTGCCGATACCGTGGATGAGGCCACCGGAAGGATCCAGCACCTGGTCAAGCGCGCGGACGAGGTCGGCGCGATCGCCGGCGTGATCAAGGAGATCGCGGCGCAGACCAACCTGCTGGCGCTCAATGCCGCCATCGAGGCCGCACGCGCCGGCGAGCAGGGCCGCGGCTTTGCCGTGGTGGCTGACGAGGTGCGCAAGCTGGCGGAGCGCACCAGCACCGCGACGGTGCAGATCGAGCAGGACATCGCCGGCATCCAGACCGAGACGCAGGGTACGGTGGATGCCATGTCGCGCGTATCGACGCAGGTGGGAAGCGGCATGACGCTGGTGCTCGACGTCACGACCTCGCTGCGCGAGATCGCCAGCGGGGCGGCAGAGGCCCTGCAGCAGACCCGCAGCGTGGCCGAGGCGACGGCCGAGCAGCGCGCGGCGGCAACTTCGGTTGCGCAGGAGGTCGAGCAGATCGCGCAGATGGTCGAGGGCACCAACGTTTCGATGCATTCGGCGGTGTCGGCCGTGGAGCAGCTCGAAAAGCTGTCGCTCGACCTGAGCGAGATGGTGGCGCGGTTCCGGGTCTGAGGTGTCGCACGCGCCGGGCGGGCAGGCTTGAAATCCGGCCTGTCCGCCCCCAACTGGGGCTGCGTTCGAACAACCCAGACGGAGCCTTAGAACATGTCCGAAGCTCAAACCGCCGCCTCCCAGACGCTGAACTTCCAGGCCGAGGTGAAGCAACTGCTTCATCTGATGATCCACTCGCTGTATTCCAACCGCGAGATCTTCCTGCGCGAGCTGGTCTCGAACGCGTCGGACGCATGCGACAAGCTGCGCTTCGAGGCGCTCGACGATGGCGCGCTGTACGAAGCCGATTCCGAACTGAAGATCCGCATCGGCTTCGACGCCGAGGCCAAGACCATCACCATCGCCGACAACGGCATCGGCATGAGCCGCGACGAGGCCGTTGCCCATCTCGGCACCATCGCCAAGTCGGGCACGCGCGAATTCTTCGGCCAGCTCACCGGCGACCAGAAGAAGGATGCCAACCTGATCGGCCAGTTCGGCGTCGGCTTCTATTCCGCTTTCCTCGTCGCCGATCGCGTGACCGTCCTGACCCGCCGCGCCGGCCTGCCCGCGGGTGAAGGGGTGAGGTGGGAATGCTCGATGGCCGGCGACGAAGCCGGCGCCTACACGGTCGGGCAGGTCGACAAGCCCGGCCGCGGCACCGAGATCACGCTGCACCTGCGCGAGGGCCAGGAAGACCTGCTGTCGTCGTGGAAGCTGAAGAGCCTGGTGCGCAAGTATTCCGATCACATCGTGCAGCCGATCGTGATGAAGAAGGAGGAATGGAACGAGGAGCAGAGCAAGCAGGTCCTGACCGACGAGGACGAGACCGTCAACCAGGCCAATGCGCTGTGGACGCGCCCGAAGAGCGACATCACCGACGACGAGTACACGGCTTTCTACAAGCACGTCGCGCACGACTTCGACGAGCCGCTGGCGTGGACCCACTCGCGCGTCGAGGGCCGCCACGAGTACACCAATCTGCTGTACGTGCCGAAGAACGCGCCCTTCGACCTGTGGGACCGCAATGCCCGCCACGGCATCAAGCTGTATGTGAAGCGCGTGTTCATCATGGACGATGCCGAGAAGCTGATGCCGACCTACCTGCGTTTCGTGCGCGGCGTGGTCGATTCGGCGGATCTGCCGCTCAACGTGTCGCGCGAGATCCTGCAGGAGTCGAAGGACATCGACACCATCCGCTCGGGCTGCACGAAGAAGGTGCTGTCCATGCTCGAAGGCCTCGCCAACAGCGACGAGGCAGCGGATAGGGAAAAGTACGCCACGTTCTGGAAAGCCTTCGGCAAGGTGCTGAAGGAGGGCGTGGGCGAGGATTTCGCCAACAAGGAGAAGGTCGCCGGCCTGCTGCGCTTCGCCTCGACCCAGCTCGATACCGCCGACGAGGTGGTGTCGCTCGCCGATTACATCGGCCGCATGAAGGAAGGCCAGGACAAGATCTACTACGTCACCGCCGAATCCTTCAACGCCGCGAAGAACAGCCCGCATCTCGAAGTGTTCCGCAAGAAGGGCATCGAAGTGCTGCTGCTGTCGGACCGCGTCGATGAGTGGGTGACGGGCAACCTGACCGAGTTCGACGGCAAGCCGCTGGTGTCGGTCGCCAAGGGCGGCCTCGACCTGGGGGCGCTTGAAGACGAGGCCGAGAAGAAGGAGGCCGAGAAGGCCGCCGACGAGTACAAGGAGCTGCTCGACAAGATGAAGGCGAGCTTGGGCGAGCGCGTCAAGGATGTGAAGGTGACGCTGCGCCTGACCGATTCGCCGGCCTGCCTGGTCGCCGACGAGCACGATCTGGGCATGAATCTGGCCCGCATCCTGAAGGCGGCGGGGCAGGACGCGCCGGTGTCGAAGCCGATCCTCGAGATCAACCCCGGCCATCCGGCGGTGCTGCGCCTGAAGTACGAAGACAAGAACTTCGACGACTGGGCCGCGGTGCTGTTCGATCAGGCGCTGCTGGCCGAGGGTGGCACGCTCGACGATCCGGCAACCTTCGTCAAGCGCATCAACCAGTTGATGATGGCGATGAGCGGGAACTGATGCACCGGTCGGCCACCGTGCCGGCCTGGTGTTCGTGGCAGTGAAAGGAAAGCGGCGGGGCGGATGCCCCGCCGCTTTTTTGCGTCGACCGGCGGGCGTTGCGGGGAGTTGCCGCGTATCAGGCCGGCTCCATGCCGTTGCGGCGCTTGGCTTCGTCGGCTGCGGGCGAAGTGAGGAAGGCGAGCAGCTCGCGCACGGCATCCGGCTGGGTGCAGGCGAGGGGCACGCCGGCGGAAAAAGTGGTCAGGATCTGGATTTCGGGCGGCAGCGGGCCGAGTACGTCGATGCCTGCCAGGTGCATCAGCTCGCTCAACTGCTGGAAGCCGAGTTCCACCTCGCCCTTGGCGACCAGCGAGCCGACCGGCACGCCCGGCGGGGCCTGCACGATGCGCCCGGCGATATCTCCGGCGATGCCCCAATCCTGGAACAGCCTGGCCAGCGCCACGCCGCTGGGGCCGGTCGAATAGCTGAGCGTGCGCGCGGCCAGCACGGCATCGCGCAATGCCGTTTCCGAGCCGATGTCGGGGTGGGCTGCGCCCGCGCGGACGGCGACGGCGATGCCGGATTCGGCCAGGTCGGCGCGGCTGCCGGCACGCACATGGCCCGATGCGATCAGCTTGTCGATCGCGTTCGAGGCCAGCACCACGAGGTCGAAGGCTTCTCCGGATTCGACCCGCTTCGCGGCATCGACGCCGCCGATCGATTCGACGTCTACACGGTGGGGGGAAACCTGGTGAAAGGCGTCCGCCAGGTCGGAGAGGATCTGGCGGGTGGCCATGGAAGAGATGACTTTGATCTGGGCTGCCATGCAGCGATCTCCGGAAAGTACGGTGTTCTGGAATGCCCGCCGGGCGGGCGGTCGGGATTAGACCACAACTCGCGCGCCTGCCCGGCGACGGGGGGCTGCTGCAATCCGGGTAAACGATGCTTGCCCGGGCCAGCGCGGAGCGGAAAACTGACGACAAATAAAAAAAAGATATAGAGTGATACATAAGATTCATTTCCGCCCCGGTGATGACGCCGGAGCGGCCTCCCGGAACGGAACATGAGCGAGTTCATTCTCGAAACGAACGGCCTGACGAAGGAGTTCAAGGGCTTCGTGGCCGTCTCGAATGTCGACCTGAAAGTGCAGCGGGGGCACATTCATGCCTTGATCGGCCCCAATGGCGCAGGCAAGACCACGGTCTTCAATCTGCTGACCAAGTTCCTGCCGCCAACGTCGGGGAGCATCCTGTTCGAGGGCCAGGACATCACCCGCGAGGCACCGGTCGTCACCGCGCGGCGCGGCATGGTCCGCTCCTTCCAGATTTCGGCGACCTTTCCCAACCTGACGGTGCTCGAGAACGTGCGCATCGGCCTGCAGCGCACGCTGGGCACCGAATTCCATTTCTGGCGCTCGAAGAAGTCGCTGGACGTGCTCAACGGGCGCGCGATGGAACTGCTCGAATCGGTGGATCTGGCCGGCTTCGCCGACACGGTCACGGTCGAGATGCCCTACGGCCGCAAGCGTGCGCTGGAGATCGCCACCACGCTGGCGCTCGATCCGAAGATGATGCTGCTCGACGAGCCCACGCAGGGCATGGGCAGCGAGGACATCGCGCGCGTGGTGGAGCTGATCCGCAAGGTGTCGGCGAACCGGACCATCCTGATGGTCGAGCACAACCTGTCGGTGGTCGCCAACCTGTGCGACCGCATCACCGTGCTGACGCGTGGCAGCATCCTCGCCGAAGGTCCGTATGCCGAGGTGTCGAAAAATCCCAAGGTGCTCGAGGCCTATGTCGGTTCCGACGACATCAACGACGCCCACCACTGATCCGTTGCGAACGCAGACATGACCAGCGCTTTCCATCCTCATCCCGAAATGCTGCGGATCCACGATCTGCATGCCTTCTATGGCGAATCGCACATCCTTCACGGCATCGACCTGCAGGTGGCGCGCGGCGAATGCGTGACCCTGCTCGGGCGCAACGGCTCCGGCCGGTCGACGACGCTGAAATCCATCCTCGGCCTGGTCGGGCGGCGCAGTGGCTCGATCATGGTCAATGGCAAGGAGGCCATCGCCGAGCCGACGCACCGCATGGCGCGCTACGGCGTGGGCTACGTGCCGGAGGAGCGGGCCATCTTCGCTTCGCTGTCGTGCGAGGAAAACCTGCTGCTGCCGCCGCAGGTGGCCAGTGGCGGCATGTCCCTGGACGAGATCTACCGCATGTTTCCGAACCTGCTCGAACGGCGCCACAGCCCGGGCACCAAGCTGTCGGGCGGCGAGCAGCAGATGCTGGCGATGGCACGCGTGCTGCGCACCGGCGCCAAGCTGCTGCTGCTCGACGAAATCACCGAGGGCCTGGCGCCGGTCATCGTCAAGAAGCTGGGCGAGATCATCGTCGAACTCAAGTCCCGCGGTTTCACCATCGTGCTGGTCGAGCAGAATTTCCGCTTCGCCGCGCCGCTGGCCGATCGCCACTACGTGCTGGAGCACGGGGAAATCATCGCCACCATCTCCGCCGACGAATTGCCCGGACGCATGGACTGGCTGCACCAGACGCTGGGGGTTTGAGCGGCGTTCCGCCGCCCGGCTCCGCGTATCACCACTCGAGAAAGAAGAGGACGGGAGACTACGATGCACATGAAGAAGCTGACGACGCTGGCCTGCACGGCCGCCCTTGCGACGCTGTCGGGGGCGGCAAGCGCGCAGATTTCCGGCAACACGGTGAAGATCGGCGTGCTGACCGACATGTCCGGTACCTATTCGGACGTGGCGGGGCCGGGAACGGTGATCGCCACGCAGATGGCGATCGACGATTTCATCGCCGAGGCCAAGCCGGCATTCAAGGTCGAGATGGTTTCCGCCGACCACCAGAACAAGGCCGACATCGCATCGAACAAGGCGCGCGAGTGGTTCGAGCGCGAAGGCGTCGATACCGCCACCGAACTGGTGACGACGTCCACCGCGCTGGCGGTGATGAAGATCGGCAAGGAGATGAACAAGGTGGTGCTGATGAACGGCCCCGCGTCGACGCCGATCACCAACGAGCAGTGCAACGACGTCAGCGTGCACTACACCTACGATACCTATGCGCTGGCCAACGGCACCGCCAAGGCGGTGACGCAGCAGGGCGGCAAGACCTGGTTCTTCCTGACCGCCGACTATGCCTTCGGCCAGGCGCTGGAGAAGGACTCCTCCGCGGTCGTCGTCGCCAACGGCGGCAAGGTGCTGGGCTCGGTGCGCCATCCGTTCCCGGCGTCCGACTTCTCGTCCTTCCTGCTGCAGGCGCAGGCGTCGGGTGCGCAGATCATCGGTCTGGCCAACGCCGGTGCCGACACCACCAACGCGATCAAGCAGGCGGCCGAATTCGGCGTCACGCCCAAGCAGCAGCTCGCCGGCCTGCTGATGTTCATCTCGGACGTGCATTCGCTGGGGCTGAAGAACGCGCAGACGATGTACCTGACCACCGGCTTCTACTGGGATCTCGACGACGAGACGCGTGCGTGGTCGAAGCGCTTCTTCGACAAGCACAAGCGCATGCCGACGATGGTCCAGGCAGGCCAGTATTCGTCGATCCTGCACTATCTGCGCGCGATCAACGCGATTGGCACGGATGACACGGCCAAAGTCATGGCGCAGATGAAAAAGACGCCGATCAAGGATTTCTTCGCCAAGAATGGCCGCATCCGCGAGGACGGCCGCATGGTGCACGACATGTATCTGGCGCAGGTGAAGACGCCGGAAGAATCGAAGGGGCCGTGGGACTACTACCACATCCGCGCCACGATCCCGGCGGAAGAGGCCTTCCAGCCCTTGTCCGAATCGCGCTGCCCGCTGGTGAAGAAGTGACCTGATCGCGGCACGGACCGCACTTCACTGCGCACCGGGGCGGGCAGGCCCGTCCCGGTGCGGGAGTCTCGTATGGAAATATTCGGTGTCCCCAGCGCGCTGCTCGGCAGCCAGTTGCTGGTCGGGCTGATCAACGGCTCGTTCTACGCCGTCCTCAGCCTCGGCCTGGCGATCATCTTCGGGCTGCTCAACATCATCAACTTCGCCCACGGGGCGCAGTACATGATGGGGGCTTTCGTCGCCTGGATCGCGCTGACCAAGTTCGGCGTCAATTACTGGGTGGCGCTGTTGCTGTCGCCGCTCATCATCGGCGCCGTGGGCGTGGTGCTCGAACGCACGATGCTGCGCAAGCTGTACAAGCTGGACCATCTCTACGGGCTGCTGCTCACCTTCGGCCTGGCGCTGATCTTCGAAGGGCTGTTCCGCGACCAGTACGGCATTTCCGGCCAGTCCTATCCCGTGCCCGACTTGCTGCAAGGCGGCGTCAACCTGGGCTTCATGTTCCTGCCCATCTATCGCGGCTGGGTCGTGGTGGCGGCGCTGACGGTGTGCTTCGGCACCTGGTTCATCATCGAAAAGACCAAGCTCGGCGCTTATCTGCGCGCCGGCACCGAGAATCCGCAGATCGTCCAGGCGCTCGGCATCAACGTGCCCTTGCTGATCACCTTCACCTACGGTTTCGGCGTCGCGCTCGCCGCCTTCGCCGGTGTGCTGGCGGCGCCGATCTACCAGGTGAGCCCGCTGATGGGGTCGAACCTGATCATCGTGGTGTTCGCCGTGGTGGTGATCGGCGGCATGGGGTCGATCATGGGATCCATCCTGACCGGCCTCGGGCTGGGCCTGATCGAGGGCCTGACGCGGGTGTTCTACCCCGAGGCGTCGGCGGTGGTGGTGTTCGTGATCATGGTGCTCGTGCTGCTGGTGCGGCCGGCCGGCCTGTTCGGCAAGGCCTGAGCGAATCGATGGGGAAAGACGCATGAACAACACGAATTCGATGTTTGCCCGGGCCATGCCGCTGTTGCTCGGCGCGCTGTTCGTGATCGGGCTGGTGGCGCCGTTCGCGGTGTATCCCACCTTTCTGATGAAGATCCTGTGCTTCGGGCTGTTCGCCTGCGCGTTCAATCTGCTGCTGGGCTTCGTCGGGCTGTTGTCCTTCGGCCACGCGGCCTTTCTCGGCACCGCCGGGTACATCTGCGGCATGCTGGTGCGCGACGCAGGCGTCACGCCCGAGGTCGGCATCGTCGGCGGCACGCTGGCCGCGGGGGCGCTGGGCTGGGTGTTCGGTGTGCTGGCCATCCGGCGTACCGGCATCTACTTCGCGATGATCACGCTCGCGCTGTCGCAGATGGTGTATTTCATCGTGCTGCAGTGGAAGGCGACCGGCGGCGAGGACGGCCTGCAGGGGGTGCCGCGCGGCCACCTGTTCGGTGTCATCGACCTGTCGAACAACCTCGCGATGTACTACCTGGTGTTCGCGGTGTTCTGCATCGGCTTCGCGATCATCTACCGCACCATCCATTCGCCTTTCGGCCAGATCCTGAAGGCGATCCGCGAGAACGAGCCGCGCGCGATCTCGCTGGGCTACGACGTGGCGAAGTTCAAGCTGCTGGCCTTCGTGCTGTCGGCCTCGCTCGCCGGTCTGGCGGGGGCGACCAAGACGCTGGTGTTCCAGCTCGCATCGCTGACCGACGTGCATTGGCACATGTCGGGCGAGGTCGTGCTGATGACGCTGCTCGGCGGCCTGGGCACCATCCTCGGCCCGCTCGTCGGCGCCGCCACCATCGTGTCGCTGCAAAGCGAGCTGGCCGACACGGTGGGGTCCTGGGTCACCGTCATCATGGGCGTGATCTTCGTCATCTGCGTGCTGCTGTTCCGCCGCGGCATCGTCGGCGAGCTGCAGGCGCTCATCCAGAGGGCGGGCATCCGTTGAGCGCTTTTTCCGCCGGGGTCCATTCCGTCAAGTAGTAGCACGAACAGCGGGGCGGCTGCATCAGGCAGCCGCCCCGCTGTTCGTCGGGATCCAGGACGCTGGAGGTTGGAGCACGATCCGGGGAATGGGCTGGTTGCGTGCGTGCAGCATGATGCGGCGATGCGACATCTGCATCATGCGCGAGGGGGGCGATACCGCTACCATTCGGGCATGGGCTGTCATGAAGTAATTTTGACAATATTGATTCAGGCAAATATAGTTGGAGCAAGATTCAAATGGCGGAAACGCAGCAGCAGAAGACAAAAAAACCCGCATCTCCGGCGACCCCGCTGTCTGTCCTTCAGCGCTTCAGGGTCCTGATCCGTACGGCCCAGCGGCATTCCCAGTGGATCGAACGCCAGAGCGGCGTAACGGGGGCGCAGTTGTGGGTTTTGCAGGAACTGGTCGAAGTGCCGGGGCTGCGTGTCGGAGAGTTGGCCAACCGGATGGCGCTGCATCAGTCGACGGCTTCCAACATGGTCGATCGCCTCGAGACGAGCGGTCTGATCCGCAAGGAACGCACCAGTGCCGATCAGCGCGTAGTCCGTCTGTACCTGACCGAGGAAGGCATGGCCTTGCTGGGGCGTGCGCCGTCACCGGCGAGAGGCGTCCTGGTCGAGGGGCTTCGCCTTCTCGATCCGGACGAGTTGAAGTGCCTGCAGGGCGAACTGGACCGCTTGTTGTTGCAGATTCGCGACCTGGATGAAGGCTTCGGCATGCAGCCGCTGCCTTTTACGGAATGAGTTTCACTGTGTCGGGGGGTTGGTGCCCGGATGCAGACAGCAGCTTGAGCGGCCCGAGGGCCGCTCTTTTTTTGGCACTGCCAAAAAATGCCCCCCGATGATGTGCCCGCATTGCAGCAAGCGAGGGGGGCCGTTGGCTTACTTGCTTACCACAGCTGCCACCAGGGCTTGTCGCTCTCCGGGCCGCCGGAGAAATAGACGCTGTCCGGGAAGTTCGTGCGCATTACCCGGTCTGCGTCGTCGCGCAGTTGGGCCATGCCGAGCGCGTCATAGCTCTTCACCAGCAGGAACAGGGCTTCTTCGTTGGCCGGCGCCTGCGGGAAATTGGTGACCGCGGTCTGGGCGCGGTTGATTGCGGCGACATAGGCGCCACGGTTGTAGTAATAGCGTGCAACGTGAACCTCATGCGCGGCCAGCGAGTTCACCAGGTATTGCATGCGGGCGCGGGAGTCGTCCGCGTAGCGGCTTTCCGGGAAGCGCGCGACGAGATCGCGGAAGCTGTCGAAGGCCTCGTGCGCCCCCTTGGGGTCGCGTTCGGACAGATCCTGGCGCGAGAGGCCGGCGAGCAGGCCGAGGTCTTCGTTGAAGTTCACCAGCCCCTTCAGGTAGTAGACGTAGTCGACGTTGGGGTGGTTGGGGTGCAGCTTGATGAAACGGTCCGCCGCGGCCAGCGCAAGCGCTTGTTCGTCCTGCTTGTAGTAGGCGTAGGCGACCTCGATCTGCGCCTGCTGCGCGTAGCGGCCGTAGGGGTAGCGCGCCTCGAGCTTTTCGAACATCTGGATCGCGCGGTCGTAGGCGCCTTCGGACATCGAGGTCTTGGCCTCGGAGTAGAGCCGCTGAGCGTTCCAGCCGGTCGTCTCGTCGATCTGTTCGGGCAGCAGACCGCAGCCGCCGAGCACCAGCGCGCCGATCAGCGCTGCTTTTCCCGCTACACTTCCAAGGGTGAACCTGGCCATCGAAAAAACTCGCGTGAATGAACGCGTAGATTATATAGCAGCGGACGAGCCGAACTCGCCCGTCGTGCTGACGATTCCTGCGGACTTGGCCGGCTTGCGTCTCGATCAGGCGCTTGCCCGGCTTTTTCCTGAGCATTCCCGCAGTCGTTTGCAGACCTGGTTGAGGGATGGGCGCATCCGGGTCGATGGCGTGTCTCCCGATGCGCGCTGCAAGGTGTGCGGCGGCGAACGCGTCGAGCTCGATTCGGCGCCCGTTCCCGCTCCCGGCACGGAACTGCCCGAGGATATCCCGCTGCAGGTGGTGTTCGAGGATGCGCATCTGCTGGTGATCGACAAGCCGGCCGGGTTGGTCGTACATCCGGGCAGCGGCAACTGGAGCGGGACCCTGCTCAATGCGCTGCTGCATCATGCGCCGGGGGTGGCGGAGGTGCCGCGGGCGGGCATCGTGCACAGGCTGGACAAGGATACCAGCGGCCTGTTGGTGGTCGCGAAGACCTTGCAAGCGCAGACCGATCTGGTGCGTCAATTGCAGGCACGTACCGTCAAGCGCCATTACTGGGCGCTGGTGCAGGGGGTGCTGCATGCGGGGGGCACCGTCGATGCGCCGATCGGGCGGCATCCGACCCAGCGCGTACGCATGGCAGTGGTCGGCAACGGACGTCCGGCAGTCACCCATTACTCGGTGGCCGAGCGTTTTGCCAAGACGACGCTGGTCGAGTGCAGGCTCGAAACGGGGCGCACGCATCAGATCCGGGTGCACATGGCGCATATCGGCCATGCGCTGGTGGGCGATCCGGTCTATGGCGGACGGCGTCCGCCCGCGCCTGCGTGCGAAGGCTTTGCGCGTCAGGCATTGCATGCGTTCCGGCTCGGGCTGGTGCATCCGGCCAGCGGGCAGTTCATGCAATGGGAAGCGCCGATGGCCGCAGATCTTGCAGCCTTGCTGCAGCGTGTCAGGGAGAGCGCATGAGAGCCGTTCCCGGTGTGGACCTTTGCGGCGTGCTTCGGCCCGACTGGACGACGCCCGCCAACGTCCGGGCCTTGCTGACCACGCGCGCCGGCGGCTGCAGCCTTGCCCCGTATGACGGATTCAACCTGGCGAAGCATGTCGGCGACGTGCCTGCAGCGGTTGCGCGCAATCGCGCCATGCTGCGCGAGCTGCTGCCGGCCGAGCCGGTGTGGCTGTCGCAGGTGCATGGCTGCGCAGTTGCCGATGCCGCAGTGGCGGATGGTGTGCTGGTCGCCGATGCGGTGGTGGCGCGCGAGCCGGGGCGCGTCTGCGTCGTCATGACGGCCGACTGCCTGCCCGTGCTGCTGTGTGATGACGATGGCTCGGTGGTCGCGGCGGCGCATGCGGGGTGGCGGGGGCTGGCCGGCGGCGTGCTCGAAGCAACGATCGAGCGCATGGCGGTTGCGCCGGGCAGGCTTCGGGCTTGGCTGGGGCCGGCGATCGGGCCGGACTGCTTCGAGGTCGGAGACGAGGTGCGCGAGGTCTTCGTATCCCGCGATCCGGAGGCAGCAGACGCATTCGTCGCTGCGCCGGCACAGGGGAAATGGATGGCGGATCTGTTCGCGCTGGCGCGCCGCCGCCTGAAAGCCGCGGGTGTGGGCCATGTCGAGGGCGGCGGTGTGTGCACCGTGCGGGATCCGGAGCGCTTCTATTCCTATCGGCGCGACGGGCGTACGGGGCGCTTTGCGTCCATCGTCTGGCTTGAGCCGGCGCCGGACTCCGCTTGCCGCGGGCTTCGGGGGATGGTTTGAGTGCAGAAAGCGCGGTCGCTATTGATCGGCGTCGGATTCGGCTCTATCGTTGAGTCCACTCGCTTCCCGCTCGCGCTGACGCCGTCGCCGAGTCGGTGTTCCGAACAACCAGAAGAACAGCGCCATGGGGGCAAGGCCATAAAAAATGAAGGTCAGCACGCCGCCCACGGCCGTGTTTTCGGTAATGGCCGCAAGCAGTGCGACATAGAGCCAGGCGATTGCGATCAGGTACATGGGGGCCATTCTACCGTTCCGATCGTTCCGGGCTGGCAAACACTAACGAACAAGATGAACCCGGGTGCAGGTGGTTCTGCGGCCTGCGGATAGAGGAGGTAGGGATGTCGGATTCCGAGGGAAACCAGTCGGCGGCGGGCATGCAGGCGATGTTGGCAGCAGGTCAGGCCATGGCGCAGAATTTCTTCGATGCACTGGCCAAGCAGCATGTGGCGATGCAGGATTCCTCGGGCGTCGCCGTGCCCAAGCTGCCGATGCCGGAGTCCGCCGAAATGGCGCGCATGCAGCAGATCTTCGCCGAAAAGCACGTGGCGCTGTGGTCTTCGATGCTCGGGCGCAAGCAGGGTGTAGCGGCCGAGCCGGTGGTCCAGGTCGAGCCGGGCGATCGCCGCTTCACCGCCCCTGAATGGTCCGAGAGCCCGGTGTTCGACTATGTCCGCCAGGCCTACTTGCTGAACGCCGGCTTTCTCAAGGAAATGGCCGAGGCGCTGCCGATCGCGGACGGGCGCGCGAAGTCGCGAATCCAGTTCCTGACCCGTCAGTACATCGAGGCGTTGGCGCCGACCAATTTTGCCGCGACCAATCCCGAGTTCATCAAGACCGCAATCGAGACCAAGGGCGAGAGCATTTCGCGTGGTGTGCGCAACATGCTCGGCGATCTCGAAAAGGGACGCATCTCGATGACCGACGATGCCGCTTTCGAGGTCGGGCGCAACCTGGCGCTCACGCCGGGTGCGGTGATCTTCGAGAATGAGCTGATGCAGTTGATCCAGTACGCGCCGCTGACCGACAAGGTCGCCCAGACGCCGTTGCTGATCGTTCCTCCGTGCATCAACAAGTTCTACATCATGGATCTCCAGCCGGAGAACTCCCTGGTGCGCTTCATCGTCGAGCAGGGCTTCACCGTCTTTCTCGTGTCGTGGAAGAATCCGCGGCCGGAGACTGATGGCCATTACGCTTGGGACGACTATCTCGACAAAGGGCCGCTCAAGGCGCTCGAGGTGGTGCGTTCCGTGACGCGGGTCAAGAAACCGAATGTGCTCGGCTTCTGCGTCGGCGGCACTCTGCTCACGTCGGCGCTGGCGGTTGCGCGCGCGCGCGGCGAGGAGCCGGTCGCCAGCCTTACGCTGATGACGACCCTGCTCGATTTTGCCGATGCCGGCGAACTCGGTTGCCTCGTCGACGAGGCGAGCGTCACGGCCCGCGAGGCGGCGATCGGCAAGGGCGGGGTGCTGCGCGGGCAGGAGCTGGCAAACGTGTTTTCGTCGCTGCGTGCGAACGATCTGGTCTGGCAGTACGTCGTCGGCAATTACCTGAAGGGCAATACGCCCCAGGCTTTCGACCTGCTGTACTGGAATTCCGACTCCACCAACCTGCCAGGTCCTTTCCTGACGTGGTATCTGCGCAACATGTACCTGGAGAACAATCTGCGCGTGCCGGGCAAGCTCAAGATGCTGGGCGAGAAGATCGATCTGGGCAAGGTGGACATGCCGGCCTATCTGCTGGCTGCGCGCGAGGACCACATCGTGCCGTGGAAGAGCGCTTATCTGGCGCGAAATCTGTTGGGCGGCGAGACGAACTTCGTGCTCGGCGCCAGCGGCCACATCGCGGGCGCGATCAATCCGGCCTCCAAGAATCGTCGCAGCTACTGGACGTCGAGCGCCGGGCCGGCCGATCCGGACGAATGGCTGGAGCAGGCGGGCGAGCAGAAGGGCAGTTGGTGGCTGCACTGGATCGAGTGGCTGGGCCAGTATGGTGGCAAGCAGGTGGCCGCGCGCGGCCGTCTGGGCAGCACCAAGTACGAACCGATCGAGCCTGCGCCGGGGCGCTACGTCAAGGAGCGTGCCTGAGCGGCAGGTTTCGCCGATCAACGGGACCGCAGTGAGTGGGGAGGGCGCTGCCCGGTCCATGTTCCACCCGCCCCCATAAGAACCCATTAGGGAGAGGAGAGATTTATGTCTAGAGTTGCACTGGTCACCGGTGGCATGGGCGGTCTGGGCGAGGCGATCTGCATCAAGCTCGCGGCGCTGGGCTACAGGGTCGTCACCACGCATTCGCCCGGCAACACCAAGGCGGCCGAATGGCTGCAAACGATGAACAACATGGGCTACGGGTTCAAGGCTTATCCGTGTGACGTGGCGGATTTCGATTCGGCGAAGGCCTGCGTCGCGCAGGTGACGGCGGAGGTCGGCCCGGTGGATGTGCTGGTCAACAACGCCGGCATCACCCGTGACATGACCTTCAAGAAGATGACCAAGGCCGACTGGGATGCGGTCATCGGCACGAACCTTGACTCGGTGTTCAACATGACCAAGCAGGTCATGGATGGCATGATCGAACGCAAATGGGGGCGTGTCATCAACGTGTCGTCGGTGAACGGTCAGAAGGGCGCCTTCGGCCAGACCAACTATTCTGCCGCCAAGGCCGGCATGCACGGCTTCACCAAGGCGCTGGCACTGGAAGTGGCGCGCAATGGGGTGACGGTCAACACCATCTCGCCGGGTTACATCGGTACCAAGATGGTGATGGCGATTCCGCAGGAGATTCTCGACTCCAAGATACTGCCGCAGATTCCCGTGTCCCGCTTGGGCAAGCCGGAAGAGATCGCGGGCCTGGTCGCCTATCTGTCTTCGGAAGAGGCCGCGTTCGTGACCGGCGCCAACATTTCCATCAACGGCGGCCAGCACATGTTCTGATCGTCTGCATTGCAGAGCGGGAAGGCGGCACGTCCTTCGGAGGGCGTGCCGTTTTTTTCGCCGCCGGGCCGCCCCAAGATGAAAGGCACCCCCTTGGGGAAGCGAGTTCGCGCAGCGGATGAGCGTGGGGGCATTTTTTGCGATGCACTATTCCGGGGCGTATTGCGATGCAGCAAGATTTGTCGGCAGTAGCTATAATGCAAAGGCCAAGCAGCTGACGCGCTGCCGCAAAACGCCGAGGATCCCATCCGGATCGTGGTTTCGCGATGGTTTTCTCGGTCTCGAAAATAGATCCAGAAGGATTTCAAGATGTCGCAGAAAATCGCTCTCGTCACCGGCGCCATGGGTGGTCTCGGCACCGCGATTTGTCAATCGCTGGCCAAGGACGGACTGAAGGTCGTTGCGAACTGCCTGCCCAACTTCGAGCAGAAGGACGCTTGGCTTGCCGCTCAACGCGACTTGGGGTTCGATTTCGTTGCCGCCGAAGGTGACGTCTCCAACTACGAATCCTGCGCCGCAATGGTCGCCAAGATCGAGGCTGAAGTCGGCCCGATCGACGTACTGGTCAACAACGCCGGCATCACTCGCGACAAGTTCTTCCCGAAGATGGAGAAGGGCCAGTGGGATGCCGTGATCAACACCAACCTCAACAGCCTGTTCAATGTCACCCACCACGTGTCCGCCAAGATGGCCGAGCGCGGCTGGGGCCGCATCGTGAACATCTCTTCGGTCAATGGCGTCAAGGGCCAGGCTGGTCAGACCAACTATTCCACCGCCAAGGCCGGCGTGCTGGGCTTCACGAAGGCGCTGGCTGCCGAGCTCGCCACCAAGGGCGTGACGGTCAATGCGATCGCCCCGGGCTATATCGGTACCGACATGGTCATGGCCATTCGTGACGACATCCGCCAGGGCATCATCGACACCGTGCCGATGAAGCGCCTCGGACGTCCGGACGAGATCGGCGACCTGTGTGCCTACCTGGCCTCCGACAAGGCCGCCTACATCACCGGCGCCACCATCAACATCAACGGTGGCCTGCACATGTGCTGATGTTGCACCGTGCCATGCGTGAAATCACGAAACCCCGTCGAATGGCGGGGTTTCGTTTTCGCAGCGCGATATAATCATATTTGACATTCAAGAGCGGAGAGCGGATTGGCCACCGCCGAGGAGATGGGGAAATGCCCGAGCAGTCGCGCCTGATCAAGAAGTATCCGAACCGCCGTCTGTATGACACGCGGACCAGTTCGTACATCACGCTTGCGGACGTCAAGGAGCTCGTCCTCAATCACGAGGAGTTCCAGGTCGTCGATGCCAAGACCGGCGAGGATCTGACCCGAAGCATCCTGCTGCAGATCATTCTCGAGGAAGAGGCGGGCGGGGCGCCGATGTTCACCAGCGATCTGCTGGCCCACATGATCCGCTTCTATGGCAATGCCATGCAGGGCATGATGGGCAAGTATCTTGAGAGCAACATCAAGGCTTTCACCGAGATGCAGGGCAAGCTGCAGGACCAGGCGCGCTCGATCTACGGTGAGAACAGCCCGGTCGGACAGGATTTGTGGGCGCAGTTCCTCAATTTCCAGGGGCCCGCGCTGCAGAGCATGATGGGTGCCTACGTCGATCAGTCGAAAAAGATGTTCGAGCAGATGCAGGAGCAGCTCGAAAGTCAGACGCGCAACATGTTCACCGGTTTCAAGTTTCCGACTTACGGCGTGCAGGGTGAAGAAGTTTCTCCTTCCGCCAAATCTTCTTCCGACAAGAGCGGCTCGCACAAGTAAGCTCGTGTAGGATTGCCGCCCCTGGCAAGCACGCCGACCCCGACAGGCCATTCAGCGCATGACCATTTTCAAGACCCCGGACCTGCCGCGTGTCGGCTTCGTATCGCTGGGCTGTCCGAAGGCGACAGTCGATTCCGAGCACATCCTGACGCGCCTGCGTGCCGAAGGCTATGCCATCACGGGTTCGTATGACGATGCCGATCTCGTCGTCGTCAATACCTGTGGCTTCATCGATGCTGCGGTCGAGGAGTCGCTCGACGCCATCGGCGAAGCATTGAGCGAGAACGGCAAGGTCATCGTGACCGGCTGTCTGGGGGCGAAGGACGACGTCGTGCTGGCTGCCCATCCGCAGGTTCTGGCCGTCACCGGCCCGCATGCCGCGGAAGAGGTCATGCATGCGGTGCATAAGCACTTGCCCAAGCCGCACGATCCCTTCTCCGACCTGGTGCCGCCGCAGGGTATTCGCCTGACGCCGCAGCATTACGCTTACCTGAAGATATCCGAGGGCTGTAACCACCGCTGCACCTTCTGCATCATTCCATCGATGCGGGGCGATCTCGTCAGCCGCCCGATCCATGAGGTGATGCGTGAAGCCGAAGCCCTGGCCGCGTCCGGCGTCAAGGAGATCCTAGTGATCTCGCAGGACACCTCGGCCTATGGCGTCGACGTCAAGTACCGTACCGGTTTCTGGGGCGGCAAGCCGCTCAAGACCAGGCTCTACGATCTTGCGAAAGCGCTGGGCGAACTGGGAATCTGGATTCGCATGCACTACGTGTATCCGTACCCGAGTGTGGATGACCTGATTCCGCTGATGGCGGAAGGCAAGATCCTGCCCTACCTCGACGTGCCCTTTCAGCATGCGAGTCCGCGTGTCCTGAAGGCAATGAAGCGGCCTGCCAATGCCGAGAATGTGCTCGAGCGCGTGCGCAAGTGGCGCAGCATCTGCCCGGAGCTGACCATCCGTTCGACCTTCATTACCGGTTTTCCGGGCGAAACCGAGGAAGATTTCGAGATGTTGTTGAATTTCCTCGAAGAGGCCCAGCTCGATCGTGTCGGTGCCTTTGCCTATTCTCCGGTGGAAGGTGCGGCGGCCAACCAACTGGAAGGCGCGGTTCCTGATGAGGTGCGCGAGGAGCGCCGCGCGCGCCTGATGGATTTCCAGGAAGACATTTCCACCCAGCGCCTCGAGGCAAGGATCGGGCGCGAGATGACGGTCCTGGTCGACGACCTCGACGAGGAGGGCGCGCTCGCTCGATCGCCGGGCGATGCGCCCGAGATCGATGGTCTGGTGGTCATCCCGGATGCCGAAGGGCTTGAACCGGGTGACTTCGTCCGTGTGCGCATCACGGATTGCGATGTCCACGATCTCTACGCCGAACGGCTCGACTGACGCAGCCGCTGGTGCCGAGGCGGGGGCGTCATGAACGGCCCGGCGCTGCTGGCACCGGGCGATCGCCGCGTTTCGCCGGGCCATCGGCGCGAGCCGGTCATCGGCCTTGCGCTGGGGAGCGGTGCCGCGCGTGGATGGGCTCATCTCGGTGTGCTGCGCGCCCTGGCGGCGGAGGGGGTCGTGCCCGAAGTTATATGCGGTTGCTCGATCGGCGCTTTTGTCGGTGCCGCGGCGGCTTCGGGTGATCTCGACAAGCTGACCCAGTGGGCGGAAACGCTCAAGTGGCAGGACGTGGTTTCCCTGCTGGATGTATCGCTGCGAGGCGGCCTGATCAAGGGCGACAAGCTCATCGGTTTCTTCCAGCGCAATTTCGTCGATCGCGAGTTTTCCGAACTCGATACCCGTTTCGCCTGCGTCGCAACCGAACTGACGAGCGGACGCGAAGTCTGGCTGCAGGAGGGGAGCGTTTCGGCGGCGGTGCGTGCCTCGATCGCGCTTCCCGGGCTGATGACGCCCGTCATGCACGGCGGGCGCCTGCTGGTGGATGGCGGGCTGGTGAACCCCGTTCCGGTATCCTTGTGCCGTGCGATGGGGGCCGACATCGTGATTGCCGTCGATCTGGGGTCCGACATGGTTGGCCGGGCATTTCATCGTGCGGCGATCGAGCCGACGCCCTCGGAGGAAACCGAGGCCGGCTGGACGGAACGCCTGTTGTCGCGCTTCGGTTTCGGGGGCGGGGATGAGTCCGCCGTGCCGCGGCCAGCGTCCTCCAACGGTGAGGTGCAGCCCTCTCTGGTGTCCGTCATCAGTTCGAGCCTCAACATCATGCAGGTGCGCATCGCGCGCAGCCGCCTTGCCGGTGAGCCGGCCGACGTCATGATTTCGCCCCGTGTCGGCCAGCTCGGATTGATGGACTATCATCGTGCCGCCGAAGCACTGGCCGAAGGCGAGGCTGCGGTGATGCGCATGCGGCCCTTGCTGCGCTACGTGCTCGGGCATGATTCAGACTGAACATGGCTGGGTGGTCGGAGGCGCAGTTCGCGCAACGCGCAATGCAATACGAGGGGCTTGACCGTGGATGACTTCATTCGGGGTTTGTGCCAAGCGGTCGGTGGCAGTCATGTGCTCACCGATGCGAAGGAGATGGCCCCGTATCTGAGCGACTGGCGTGGCCGCTATCATGGTGCCGCGTGTGCCGTCGTCCGTCCGGGAACGACGCAGGAGGTGGCTGCCGTCGTCCGGCTGTGTGCCGCTGCCGGGGTGCCCATGGTGCCCCAGGGAGGCAATACCGGCCTGTGCGGCGGGGCGACGCCGGATGGCGGCGGACGTGCGGTGGTCCTGAGCCTCGGGCGGCTTGATCGCGTCCGGGCGGTGGATGCCGATAACAACACCATCATGATCGAGGCGGGGTGTACCCTGGCAGGCCTGCAACAGGCTGCGATTGCCGCCGATCGGTTTTTCCCTCTGTCGCTCGCATCCGAAGGAAGCTGCACGGTCGGCGGCAATCTATCGACGAACGCAGGCGGTGTGCAGGTCCTGCGCTACGGCAACATGCGCGAGCTGACCCTCGGGCTCGAGGCCGTTCTGCCCGATGGCCGCATCTGGAACGGCCTGCGCGGGCTGCGAAAGGACAATACCGGCTATGACCTGAAGCAGCTCTTCATCGGTGCGGAAGGGACGCTGGGCTTCATTACCGCAGCGGTGCTGAAGCTGTTTCCCGCCATCCGCCAGCGCGCTACTGCGTGGGTTGCCGTGCCGGATCCCGGTGCGGCCGTCCGGCTGCTCGGGATGATGCGCGCCGTTTGCAGTGATCGGGTGACGGCCTTCGAACTCATCGGCGGCACCGCGCTCGGCCTGGTGCTGCAGCACATCCCGGGTGCGCGCCCTCCGTTGCAGGCCGGGGGCGAATGGAGCGTGCTGGTGGAGCTGTCGGATAGTGCCTGCAATGCGGAACTCGACACCGAACTTGAACGGGCGTTGACGCTGGCGAGCGAGCAGGGGCTGGTCGGCGACGCCGTGGTCGCAGGCAATCTCGCCCAGGCGGAAGCCCTGTGGGCGCTACGCGAGAACATCTCCGAGGCGCAGCGGATCGAAGGCATCAGCATCAAGCACGACATCGCCATTCCGGTGAGCCGTATTCCCGCGTTCCTGGAGCGCGCGCGTGCGGCCTTGCAGCACGCCTGGCCGGATGTTCGCATCGTCGCGTTCGGCCATATCGGGGATGGCAACCTGCATTACAACCTGTCGAAGCCGGCGGCGGCGGACAATCGGAAGTTCATTTCTCGCACGCCCGAGGTCAATCGCATCGTGCATGATCTCGTGGCCGGGTTCGACGGCTCGATTTCCGCCGAGCACGGACTGGGGCAGTTGAAGCGTGATGAACTCCTGCGCTACAAATCGGTTGTGGAGATGGATATGATGAGGGCGGTCAAGCAGGCGCTGGACCCGCATGGCCTGATGAATCCCGGGAAGGTGCTGGCTCCGGTCCGGCCGGAGAGCAGGGGTGATGCAGAAACTTGAAAACAGGTGTTTACAGGCCGGGACATGGGTCCTATAATGCGCGCTCTTCGGTGATGGGGGTATAGCTCAGCTGGGAGAGCGCTTGCATGGCATGCAAGAGGTCAGCGGTTCGATCCCGCTTACCTCCACCAAATCGAAGTAAAAGAGTTGTTGCAGTACCGCAGTCCCCATCGTCTAGAGGCCTAGGACACCGCCCTTTCACGGCGATAACCGGGGTTCGAATCCCCGTGGGGACGCCAATTCGATGCGTTCCAGCCCGATGGGCTGGGTCGCGGAGCCGGCAGATTGCCGGTGCAGTTCAGCGCGGAGTGGTAGTTCAGTCGGTTAGAATACCGGCCTGTCACGCCGGGGGTCGCGGGTTCGAGTCCCGTCCACTCCGCCAGGAAAAAGCCCTTGTTCAGTGATGAACAAGGGCTTTTATACGTTCACGCCCCGGCAAGGCATCTCGTGCATGTGCGCTTCGTCCGTGTGGCACGCAGGCGAGTTTTTTCTCCGCGATGCGCAGGCAAGGTTTCCATCCTGATTTCCATGCTGGCACCGCCACGATTTATCCGCTAGAGTCGCACACCATACGCAGCGGTATGGTGCCTGTCGTCCGATGGGTGTTGCGTCATCCGAAATTCTGATTGGAGAGCGAAGGCGATGAGTATCGGCAAGATTGGTGTGGTGGGTGCGGGGACGATGGGCAACGGCATTGCCCAGGCCTGCTCGGTTTCAGGCTTGGATGTGGTGATGATGGATGTCGGCGAGGCGCAGGTACAGCGCGGCTTGGCGACGATCGGCGCGAGCCTCGACCGCTTGATCAAGAAGGAAAAGCTGAGCGTAGAGCAAAAGGACGCCGCATTGGCGCGGATCACGGCGGCTACGACGATGTCGGCGCTCGGTGATTGCGACCTGGTCATCGAGGCGGCGACCGAGAATCTGCAGTTGAAGCTCGAGATATTTGCCAAGCTCGACGCAGCGATGAGGCCTGACGCCATCCTTGCAAGCAACACCTCTTCGATCTCGATCACCAAGCTAGCCGCTGCGACGGGGCGAGCGAGCCAGGTCATCGGCATGCACTTTTTCAACCCGGTGCCGATGATGGCGCTGGTGGAGCTCATCAGCGGCCTGCAGACGAGCGCGGAGACCTATGCCAAGGTCGAGGCCGTCGCCCGCGCTCTGGGCAAGACACCGGTCAAGGTGCGCAACAGCCCGGGTTTCGTCGTCAATCGCATGCTGTGTCCGATGATCAACGAGGCGATCTTCGCTCTTGGCGAAGGCTTGGCTACGGCAGCGGAAATCGACGAGGCGATGAAGCTGGGCTGCAATCACCCGATCGGCCCGTTGGCCTTGTGCGACCTGATTGGGCTCGACGTGGAACTGGCCGTGATGCAGGTGCTGTTCGAGGGCTTCAAGGACCCGAAGTACCGTCCCGCGCCGCTGCTGGTGGAAATGGTCGAGGCCGGCTACCTGGGACGCAAGACGGGCAAGGGCTTCTTCGACTATTCCTGACCGAGTTTGCGCGCAGGGCCGCTGGAAACGCGAACGCCACCCGAGGGTGGCGTTCGTATTGATGGAGCAGATGCTTGATCAGCCGCGGCCGGAGCGCATGGCGTCGAAGAATTCGGCGTTGCCCTTGGTGGCCTTGATCTTGTCGAGCAGGAATTCCATCGCATCGATGTCGTCCATGCCGTACAGCAGCTTGCGCAGAATCCAGACCTTCTGCAGCACGTCGGGCTTTAGTAGCAGCTCTTCGCGGCGGGTGCCCGAGCGGTTGACGTTGATCGCCGGGTACACGCGCTTTTCCGCCATGCGCCGGTCGAGGTGGAGCTCCATGTTGCCGGTGCCCTTGAATTCCTCGTAGATCACGTCGTCCATGCGGCTGCCGGTGTCGATCAGCGCACTGGCGATGATGGTCAGCGAACCGCCTTCCTCGATGTTGCGCGCTGCGCCGAAGAAGCGCTTGGGCTTCTGCAGGGCGTTGGCATCCACGCCGCCGGTCAGCACCTTGCCGGAAGCTGGCACCACGGTGTTGTAGGCGCGCGCGAGGCGGGTCAGCGAGTCGAGCAGGATCACCACGTCGTACTTGTGCTCGGTCAGGCGCTTGGCCTTCTCGATCACCATCTCGGCGACCTGGACGTGGCGGGTGGCGGGTTCGTCGAAGGTGGAGGCCACGACCTCGCCCTTTACCGAACGCTGCATTTCCGTCACTTCTTCCGGGCGCTCGTCGATCAGCAGCACGATCAGCTTGACGTCCGGATGGTTGGACGTGATCGCATGGGCGATGTGCTGCAGCATCACCGTTTTGCCGCTCTTGGGCGGGGCGACGAGCAGGCCGCGCTGGCCTTTGCCGATCGGCGCGATCATGTCGATCACGCGGCTGGTGATGTTCTCCTCGCCGCGGACGTCGCGTTCGAGCTTCAGGCATTCCTGCGGGTGCAGGGGCGTGAGGTTCTCGAACAGGATCTTGCTCTTGCACTCTTCCGGCGGGCGGCCGTTGATGCGGTCGAGTTTGGTGAGCGCGAAGTAGCGCTCGCCGTCCTTCGGCGTGCGGATCTCGCCTTCGATCGTGTCGCCGGTGCGCAGGTTGAAGCGCCGGATCTGCGATGGCGAGACGTAGATGTCGTCGGTGCCGGCGAGATACGAGGTGTCGGGAGAGCGCAGGAAGCCGAAACCGTCAGGCAGCACTTCGAGTGCGCCATCGCCACAGATCGGTTCGCCCTTGCGTGCACGATTCTTCAGCAGGGCGAAGACGAGTTCCTGCTTGCGCAGCCTGTTCGCGCCTTCGACGCCGCTCTCCATGGCCATCTGCAGCAGTTCGCTGACGTGCAGGGCCTTGAGTTCGGACAGGTGAAGCGCGGGGACGCTGGAGTCGCGCGGCGTGGAGTTTTCCTCGCCGGCGTTCTCGACGTCGAACAGGTCGTCTTCGATCTGCGGATTCTGGGGGGAATTACCGTCGCGGTTGCGCGCGCCGCGGCGACGAGCGCGCGAAGCCCCGCGAGAACGGGCCGGAGCTTGGTCCGGCTTAGATGTTGCTGTCAATGAAGGCGGTCAGTTGAGATTTGGAAAGGGCGCCCACTTTGGTCGCTTCGATATTGCCACCCTTGAACAGCATCAGCGTCGGGATGCCGCGGATGCCATACTTGGCAGGCGTGTCCTGGTTTTCGTCGATATTGAGCTTGGCGACCTTGAGCTTGCCGGCGTAGTCCTTGGCGACGTCGTCGAGGATGGGTGCGATCATCTTGCACGGACCGCACCATTCGGCCCAGTAATCGACCAGAACAGGAGTCTGGGACTGCAGCACTTCGGCGTCGAAGTTGCCGTCGGTCACATAGTGAATATGCTCGCTCATGATTCCTCACATCAGGGGTGGCGGGTATTGACGAGGCAGACACACCTCGCTGGGTACTACGGATATGGGGGCAAGGTGGACGGAACCGCGCACCTTGAAGAGAAGCAGAGAGCCTTCTCTGAAGAATTCGACGGAAACTTATGCCATGCCGGGGCGGACGTCAAGAGAATCGATGCTGCGAAAACGCACTTCGTTCGCAGAGCGTGGCGAAAACGCAAATGCCTGCACTATATTGTCGTCTGTGTGCGCCTGTCTCGTGGCTGGCCAAATCGGGTTGGAGAAAAAAATGGCTTATGTGGTGACCGAGTCCTGTATCCGCTGCAAATACACCGACTGCGTCGATGTCTGTCCGGTGGATTGCTTCCGCGAAGGGCCGAACTTCCTGGTGATCGATCCGGAAGAGTGCATCGACTGCACCTTGTGCGTGGCCGAATGTCCGGTCGAGGCGATCTATGCGGAGGACGACGTGCCCTCCGACCAGCAGGGGTTCATCGCGCTCAACGCCGAGCTTTCGAAGCAGTGGAAGCCGATCGTCGAGCGCAAGGATGCCCTGCCCGATGCCGAGGACTGGGCGAAGGTGAAGGGCAAGCTAGGGGAACTGCTGCGCTGAGCCGTCAGGGCGCCGGCCTGGCGCCTTTCCGGCCGTCTGCCGATACACTAAGATGGTGCATCGATAACGCGAAGGATCCGATCGGATCGAGGCAGGGAGATCAACATGCTGGTTAGCGAAATTCTCGCGATCAAAGGCAAGGTGCTGTTCACCATTGCGCCGAACAAGAGTGTCGCTGAAGCGATCGAGATCATGAACGAGCAGGACGTGGGTTCGCTCGTGGTGTTTTCGCGCGGCCAGATGGTCGGCATGCTGACCTTCCGCGAGGTGCTGCAAGGTGTCCGGCGCGGCGCGGCGGACTGGCAGTCGCTCGCCGTCGAGGATGTGATGATCGGCGACCCGCAGTCGGCCTCGCCGAACATGGAAATGGACGAGTTGCGACGCATGATGGTGGAGCACCATCAGCGCTATCTGCCTGTCATGGATGGACAGACGCTGCTCGGCGTCGTCAGCTTCCACGACGTTGCCAAGGCGGTGCTCGAGGAGCAGAGCTTCGAGAACCGAATGCTGAAGAATTACATCCGGAACTGGCCGGCACAGGAGGAGGAAGGCTGAAGCAGATGAGGGGCTGAGAAGCCTCAGGGCGGTGGCGGCCATCGTGCCGCTGCCCCTCCAGAGCATGTTTTCGGGCATGCGGCATCCACGCACCGTACATATAAAACAGGGGCGGGGTGGCAGTTGGAATGAAGTGGCGGACCCATCGGGTGTCCGCCCGACGCCTCGGGAGGGCGGGGCTGGCCGAGCCGGGCTCGGTCAGCGTTTTTTCCAACAAAAGGAGGAGACACCGTGGACAAAATCTGGCTGCAAAGCTATCCCGCCGGCGTGCCCGCCGAGATCGACGTCGACGAATTCCGTTCGATAGCCGATCTTTTCGAGCAGGGGGTACGCCGTTTCGCCTCGCGCACCGCCTACATCTGCATGGGCAAGGGCATCACCTATGGCGAACTCGACCGCTTGTCGGCGCAGTTTGCCGGCTATCTGCAGGGGGAACTGAAGCTGCCGGCGCGCGCGCGCGTCGCCTTGATGATGCCCAACCTGTTGCAGTATCCCGTCGCCTTGTTCGGCACGCTGCGTGCGGGCTACACCGTCGTCAATGTCAATCCGCTGTACACGGCGCGCGAGTTGGAACACCAGCTGCGCGATGCGGGTGCCGATGTTGTCGTCATCGTAGAGAACTTCGCCCATACGCTCGAGCAGGTACGCAGGCGGCTCCCGGTGAAGCATGTGGTGGTCACCAGCCTGGGTGAGATGCTGGGCTTTCCGAAGTCGATGCTGGTGAATTTCATCGTTCGCCGGGTGAAGAAGATGGTCCCCGCTTGGCGTCTCGACGGCGCGGTGCATTTCGGCGACGCGCTGGCCCGCGGGGCGTCCCACCGCCTGCAGCCGGTGGAACTCGGGCATGACGACATCGCCTTCCTCCAATACACGGGAGGTACGACGGGACTGGCGAAGGGGGCGGTCCTGACCCATCGCAACATCATCGCCAACCTGCAGCAGGCGCATGCCTGGATTCGCCCATTCCTGCACGAGGGCGAGGAGGTGATCATCACCGCGCTGCCGCTCTATCACATCTTTTCGCTGACGGCGAACTGCCTGACCTTCTTCAAGATCGGCGCGACCAACGTGCTGATCACCAATCCGCGGGACATCCCGGGTTTCGTCAAGGAGTTGCGCAAGCACAAGTTCACGGCCATCACGGGCGTCAACACCTTGTTCAACGCCCTGCTGAACAATCCGGATTTCGCCAGTCTCGATTTCTCCAACCTGCGTGTTTCCCTGGGGGGAGGCATGGCCGTGCAGAAGGCGGTTGCCGAGAAATGGCGCAAGGTGACCGGCATTGCCCTGGTCGAAGCCTATGGCCTGACCGAGACCTCGCCCGCCGTCACGATCAATCCGCTCGATCTGCCCGAGTTCAACCACTCCATCGGCTTGCCGGTGCCTTCGACGGAGATCAGCATCCGTGATGATGCCGACGTCGAGCAGCCGGTCGGCCAGCGTGGCGAACTTTGCGTGCGCGGGCCGCAGGTCATGCAGGCCTACTGGAACCGTCCCGACGATACGGCGCGGGTCTTCACGCCGGACGGATTCCTGCGCACGGGCGACATCGCCGTCGTCGACGACAAGGGCTTCGTGACCCTCGTCGATCGCAAGAAGGACATGATTCTGGTGTCGGGCTTCAATGTCTATCCGAACGAGGTCGAGGACGTCGTCGCCAGCCATCCGGGCGTGATCGAGGTCGCGGCGGTGGGGGTGCCGGATGAGCGCAGCGGCGAGGCGGTCAAGGTGTTCGTGGTGCGTAAGGATCCGAGTCTGACCGAGGCGGAATTGATCGCCTACTGCCACGAGAACCTGACCGGGTACAAGGTTCCCCATCGGGTCGAGTTCCGCGATGAACTGCCGAAGAGCAACGTCGGCAAGATCCTGCGTCGCGAGCTTCGCGAAGGGAGCGTGCGCGGCAATGCGTAGGATTCCCGGCGGGGCTTTTCTCGACGAAGCGCTTGTGTTCACGGCGCGTTCGTGGTCTGATCACGCCTGCAATCCATTTCGAGTCGCCATGCACTCTGCCGCCCGTTTCTTCGCTGTCGTATTCGTAGCCGTACGCGTAGTAAGCGTAGGCACGCACGCGTCGTAACGGGACAGAACACTCGAACTGCAGGATTCCAAACCCCCGTCGGCGCGCAAGCCCGGCGGGGGTTTTTGCATTCTGGAGCCGCGCCGGTGATGTCGCTGAAATTGAAAACAAGGAGAGCATCATGACCCAACTCACCGGCGCGCAACTGATCGTGCGCCTTCTCGAACGCCAGGGCGTGCGTACCATCGCCGGTCTTCCTGGCGGCGCCATCCTGCCGTTCTACGATGCCTTGTCGGCCAGTACGCAGATCCGCCACGTGCTGGCGCGTCACGAGCAAGGCGCCGGTTTCATGGCCCAGGGCATGGCGCGCGTGTCCGGCGTGCCGCAAGTGTGCATTGCGTCGAGCGGCCCCGGCGCGACCAACCTCGTCACCGCGATTGCCGATGCCTGTCTGGATTCCATTCCGATGGTCATCATCACCGGCCAGGTGCCGCAATCGATGATCGGCACCGACGCCTTCCAGGAAGTCGACATCTACGGCATCACGGTGCCGATCACCAAGCACAATTTCCTGGTCCGCTCCGCCGCCGAACTGCTCGACGTCGTGCCCGACGCGTTCCGCATCGCCATGTCCGGCCGTCCCGGTCCGGTGCTGATCGACGTGCCCAAGGACGTGCAGAACCAGCTCGTCGAAGTGGGCGAGTTTCCGCCGCCGGCCGTTGCCGACATGGCGCCACAGCTCGACATGGCGGCCATCGAAAGCGCTGCGCGGATGATCAACGAAGCTGCGCGGCCAGTGCTCTATCTGGGCGGCGGCGTGGTCCATTCCGGCGCCGCGCCGCTCGCGGTGCAACTGGCGGAGCAGGGCGGGCTGCCGGCGACGATGACCTTGATGGCGCTTGGCGCGATGCCGATGGATCACCCGCTGTCGGTCGGCATGCTCGGCATGCATGGTGCGCGCTACACCAACTTCGTTCTCGAGGAGGCCGACCTGCTGATCTGCGTCGGCGCCCGTTTCGACGACCGCGCGATCGGCCGTGCGGCGCAGTTCTGCCCGAATGCGAAGATCGTGCATATCGATGTCGACCGTTCCGAACTGCACAAGATCAAGAACGCCCATGTCGCGATCCATGCCGATGTGACCGAGGCGCTCGAAGCCCTGCTGCCGCGCGTCAAGGTGACGCTGCGCCAGGACTGGCTGGCCCGGGTTGCGGATCTCAAGCAGCGCTTCCCGATGCAGTTTCCCGCCATCGACGATCCGCGCAGCCATTACGGCCTGGTCAAGGCCGTGGCCGATGCCCTCGATGACGAAGCCGTGATCGCCACCGATGTCGGCCAGCACCAGATGTGGGTCGCCCAGGCCTATCCCTTCCGCCGCCCGCGCCAGTGGCTGACCTCGGGCGGCCTGGGAACGATGGGCTTCGGCCTGCCGACCGCGATGGGGGCGGCACTGGCCGAACCGGAGCGCACCGTGGTGTGCTTCTCGGGCGATGGCAGTTTCAAGATGAACATCCAGGAGCTTGCGACGCTGGCCGAGGAAGGGCTCAACGTCAAGATCGTGCTGATGAACAACAATGCGCTCGGCCTGGTGTACCAGCAGCAGGCCCTGTTCTACGGCAAGCGCCAGTTCGCCTCCAGGTACCGCACCGAGCCCGATTTCGTGAAGATCGCCGAGGGTTTCGGCGTGCCGGCGCTGGATCTCGACCTGGCCGATGATCCGCGCGCCGCGCTGGCCAAGGCGCTCAACGAGCCCGGGCCGTGTCTGATCCACGCGACGATCGATCGCGAGCAATTCGTCTATCCCATGGTGCCGCCGGGTGCCGCCAACACCGAAATGATCGGAGGCTGATGATGATCGAACAGGTTGCCGACCCGCTGCCGCAAGCCAGCTTTGCCAAGGTCGTCCTCGAACTGGATGTGAACAACCACCCCGGGGTGATGAGCCACATCTGCAATCTCTTCGCGCGCCGCGCCTTCAACGTCGAGGGCATCCTGTGCATGCCGGTGTCCGACGGCAAGCGCTCGCGGATCTGGCTGCTGGTGTTCGACGACCACCGGCTGGAGCAGATGGTGCGCCAGGTCGAAAAGCTGGAGGACGTGCTCAACGTGCGCCACCATGGCGCCGGGCACGAGGTCTTCGAGCGCCTGGAGGGTTTCTTCCTCTGAGCCCCCGGTGGCGCGCGGGCGCCACGGCCGAAGGGGATGGGGTGCGTGCTAGACTCGCGTCCCATCCCCTTCTCTCTTTTTGCGCCGACCAGGCAGGAGAACCATGTCCGGAAACACCCTCGGTACCCTCTTCACCGTCACGTCCTTCGGCGAGTCGCACGGTCCGGCCATCGGCTGTGTCGTCGATGGCTGCCCGCCGGGTCTGGCGCTGAGCGTGGCCGACATTCAGGCCGAGCTCGACCGCCGCAAGCCGGGTACTTCGCGGCATGTCACCCAGCGCCGCGAGCCGGACGAGGTCGAAATCCTGTCCGGGGTGTTCGAGGGGCTCACCACCGGAACGCCGATCGGCCTGCTGATCCGCAACCAGGACCAGCGCAGCAAGGATTACGGCAATATCGCCGACACTTTCCGCCCGGGGCATGCCGACTATCCGTACTGGCAGAAGTACGGCATCCGCGACTACCGCGGCGGCGGCCGTTCGTCTGCGCGCGAGACCGCGGTGCGCGTCGCTGCCGGCGCGATCGCCAGGAAGTGGCTGAAGGAACGCCACGGCATCGTGATCCGCGCCTGCATGACGGCGCTCGGCCCGATCGACATTCCGTTCGAGAGCTGGGACGCGGTCGAGCGCAATCCCTTCTTCGCGCCGAATGCCGGCATCGTGCCGCGGCTCGAGGCTTACATGGACGAACTGCGCAAGTCGGGTGACTCCATCGGGGCGCGCATCGACGTGGTCGCCAGCGGCGTGCCGGTGGGTTGGGGCGAGCCGGTCTATGACCGCCTGGACGCGGACATCGCCTACGCGATGATGAGCATCAATGCGGTAAAGGGGGTGGAGATCGGCGCGGGATTCGCCTCGATCGCCCAGCGTGGCACCGAGCACGGCGACGAAATGACGCCGGAGGGCTTCCTGTCGAACAACGCCGGCGGCGTGCTGGGGGGCATCTCCACCGGGCAGGACATCATCGCCAGCATCGCGATCAAGCCGACTTCCAGCATCCGCCTCGATCGCCGCTCCATCGACCGCCAGGGCGCACCGGCGATCGTCAATACGCATGGCCGGCACGACCCCTGCGTCGGCATCCGCGCGACGCCGATTGCCGAGTCCATGCTGGCGCTCGTGCTGATCGACCACGCGCTGCGCCACCGCGCACAATGCGGCGATGTGCGCACCGACACGCCCCAGGTTCCGGCGCTCGCCCCCGCAGGTGGACAGCGCCTGCCTTCACCGCGCTGAATCAGGCGCGCAGCCGTGGGAAAGCCGGCCACCCCCCCCGTGCTTCCGCGGCTCGCCGCGTGCGGAGGCCGGCGCTCCCGCGGTTCGATTCCGGCATTGCCTGAGCAGTCTGTCGTAGAGCCATTTCGATGCTTCCATACTGGCGTCTGTCGGCGTACTACTTTTTCTACTTCGGCTTCGTCGGCGCGTTCTCGCCTTATTTCGCGTTGTACCTGCAGGCTGCGTCGCTGACGGCGACCGAAATCGCGTTGCTGATGTCGCTGATGCAACTGATGCGGGTGCTGGCGCCGAACATGTGGAGCTGGCTCGCCGAACGCCTCGCCATGCGGGTGGCGATCGTGCGCCTGTCCGCGCTGATGAGCCTGGTCGGCTTCTCGGGTTTCTTCATGACCACCGAGTTCGCCGGCCTGTTCGCCGCGATGGCGCTGATGGCCTTCTTCTGGAGTGCGGCGCTGCCCTTGATCGAAGGGCTGGCCTTCTCGCACCTGGGCGCAGAGGGGCACCGCTACGGCAGCATACGGGCATGGGGGTCGGTCGGCTTCATCGTGGCGGTGCTGGCGTTGGGGCAGGCGCTGGATCATGTCGCCATCGAGTCGGTGCTATGGGTCACGGCCGCCATCCTGGCAGGCGTCTTGGCGTGCTCCTTCGCCATTCCGGAATCGGTGCCGTCGCAGATTGCGCGTGCAGCGCCCAGCCTGCGTGACACCCTGCGCCGGCCCGAGGTCAGGGCGCTATTCGGCGCCTGCTTCCTGATGTCGGCGGCACACGGGGCGTTCTACGTGTTCTACTCGATCTACCTCGTGGATGAAGGTTACGGCAAGGCGCTGGTCGGCTGGATGTGGACGCTGGGCGTGGTGGCGGAGATCATCGTCTTCATGCTGATGCCGCGCATCACGCGGCGTTTCAGCCTGCGCGGGATACTGCTCTTCTCCTTCGCATGCGCGGTGCTCCGTTTCGCGCTGATCGGCTGGGGGGCAGGCAGCCTGCCCGTGCTGCTGTTCGCCCAGGTGCTGCACGGCGCCACGTTCGGCGCCTATCATGCGGCGGCGATCGCGGTGGTGAACCTTTGGTTTTGCGGACGGCTCCAATCACGTGGGCAGGCGTTGTACGGCAGCATCTCCTTCGGTGCGGGCGGCATGTTGGGCGGCTTGCTCAGCGGCTACACCTGGGACGCCGTGGGGCCTGAATGGACCTTCACGCTCGGGTCGGTGTTCGCGCTGGCGGGGCTCGTCTGGCTGGTGCGCGGCTGGCCGGCGCCGAGGGCGGGCGAGGCCACGAGTTCTTGAGTGCGCGGTTCTTGAGGAGGATGTGAATGAAATCCATGTACGCAAGCCTGCTGCCCGCGGTGCTGGCAGCCACGATCACGGTCGCCTGCCAGACCGTGCAGACGACGCAGGCGGGCGCGGTCGGCGTGCAGCGTTCGCAGATGATGATGGTGTCGGCGCAGGAAGTGGAGCAGGCGTCGGGCAAGCAGTACCAGGAAATGCTCAACGAGGCGCGCAAGAAGAATGCGCTGAACCGTGATGCGGCCACCGTGCAGCGCGTGCGCCGCATCGTGGCGCGGCTCACGCCGCATACCGGCGTGTTCCGTTCGGATGCGCCCGCCTGGAAGTGGGAGGTCAACGTCTTCAGCTCGGACGAGCTCAATGCCTGGTGCATGGCCGGTGGCAAGATGGCGATCTACACCGGGCTGATCGATCGCCTCAAGCTCAGTGACGACGAGATCGCGGCGGTCATGGGGCACGAGATCGCGCATGCCTTGCGTGAGCATGCGCGGGAGCGCATATCGAAGTCGATGGCCACCGGCATCGGCCTGTCGGTGGCGGGCGCCGTACTCGGCGTCGGGCAGGTGGGCCAGGACCTCATGGGCAAGGTGGCCCAGGTCACTTTCGAGCTGCCCAATTCGCGCGAACATGAAACAGAGGCCGACCGCATGGGCGTGGAGCTGGCGGCGCGTGCGGGCTACGATCCGCGTGCCGCGGTGACCCTGTGGGACAAGATGGCCACCCAGTCCTCCGGTGCGCCGCCGCAGTGGCTGTCCACCCACCCTTCGCATGCTAGCCGCCAGCGCGACCTCGCCGACTACGCGTCAAAGGTCATGCCGCTGTATCAGGCCGCGCGACGCTGAGCACCCAGGGTGGAAAGGCTTGCGGCAAGGGGGGATGTGGCCTGTCTTGACCGCTTTGTGAAATAATCGGTTTCTTTTTTTGCGCGGAATACACGGGATGGCAGCTCAAACCCTGTACGAAAAGCTCTGGTCCAGTCACGTCGTCCATGAAGAGGCCGACGGTACCGCACTGATCTACATCGATCGCCATCTGGTGCACGAAGTTACCAGCCCGCAGGCCTTCGAAGGGCTGAAGCTGGCCGGGCGCAAGCCGTGGCGCATCAGCTCGATCGTTGCGACCGCCGACCATAACACCCCGACCGACCACTGGGAGCGCGGCATCCTGGATCCCGTTTCGCGCCAGCAGGTCGAAACCCTGGACGCCAACATCCGCGAAGTGGGTTCGCTCGCCTATTTCCCGTTCAGGGACGAACGGCAGGGCATCGTACACGTCATCGGTCCGGAGAACGGCGCCACGCTGCCGGGCATGACCGTCGTCTGTGGTGACTCGCACACGTCCACGCATGGCGCCTTCGGCTGTCTGGCGCACGGCATCGGCACGTCCGAGGTCGAGCACGTGATGGCGACGCAGTGCCTGCTGCAGAAGAAATCGAAGACCCTGCTCATCCGCGTCGATGGCCAGCTCGGGAAGGGTGTCACCGCCAAGGACGTCGTGCTCGCGATCATCGGCAGGATCGGCACCGCCGGCGGCACCGGCTACGCGATGGAGTTCGGTGGCAGCGCCATCCGTGCGTTGTCGATGGAAGGCCGCATGACGATCTGCAACATGGCGATCGAGGCAGGTGCGCGCGCCGGCATGGTCGGCGTGGATGAAACCACCATCGACTATCTCAAGGATCGCCCGTTCTCGCCTACGGGCGAGGCGTGGGGACAGGCCGTGGCCTACTGGCGCACGCTGAAGAGCGACGAGGGCGCGCAGTTCGACAAGCTCATCGAACTGAAGGCCGAGGACATCCTGCCGCAGGTCACCTGGGGCACTTCGCCCGAGATGGTCACGACGGTCGAAGGCCGCGTGCCCGATCCCGCCGCAGTGGCCGACCCGGTACGCCGGGAAGGCGTCGAGCGCGCGCTGAAGTACATGGGGCTGGAGCCGAACACGCCGATCACCGACATCGAGGTCGATCAGGTCTTCATCGGTTCGTGTACCAATTCGCGCATCGAAGACCTGCGCGAAGCCGCCGCGGTGGCGAAAGGGCGCCAGAAGGCCGCCAACGTCCGCCGTGTGCTGGTGGTGCCGGGTTCCGGGCTGGTCAAGCGCCAGGCCGAAGAGGAGGGGCTGCACGAGATCTTCGTCGCCGCCGGCTTCGAATGGCGCGAGCCGGGCTGTTCGATGTGTCTGGCGATGAACGCCGACCGCCTCGAACCGGGCGAGCGCTGCGCCTCGACCTCGAACCGCAATTTCGAGGGCCGGCAGGGCGCAGGCGGCCGCACGCACCTCGTCAGCCCGGCGATGGCCGCGGCTGCCGCGGTGACCGGCCACTTCACCGACGTGCGCCAGCTCGCCTGAAACGTGCGGGTCCGCAAGGAGTCGTGCCGATGAAAAAAGCCGCAATGGTTCTCGCCGCCGTGCTTGCCGGGCTGTCGCTCGGCGCCTGCAACACCGTGCATGGCATTGGCAAGGATATCGAAAAGGGTGGCGAGGCCATCCAGAGGGCAGTGAAATAATGAAGCCGTTTACCAAGCTCGACGGCCTGGTCGCGCCGCTCGACCGGGCCAACGTCGATACCGACGCCATCATCCCGAAGCAGTTCCTGAAGTCGATCAAGCGCAGCGGCTTCGGCCCCAACGCCTTCGACGAATGGCGCTATCTCGACGTTGGCCAGCCGGGCCAGGACAACAGCAAGCGTCCGCTCAACCCGGATTTCGTGCTCAATCAGCAACGCTACCAGGGGGCGCAAGTCCTGCTGACGCGTGACAACTTCGGCTGTGGAAGCTCGCGCGAGCACGCGCCCTGGGCACTGGAGGACTACGGCTTCCGTGTGCTGATCGGGCCGAGCTTCGCCGACATCTTCTTCAACAACAGCTTCAAGAACGGCCTGTTGCCGATCAGGCTCGATGTCGCCGAGGTCGATGAACTCTTTCGCCAGTGCGAGGCGACCGAGGGCTACCGCCTGATCGTCGATCTTGCCGCGCAGACCATTACCCGTCCGGACGGCAAAGCGATCGGATTCGACATCGATCCGTTCCGCAAGGAGTGCCTGCTCAACGGTTGGGACGACATTGGCCTGACGCTGCGCCACGCCGACAAGATTCGCGATTTCGAGCAGAAGCGCCGCGCGCAGCATCCCTACTATTACGCTTGAGCCCGGAGAGGGCTCGACGAACACGAGGAACAGATTCGATGAAGATTTGCGTGCTGCCGGGTGACGGCATCGGTCCGGAGATCATGGCGGAGGCCGTGCGCGTGCTGCGTGCGCTCGATCTCAAGGCGGAGATGGAAGAGGGGCTGCTCGGCGGCTGCGCCGTGGATGCGACCGGCACGCCGTATCCTGAAGCCACGCAGAAGCTCGCGCGCGAAGCCGACGCAGTGCTGCTCGGCGCCGTCGGCGGCCCGAAGTGGGACGGCCTGCCGCGCGAGCAGCGTCCGGAGCGTGGCCTGCTCGGCATCCGCAAGGATCTGAACCTGTTCGCCAACCTGCGTCCCGCGATCCTGTACCCGGAACTGGCCAATGCGTCCTCGCTCAAGCCCGAAGTCGTCGCCGGCCTCGACATCCTGATCGTGCGCGAACTCACCGGCGACATCTACTTCGGCCAGCCGCGCGGCATCGAGACCCGCGAGGTCGACGGCACGCAGCAGCGTGTGGGCTGGAACACCATGATCTACGCCGAGTACGAAATCCGCCGCATCCTCAAGGTGGCCTTCGAAGCGGCGCAGAAGCGCGGCAAGAAGCTGTGCTCGGTCGACAAGATGAACGTGCTCGAATGCACCCAGCTGTGGCGCGACATTGCCGAGGAAGTCGCCAAGGACTATCCGGACGTCGAACTGAGCCACATGCTGGTCGACAATGCCGCGATGCAACTGGTGCGCGCGCCCAAGCAGTTCGACGTGATGGTCACCGGCAACATGTTCGGCGACATCCTGTCGGATGAGGCTTCGATGCTGACCGGCTCCATCGGCATGCTGCCGTCGGCCTCGCTCGACGCCAACAACAAGGGTCTGTACGAGCCTTCGCACGGCTCGGCGCCGGACATCGCCGGCAAGGGCGTCGCCAACCCGCTCGCCACCATCCTGTCGGCAGCGATGATGCTGCGCTATACCTTCAATCAGGAGGAAGCCGCGCTGCGCATCGAGAATGCGGTCAAGAAGGTGCTGGCGCAGGGCCTGCGCACCGGTGACATCCACGAACCGGGAACGAAGAAGGTCGGCACCCGCGAGATGGGCGACGCGGTGATCGCGGCGCTGTAAGCTGTTGCATCTGCAAGAGTCTTTCGAGAAACGTTTTTGCTGAGAGTGATGAACATGAATCGAGTCGGTCTGGTTGGCTGGCGTGGCATGGTCGGTTCCGTGCTGATGCAGCGCATGGTCGAGGAAGGCGACTTCGCCTTCATCGAGCCGGTGTATTTCTCCACGTCGAATGCCGGCGGCAAGGCGCCGTCCTTCGGCGGCAAGGAAGCCGCCGAACCGCTGCAGGATGCGACGGACATCGATGCGCTGAAGGCCTGCGACATGGTCGTGACCTGCCAGGGCGGCGATTACACCAAGGACGTCTTCCCCAGGCTGCGCGCCACCGGCTGGAACGGCCACTGGATCGACGCCGCGTCCGCGCTGCGCATGAACGACGACGCGGTGATCGTCCTCGACCCGGTCAACCGCGACGTCATCGATGCGGCGCTGGCCAAGGGCGGCCGCAACTGGATCGGCGGCAACTGCACCGTGTCGCTGATGCTGATGGGCCTCGGCGGTCTGTTCCGGCACGGCCTGGTCGAGTGGATCTCGGCGATGACCTACCAGGCAGCCTCGGGCGCCGGCGCGCAGAACATGCGCGAACTCATCAGCCAGATGGGCAGCATCCACGATTCGGTCAAGGATCTGCTGGCCGATCCAGCGTCGGCCATCCTCGAGATCGACCGCAAGGTCGCCGAGACCATGCGTTCGGACGGCTTCCCGAAGAAGAACTTCCGCAATACGCCGCTCGCCGGCAGCCTGATCCCGTGGATCGACGTGCCGGTCGAGCACGGCCAGAGCAAGGAAGAATGGAAGGGCGGCGCCGAATGCAACAAGATCCTCGGCAATCCGGCCTTCCGTACTCCGGGCTCGATTCCGATCGACGGCCTGTGCGTGCGCATCGGCGCGATGCGCTGCCATTCGCAGGCGCTGACGATCAAGCTGAAGAAGGACGTGCCGCTTGACGAGATCAGCGACATCATCGCCGGCGCCAACCAGTGGGTGAAGGTGGTGCCCAACGACCGCGAGATCACCGAGCGCGAACTGACGCCGACCGCCGTCACCGGCACGCTGTCGGTGCCGGTCGGCCGCCTGCACAAGATGGCGATGGGGCCTGATTACCTCGGTGCATTCACGGTCGGCGACCAGTTGCTGTGGGGGGCCGCCGAGCCGCTGCGCCGCATGCTGCGCATCCTGATCGAGCGTTGAGAATCGGCATTCCATGCCGTGACCAAAGGGGGCTGCGGCCCCCTTCTTTTTTCCGGAAGGGCGTGCGGCCGGGGAACTAATTCACGCCGCAAGCCCGCGAATTGGCGCGGATTGCTGCGGCTTGTCCGGGAAAATGCTAGATTCCTAGCCCAAACCATGACGCTTTTCGACAGGAAAGCTCGGCTTTCGGGGGAAACGCAGTTTGAAGACCATGATGAACACCTCGCTCAAGGCATCCCTGATCGCGCTTGCCATTGCGTCGATACCGCTGGGCTCGCAGGCAGCGGGCCTTGGACAGATCAATGTCTTCAGCGGGCTCGGCCAGCCGCTGCGTGCGGAAATCCAGGTCAGCGCAACCGCGCAGGAACTGCAGTCGCTGGCGGCGAGCATTGCTTCGCCCGACGCATTCCAGCGCGCGAACATCGCGTATTCGGCCGCCGCCGCGGCCATCCGGGTCAGTGTGGATACGCGCGCATCGCGTCCCGTCATCCGCCTGTCCAGCGATAGGCCGATCAATGACCCCTTCGTCGACCTTCTCGTGGAGCTTGATTGGGCCAACGGGCGCGTGGCGCGGGAATACACCTTCCTGCTCGATCCGGTTGATGTCGCCTCGCCCCAGCCGCTTGCGGCTGCCGTCGATGCGCCGGCCGTGCGTCCCATGCCAGCGGCCTCCGTGCAGCCGAGGCCCGCTTCGCCGGCGCGGCGTGCCGCTCCCGAATCCTATACCGTACGCCGCGGCGATACCCTGAACAGGATCGCAAACGAAAATACCCAGCCGGGCGTGACGCTCGACCAGATGCTGGTCGCCCTGTATCGCGCGAACCGCGATGCCTTCGACGGCGGAAACATCAATCGCCTGCGTGCGGGCGAGGTGCTCACCGTTCCCGATGCCGAAGCTGCGCGCAGCATTGCGCCCGCGGAGGCCCGGCGCGAGATCCGTGCCCAGTCCGCCGACTTCGATGCCTATCGCCGTGGGTTGGCCGCTGCTGCGGCCCGCCGCGCACCGGCGCCTCAGACTGCGGCCGAGCAGGAGAGCGGCGGCAAGATCGTGCCCCGTGTCGAAGAAGCCCGGCCGGCCGCCGATGCAGGAGACCAGGTCAAGGTTTCCCGCAGCCAGCCCGAGGACGGCGCTGGCAGCGACGATGCCGACAGCCGTCTGCACGCGCTGGAAGAGGAACTGGCCGCGCGCGACAGAGCGCTGGAAGAGGCCAATGCCAGGCTGGCCCAGCTCGAGTCGAGCATCAGCGACATGCAGAAGCTGCTGCAACTGCGCAATGCGCCGCTTGCCCAGCTGCAGCAGGAGGCGCGCGGCGAGCAGCCGGCGGGCGAAGCGAAGACGGAGCCGGCGCCAGAGCCTGTCTCCGAGGCGCCAGCGGCATCGGTCGCAGCGCTGTCCGCCGTCGCGGCAGAGCCCTCCGCAGCGGCGACGATGGCTGAACCCCCGGCGCCCGTAGCGCCGGCTGCCGCCGATCCTTCGTCCGCTCAGGCGGCCGAAGTGGCCCAGCCTGCGGCACCCGCTGCGGCCGAAGCCCCGCCCGCTCCGCCGAAACGGCCGGTTCGCCGGCCTCCGCCTCCGCCGCCCGAGCCGGAACCGAGCTTCCTGGAATCGATGATGGCCGACCCGACCGTCGTCGCGGGGGGCGCGGGTATCCTGGCCTTGTTGCTGGGATATGCAGGGATCAAGCTGCGGCAGCGGCGCAAGCAGCAGGCCGTACCTGCGCCCGAGGCGGTCAGCGAACTTGCCCCGGGGGGGCATGGCGTGTTCGCGTCGGCGGGAGGGGAGAGCGTCGACACCGGTGCCAGCAGCATCATGCAAACGGATTTCAGCCAGACGGGCTTGTCTGCGATCGATGCCGACGAGGGCGTCGACCCGGTTGCCGAGGCAGACGTCTACATGGCTTACGGACGGGATGCGCAGGCCGAGGAGATCCTGCAGGATGCGCTCAAGGCCGATCCGGCGCGGTCCGCGATCCACCTCAAGCTGTTGGACATCTACGCGCAGCGCCGGGACGCCCGCCTGTTCGAAACCGTCGCCACCGAGTTGTTCGCTCAGACCAACGGGCAGGGTGGGGACTGGGAGAAGGCGGCCGCCCTCGGCCGCAAGCTCGATGCGGAGAACCCGCTGTACGCGGAGCAACGTATCGAGAGCGAGCCGTGGACCGAGGTTCCCGCTGGCGTGCCGGTAGGAGCGGTCGCGGTGGCTGCAGCGGCTGCGAGCCTGCCTGGGCGGGATGCCGAAGCGGCGCCGGAGGCTGACAACGGGCCGGAAACGGAGCCGCCGGCCTCGCTTGCCGGCCTTGATTTCACCAGTTCCCTGCCGGTCGAGCCGAGCCAGTCGCAAATGCGCGATACGTGGATGGTGCCGGGCGACCTGAGCCAGTTCGGCGGTGACAAAAACGGCGACGATGGTTCTGCACTCCCGGACGCCGAGCAGGCACTGGCGGCGCTCGAAGCCGCAGCGGTGCCCGATTTCGAAACCGATGCCACGCTCGACACCGGGATCATCGACTTCGAACTCGATCTCGGCGACGAGGTGCCTGTCTCGACCGAAGGCGAGAAGGCAACGGAAGCGGTGCCCGAGGATGCCGGCCTCACCTTCGATCTCGAAATCGATGAGCTGGATCCCGCTGCCGGTGCGATCGGGCTCACTCCGCTCCAGCTTGGTGCGGCTCAGGCGCACGGCGCCGCCGACGAAGCCAGCGCCGATCTGGCGGCCAGCCTCGATTTCGAATTGCCCGACCTCGAGCTTGCCCCGGCAACGCTGCTGCCCGGAGAGGAGCAGGGCGGCGTATCCGCGCAGGATGCGGGGGCCGCAGAGGCTGAAAGCCCAGTCGTGGACATCGAGAAGACGAGTTTCGACAGCAGCCTGCTGGACTTCGATTTCGATATCGATACGCCGGTGCCGCCCCCGGCCGCTGGTGCCGCGGGTCTGGACCTGACCTCGATCGATCTGGATCTCGATGGTTTCGACGTGCCGGGCGGCGAAGCGGAGACCGTGCCGCCCTCGATCGTGGCGACACAGCTCGGGCAGTCCCATGTAGACCTGTCATCGTCCCAGGCACTCGAGCCGGATTTCGAGGCATCCAGCGACGAGGTGGAGACCAAGCTCGAGCTGGCCCGTGCCTACGATGACATGGGGGACAAGGAAGGTGCGCTCGAACTCCTCGAGGAGGTGCTGCGCGAGGGCGGCGAAGCGCAGCAGGCGGCCGCGCGCGAGATGATTGCGCGCTTGTCCTGATCATATTCCGCCTTGCCGCCGCAGGGTCTCAGCCCTGCGGCGGCAAGGTCGTTGACGAGCATGCATTCCGGACTTCTCCTGCTGTTGTGGTTCGCTGGTGTGGCATCGGTGCAGTTTCTCGCGCCTGGCACACTCGTGTGGGCCGTCGCCGCTTGCCTGTTGCTTGCGCTGGGGTTTGCCCGGGCGAGGGTTTTGCGCCTGCTGCGGCGGGTGAGGGTGCTCGTGTTCGCGATCTTGCTGCTGTTTGGCTGGTTTACGCCGGGCGAGGCCGTGCTTGCGGCATGGCCGCAGATGTCGCCGAGCCGCGAAGGGGCGATGCTGGCCCTGCTCCACGCCGGGCGCCTGGTCGCGGCCGTGTGCGCGGTTGCGCTGCTGCTCGAGCGTCTGCCGGTGGAGCGCCTGGTCGGCGGCCTCTACAGCCTGAGCCGCCCCTTCGCGGTGATCGGCCTGCGCGCCGGCGATCTCGCGTTGCGTCTGACGCTGGTCCTGCGCCTTGTCGAAGCCTCGCCGCGAGGCAGCGTCACGCACTGGAAGGAATGGCTGCGTGATGATGCCTGCGGCGCCGAGCCGCAGGTGATTCACCTCGCCCGCGAGCGCCTTGGTCCGGTCGATGCCATCGTCGTCCTCGGCTTGGCGGCGGCACTGTTGATGTGGGGGCCGTGGTGGTCCGCATAGCGATCGGTGTCGAGTATGCCGGCGACGCTTTTTGCGGCTGGCAGAGCCAGGTCCATGGCCGCACGGTGCAGGATGTGCTCGAACGGGCCTTGTCCGAGATCGCCGCCGTGCCGGTGCGCCTGCACTGTGCCGGGCGTACCGATACGGGCGTGCATGCGAGTGCGCAGGTTGCGCATTTCGATACCGTGGCATCCCGGCCGGTGACGGCCTGGGTGCGCGGCGTGAATGCGCTGCTGCCGCCGGCCGTCGTTGTGCGCTGGGCGGCGGCGGTGGATGAAACCTTCCATGCACGCTTTCTCGCCACCGAGCGCCAGTATCGCTACATCCTGCACAATGCCGCGACGCGGCCTGCGATGCTGGCGGGGCGTGTCGGATGGTTTCATGTGCCGCTCGATGAGGTGCGCATGGCCGAGGCTGCCGAATGCCTCGTCGGCACGCATGATTTTTCGTCCTTCCGCGCGGCCGGCTGCCAGTCGAAGACGCCGGTGCGCGTCATGCACGAAGCGCGCGTCACGCGCCAGGGGGAGTATCTGCTGTTCGATTTCCGTGCGAACGGCTTTCTGCACCACATGATCCGCAACCTGGTCGGGGCGCTGATCTACGTCGGCAAGGGGCGTTATCCGGTGGATTGGATGCGGGCCTTGCTCGAAGCGCGGGACCGCAGCCATGCCGCGCCGACCTTCACGCCGGATGGCCTGTACCTGTGTGGCGTCTGCTATCCGCCGCGCTGGTCGCTCCCCGGCGATGGGCGTATCATCGCGCTGCCCCAGCTTCCCCTCACCTGAATGTCCCGTACCCGAATCAAGATCTGCGGCCTGACCCGCCCGCAAGATGTGCGCGCGGCCGTCGACCATGGCGCCGACGCGGTCGGCTTCGTTTTCTATCCGCCCAGCCCGCGTGCGGTGAGCATCGACCAGGCGGCGGCGCTCGTGGCCTTGCTGCCGCCTTTCGTCACCTCCGTCGGCTTGTTCGTCAACGCCGGCCAGGATGAAGTGGATGCCGTTCTCGAGCGCGTGCCCTTGCAGCTTCTGCAGTTCCATGGCGACGAAACGGAGGCCGATTGCGCCCGCTACGGCAGGCCCTGGATCAAGGCGGCGAGGATGCGGGCAGGGGTCGATCTGGTAGAATTCTCGTCTTTGCATCCGCGGGCCGGGGGCATTCTCGTCGATGCATTCGTCGAGGGCTATGGCGGCGGGGGAAAGACTTTCGACTGGTCGCTGATTCCCGAGGGGTTCGGGCGGCCGCTCGTGCTTTCCGGCGGGCTCGATGCCGGTAATGTGACCGAGGCCGTACGGCGCATCCGACCGTGGGCGGTCGATGTGTCGAGCGGCGTCGAGCGTGACAAGGGAATCAAGGACGCGGCGCAGATCGCCGCGTTCATCGCTGGAGTTCGACAAGCAGATGGCTGACATGCCTTACCAGTTTCCCGATGCAGGCGGGCATTTCGGCCCCTATGGCGGCGTATTCGTTGCCGAAACCCTGATGCCGGCCCTGGCCGAGCTGCGCGAAGCCTATGCGGCGTGCCAGGCCGATCCCGCATTCATGGCCGAGTTCGAATACGAACTCAAGCATTACGTCGGCCGCCCGAGTCCGATCTACCATGCCAGGCGCTGGTCGGAAACCCTCGGTGGCGCGCAGATCTACCTGAAGCGCGAAGATCTCAACCACACCGGCGCACACAAGGTCAATAACTGCATCGGCCAGGCGCTGCTCGCCCGCCGCATGGGCAAGCCGCGCGTCATCGCCGAGACCGGCGCAGGCCAGCACGGGGTCGCGACCGCGACCGTCGCCGCGCGCTATGGCATGGAATGCGTCATCTACATGGGAGTCGAGGACGTCAAGCGCCAGGCTGCCAACGTCTATCGCATGAAACTGCTCGGCGCCACGGTGGTGCCGGTGGACTCGGGCTCGAAGACGCTCAAGGATGCGATGAACGAGGCGATGCGCGACTGGGTCACCAACGTCGCCGACACCTTCTACATCATCGGCACCGTGGCCGGCCCGCACCCCTACCCGCTGCTGGTGCGCGACTTCCAGACGGTGATCGGGCGGGAATGTCTGGTGCAGATGCCGGAGCTCACCGGACGCCAGCCTGACTACGTGATCGCCTGCGTCGGCGGCGGCTCCAATGCGATGGGCATCTTCCATCCCTATCTCGACACCGAGGACGTGCGTCTGATCGGCGTCGAAGCCGCAGGCGAGGGATTGGACACCGGCCGCCATGCCGCGCCGCTGACTGCCAATGCACGACCCGGCGTACTGCACGGCAATCGTACTTACCTGATGCAGGACGAGGACGGGCAGATCGTCGAAACCCACTCCATTTCCGCCGGCCTGGATTATCCCGGCGTAGGCCCCGAGCATGCCTGGCTCAAGGACTCGAAGCGTGCCGAGTACGTTGCCGCGACCGATGCCGAGGCGCTGCAGGCCTTCCACGATCTGTGCCGCTACGAAGGCATCATTCCTGCGCTCGAGTCCTCGCATGCCCTGGCCCATGCGGCCAGGCTGGCGCCGACGCTGCCCCGCGACAAGATCCTGCTGGTCAATCTCTCGGGGCGTGGCGACAAGGACATGCATACCGTCGCCGAGCGCTCCGGCATCCAGTTCTGAACCTGCCCGGGCCGCTTTGCGGCCCGCCGTGTGATCGAGACATGTCAAGAATCCAGACCGTTTTCCAGCGCCTGCAAGCCGATGGCCGCAAGGCGTTGATTCCCTTCATCACCGCCGGTTTTCCCGAACCCGCGCTGACTCTGCCGCTGATGCATGCCCTGGTCGAAGGGGGTGCCGACGTCATCGAGCTCGGGGTGCCGTTCTCCGACCCGATGGCCGACGGCCCCACCATCCAGCGCGCGTCCGAGTGCGCCCTGGCGCAGGGCATGAGCCTGCGCAAGCTGCTCGGCATCGTCCGTAGCTTTCGCGCCGAGGACGATGACACCCCGGTGGTGCTGATGGGGTACGCCAATCCCATCGAAGCGATGGGCACCGATGCTTTCGTCGCCGAGGCGCGCGCGGCGGGCGTGGATGGTGTGCTGGTGGTCGATTATCCGCCGGAAGAATGCGTGAGCTTCGCCCGCGCGGCCAAGGCGGCCGGGCTGGATCCGATCTTCCTGCTGGCGCCGACTTCGACCGAGCAGCGCTTTGCCGATGTGGCGGCGGCGGGCAGCGGCTATATCTACTATGTTTCGCTGAAGGGGGTGACCGGCAGCGGCAAACTCGACATCAATGAGGTGGCGCGCCGCATTCCCCGCATCCGCGCCGCGGTCGGCATGCCCGTCGGCGTGGGTTTCGGCATCCGCGACGCGGAAAGCGCCCGGCGCATCGGCGCCGTGGCCGACGCGGTCGTCATTGGCAGCCGGGTCATCGAGGAGATCGAGCAGAGTCCGCGCGACGAAGCCGCGGCACGCGTCACCGCCTTCATGCGCGGCATCCGCGAGGCGCTCGATGCCATCGAGCCGGCAACAGGAGTGAAGTCATGAGTTGGTTGCAGAAACTGCTGCCGCCGAAGATCAAGCGCAGCGACGGTTCGAGCCGCGGAAGATCGTCCATCCCGGAAGGGCTCTGGAGCAAGTGCGGTGCATGCGAGGCCGTGCTCTACCGCTCGGACCTCGACAGCAATCAGGGCGTCTGCCCCAAGTGTGGACATCATCACCGCCTTCGCGCCCGGCAGCGGCTCGACATGCTGCTCGATGCCGAGGGGCGTTTCGAGATCGGCGCCGAAGTGGTGCCGGTCGATGCGCTGAAGTTCAAGGACTCGCGCAAATACCCTGAGCGCCTGTCGGCCGCGACCTCGGATACCGGCGAAGCCGATGCCATGGTCGTGATGCAGGGCGCGATCCTGAGCGTGCCCGTCGTCGTGGCCTGCTTCGAATTCGAGTTCCTGGGAGGCTCGATGGGTTCGGTCGTCGGCGAGCGCTTTGTGCGTGGCGCCAGAGCTGCCTATGAACAGCGTGTGCCTTTCATCTGTGTCACCGCCTCGGGCGGCGCACGCATGCAGGAAGGCCTGTTCTCGCTGATGCAGATGGCCAAGACCACGGCGGCGATCACGCGTCTGGCCGAACGGCGCCTGCCCTTCGTCACCGTGCTGACCGATCCCACGATGGGGGGGGTGTCGGCGAGCTTCGCTTTCATGGGAGACATCGTCGTCGCCGAGCCGGGGGCGCTGATCGGCTTTGCCGGCCCGCGCGTGATCGAGCAGACGGTGCGTGAAAAACTGCCGGAAGGCTTCCAGCGTGCCGAATTCCTGCTCGAAAAGGGCGCCATCGACGTGATCGTCGACCGTCGCGAAATGCGCCACGAACTGGCACGCCTGCTCGGCCTGCTGCTGCGCCAGCCCGCAGCGTCCGCCGCCTGATGGAGGCCTCCGCCTTGCCGCGCACGCTCGATGGCTGGCTGCAGTTGCTCGAACAGCGCCATGCGCAAAGCATTCAGCTCGGGCTCGAGCGGGTCGCCGCCGTGCGTGCCGCGCTCGGGCCCGACCCCGACGCCGTGGTGATCACGGTCGGCGGCACCAACGGCAAGGGTTCGTGCTGCGCGATGCTCGAAGCCATCCTGCTCGCTGAAGGCTATCGCGTCGGCTGCTATACCTCGCCGCATCTGCTGCGCTACAACGAACGTGTCCGCCTCGATGGTAAGGAAGCCTCGGACGAGGCGCTGGTCGAGGCCTTCCAGGTCGTCGAGGCCGCGCGGGGCAGCACGCCGCTGACCTATTTCGAGCATGGCACGCTGGCCGCTTGGTCAGCGTTCCGCAAGCATGGGCCGGACGTCATCATCCTCGAGGTTGGCCTCGGCGGCCGCCTGGATGCGGTGAACGTGTTCGATGCCGACTGCGCCCTGGTGACCAGCGTGGCGCTTGATCACATGGATTATCTCGGCGACAGCCGGGATGCGATCGGCTTCGAGAAGGCCGGTATCTTCCGCGCCGGCCGTCCGGCCGTTTGCGGTGATCCGCAGCCGCCGGCGACGCTGCTCGCCCATGCCGATTCCATCGGTGCGCAGTTATGGGTCAGCGGCCGGGATTTCGGTTTCGGCGGTGACCGCCAGCAATGGGGCTACTGGCGCTACCAGGCGCCGCCCGCCCAGGGGGTACTGGCAAAGCGTGGCGGGCTGGCCTATCCGGCCTTGCGCGGCGCCAACCAGTTGCTCAACGCCGCGGCGGTGATGACCGTGCTCGATGCCTTGAAGAGCCGCATCCCGGTATCGATGCAGGCGATCCGCCAGGGGCTGATGCTGGTCGATGTGCCGGGCCGCTTCCAGGTCCTGCCCGGGCGTCCGGCCGTCGTGCTCGATGTCGCGCATAATCCGCAGGCGGCTGGCGTGCTGGCCGAAAACCTTGGCAGCATGGGCTTCTATCCGGAAACCTGGGCGGTGTTCGGCATGCTCGGCGACAAGGATGCCGAGGGCGTCGTCGCCCTGATGAAGGCGAGGGTGGACCACTGGCTGCTCGCCGATCTGCCCGGCCCGCGCGGACTGAAGGCGGAAGAACTGGCGCTGCGCCTGCGTACGGCGGGTGTCGACACCGATATCCGATGTTTCCCATCTCCCAAACACGCTTATGCTGCGGCGCAGCAAGAGGCCGGCGAGGGTGATAGAATCGTAGCCTTCGGATCTTTCCTCACCGTGGCCGAAGTGCTCGACGCAGTGAAAGCGGCCCGGCACTGACGAGATCTTTTCGTGAGCGACGCAGAAAACCTCGAGATCAAGAAACGCGCCCGACGTCGGTTGGTCGGCGCGATCGCGCTTGCGCTGCTGGCCGCGATCGTTTTGCCGATGATGATGGAGCAGGAGCCGCACCCGAGCAACGCCGATATCCAGATCACGATCCCCGATCGCGATACGGATGCCGGGCAGGCGCGTTCCGGCGAGCCGGCCGCCGCCGCGCCCGTCGCCCCCGGCCCAGAGGAGCAGCCGCCTTCTGCGCCGCCAGCCGCCGAGCCACCGCCCGCTGCCGTTGCGCCGGCGATTCCGGCAAGGCCCGAGACGCGTACCGAAGCAAGCGGCGCGGCGTCCCGACCCGAAGCCCCGAAGCCCGACGCCACAAGAAGCCCGGTGGCGAAGCCCGCGACCGAAGACGCCGAGGCCGCGCGCGCGCGCGCAGCCATCGAGGGCAGGGAAGTGCCGAAAGGCGAAGCCTTCGTGCTGCAGATAGGCGCATTTGCCGATGCCGCCAAGGCCGGGCGCATTGCGGCCGATCTCAAGAAGCAGGGCTTCTCCGCCTATACCGAAAAGGCCGGCAACGTCACGCGTGTGCGCGTCGGTCCCGTCACCGGCCGGGCCGCGGCTGACAAGGCCGCGGCACAGCTGAGGGCGCTCGGCTTCAGCACTGTGATCACGCCGCGCTGACCGCCCAGAATGACGGCCTTCGACTACGTCTTCCTCGGCATTCTGGGTTTGTCCGCTGCGGTCGGCATGTGGCGGGGGCTGGTCAGCGAAGTCATGGCGGTGCTCGCGTGGGTGGTCGCGCTTCTCGCGGCCTGGCGCTATAACGAACAGGCGGCGCAGGTGTTCACCGGACTCATCGCCGAACCCTTGTGGCGGCAGGTGGCGGGCGGCGCGCTCGTGGTCGTCGGGGTGTTGATCCTCGTGGCCCTGGTCCGCTACCTGTTGCGCCAGCTGCTGCGTGCCGCGGGCTTGGGCGCCGCCGACCGCTTCTTCGGTGCGTTGTTCGGCATTGCGCGGGGCATGCTGGTGGCGCTCGTGGTCGTACTGATCGGCGGCCTCGCCGGTCTGTCTCGCGAACCCTGGTGGACGCAGGCGCTGTTCTCGCCACCATTGGAAACGGCGGTCATTGCCGCCAAACCCTGGCTGCCCGATGTGGTGGCCGACAAGATTCGATTCAGATAGGCGAAATCTCCATGTGCGGAATTCTCGGGGTCGTTGCAACCTCTCCGGTCAACCAGTTGCTGTATGACGGGCTCCAGGTGTTGCAGCACCGCGGCCAGGATGCGGCAGGCATCGCCACTTCCGAAGGCGGGCGCTTTCACATGCACAAGGGCTCGGGTCTGGTGCGCGACGTGTTCCGCACGCGCAATATGCGCAACCTCGAAGGCAACTGGGGTATCGGCCATGTCCGCTATCCCACTGCCGGTTCGGCCTACAACGCCGCCGAGGCGCAGCCTTTCTACGTCAATTCGCCTTTCGGCCTGCTGCTGGCGCACAACGGCAACCTGACGAATTCCGACGCGCTCAAGCGCGAGATATTCCTGTCCGACCTGCGCCACATCAATACCAGCAGCGATTCCGAGGTGCTGCTGAACGTGCTGGCGCACGAGCTTCAGGCGGCCTGTAACGGCCTGAAGCTCGACGAGGACGCCGTGTTCCGCGCGGTCGCGGGGGTGCATCGCCGCTGCCGCGGTGCCTATGGGGTGGTGGTGATGATCGCCGGCTATGGCCTGCTTGCCTTCCGCGATCCGTACGGCATCCGCCCGCTGGTCATCGGCCGCAACGATACCGAGGCCGGTACCGAATGGCTGGTGGCTTCCGAGTCGGTCGCGCTCGACGTGCTGGGTTTCAAGCTGCTGCGCGACATCGCGCCGGGCGAGGCGGTGCTGATCGATACCCAGGGGCATTTCCACAGCCGCCAGTGCGCGAGCAAGACCGTGCAGGCGCCCTGCATGTTCGAGTTCGTGTATCTGGCGCGGCCCGATTCGATCATCGATGGCGTGTCGGTGTACGAATCGCGCATGAGGATGGGCGAATGCCTCGCCGACAAGATGAAGCGCACGATGGCGAATGTGCATATCGACGTGGTGATCCCGGTTCCCGATTCCAGCCGGCCGTCGGCGCTGCAGATGGCCGAGCGCCTCGGCCTGCCGTTCCGCGAAGGCTTCGTCAAGAACCGCTACATCGGCCGTACCTTCATCATGCCGGGGCAGGCCACGCGCAAGAAATCGGTGCGCCAGAAGCTGAACACCATCCACCAGGAGTTCAAGGGCAAGAGTGTGCTGCTGGTCGACGACTCCATCGTGCGTGGCACGACGAGCAAGGAAATCGTCAACATGGCAAGGGAGGCCGGCGCCTCGAAAGTGTACCTGGCCTCGGCCGCGCCTCCGGTACGCTATGCCAACGTATACGGCATCGACATGCCGACACGCGGCGAACTGATCGCCTCTGGCCGCAGCGAAGACGAAATCTGTCGCGAGATCGGCGCCGATGGCCTGATCTACCAGGATCTCGACGACCTCAAGGCCTCGGTGCGTGCGCTGAACCCCGCGATCAGCTTCTTCGAGACGTCCTGCTTCGACGGCTGCTACGTGACCGGCGACATCACCGCTGAGTACCTGAACGGCGTCGAGAATCGGCGTGGGCAGATCACGCCGTCCAAGGGCGATCTCCACGACGATGACGGCGGCCAGCTCGATCTCAATCTCGCTTCGGGATCGGACAACTGAACCGACAACCGGACCCTCGCCTGCCCACATTCCCCCCGACCGCCATGAACCTCCCCGAAGACCCACCCCTCCATCCCGACACCCTGGCGATCCGCTCCGGCATCGAGCGCAGCCAGTTCGGCGAGCATGGCGAGGCGATGTACCTCACTTCCAGCTTCGTGTTCGACAACGCGGCACAGGCTGCCGCACGCTTCTCGGGCGAAGAAGAGGGCAATGTCTATGCCCGCTTCTCCAACCCGACGGTCACCGCCATGCAGACGCGGCTTGCTGCGCTCGAAGGCGCCGAGGCCTGCGTGGCGACGGCGTCGGGCATGTCGGCGATCCTTTCGCTGGCGATGGCGACGCTGCAGGCGGGCGACCATGTGGTGGCGTCCAACGGCTTGTTCGGCGCGACCCAGCAGTTGTTCGGCGGCATCTTGTCGAAGTTCGGCATCGAGACCAGTTTCGTGCCGGCCACCGACCTCGGCGCCTATCGCAAGGCGGTCCGGCCGCGTACGCGGCTGTTCTTCGTCGAGACGCCTTCCAATCCGCTGACCGAGGTGGTCGATATCGCGGGCGTGGCGGCGATCGCCCATGAGGCCGGCGCGCTGCTGGCGGTGGACAATTGCTTCTGCACGCCGGCCCTGCAGCGGCCGCTGGCGCTCGGCGCCGACGTGGTCGTGCATTCGGCGACCAAGTACCTGGATGGCCAGGGGCGCGTGCTGGGCGGCGCGGTGGCGGGCAGGAAGGCCGTTACCGACGAGGTCTTCAAATTCCTGCGTACCGCGGGGCCGACACTGTCGCCTTTCAACGCCTGGGTCATTTTCAAGGGCCTGGAAACCTTGCGCATCCGCATGGAGGCGCAGTCGGCGGCGGCCCTGGAACTGGCACGCTGGCTCGAGGCCCAGCCGGGCGTGGCGCGCGTGTATTACCCCGGGCTGCCGTCGCATCCCCAGCATGAACTGGCGATGCGCCAGCAGAAAGCCGGTGGGGCCATCGTCAGTTTCGATGTGAAGGGCGGGCGCGACGAGGCGTGGAAGGTCGTCGATTCGACGCGCCTGATCTCGATCACTGCCAACCTGGGCGACACCAAGACCACGATCACCCATCCGGCGACGACGACGCACGGCCGCATCACGCCGGAAGCCCGCATGGCCGCCGGCATCGGCGACGGGCTGCTACGGGTTGCGGTGGGGCTGGAGTCGGTCGAGGACCTGAAGACGGACCTCGCGCGGGGGCTGGGCGCCTGAGTCTGCCGGGCAGGCGTGTCGAGCAGGATACGGGGCGCAAAGCCCCGTTTTCTTTTCCGGTTCCGGGGGGGGCAAGCGTCCGGTAGGATCGGTCCGGCGTGCTCAGTTCGGCATGTCTGCGTCGGTGGTGAAACGCTGGCCGTCGAAAGCGAGCCAGCGCGGTGCGCCGTGCCAGTCGGCGAGCACCCAGCGTACGCGCTGCATGCCGTCGATGACGTGGATGTGGCGTGCCGGGCGGTGGGTATGGCCATGCACCAGCACCGCGCCAGCGGAGGCGCGCAGCAGGCCGGCGACCGCATCGGCGTTGACGTCCATGATCTCCATGGCCTTTTCGCGCTTCGCGGCCTCGCTCTTCTGGCGAAGGCTTTCGATGAAGGCCCTGCGGGCGGCCAGGGGCTGGGCGAGGAAGCCGCGCTGCCATGCCGGCTCGCGTACCTGGGCGCGATAGGCCTGGTACGCGGTATCGTCGGTGCATAGCGCGTCGCCGTGACTCAGCAGTACCTGCGGGGAGCCGGGCGCATCGTCGAAGCGGATGATGCTGGGATCGGGCAGCAGCGCGGCGCCGCTGGCCCGGGCGAAGCCGCTGCCGGCCAGCAGATCGCGGTTGCCGTTCATGAAGAATACCGCCGTGCCGTTGTCGGCCAGGGCGCGGATTGCGTCGCACATGCGGCGGTTGAACGGGGTATCGAGGTCGTCGTCTCCGGCCCAGTATTCGAACAGGTCGCCGAGGATGAACAGGCTGGCGGCCTTGCGCGCGCGATGCTGCATGAAGCCGATGAATGCCGCGGCAGTGTCGGGTGCGTCTTCGGAGAGATGCAGGTCCGAAATGAACAGCGCCGGAAGCCGTGCATTGGCGGTTTCCGGCGCCGTGCAGCGGTCTGCTGGGGAAGGGGAGGCCTCAGGCGACAACTTCGGCGCGCTCGATGAGCACATCTTCCTTGGGCACGTCCTGGTGGAAGCCGCTCGAACCGGTCTTGACCTTGCGGATGGCGTCGACCACGTCCAGACCTTCGCTGACCTTGCCGAACACGCAGTAGCCCCAGCCTTGCGCGTCGGGCGAGCGGAAGTTCAGGAAATCGTTGTCGGCGACGTTGATGAAGAACTGCGCGGTGGCCGAATGCGGTGCCTGGGTGCGGGCCATGGCGATGGTGCCGCGTTCGTTCTTGAGGCCGTTGTCGGCTTCGTTCTTGATCTGCTCGCCGGTCGGCTTCTGGTTCATGCCCGGTTCGAAGCCGCCGCCCTGGATCATGAAGCCGTCGATGACGCGGTGGAAGATGGTGTTGTCGTAGTGGCCCGATTCGACGTAGGCGAGAAAGTTCGCGACCGTCTGCGGTGCCTTCTCGGCATCGAGTTCGATGGTGATGACGCCGTGATTGGTGTGCAGCTTGATTGCCATGTGATGCTCTCCTGGGGGCTTGCCGTTTGGGGGCGGTTTGAAGGGCTTACTTGCTCGGCTTCTTCGCTGCCGCGGGCTCGATCACGCTCGCGCTCTCGACGACCACGGCCTCGACCGGCACGTTCTGGTGGAAGCCGCGATTGGCCGTCTGCACCTTGGCGATCTTGTCGACCACTTCCATGCCCTTCACGACCTTGCCGAAAACGGCGTAGCCCCAGCCATCGCGCGAGGGGTAGTCGAGGGAGGTGTTGGGCACGAGGTTGATGAAGAACTGGGCGCTGGCGGAGTGCGGGTCGGCGGTGCGAGCCATGGCCAGCGTGCCGCGTTCGTTCTTGAGGCCGTTCTTTGCTTCGTTCTCGATTGGGGCGCGGGTGCTCTTCTGCTTCATGCCGGCGTCGAAACCGCCGCCCTGGACCATGAAGCCGTCGATGACGCGATGAAAGATGGTGCCGTCGTAGTAGCCGTCCTTGACGTACTGGACGAAGTTTTCGGCGGACTTGGGCGCCTTGTCGGCGAAGACCTCGACGACGATCTCGCCCTGGTTGGTCTTGATCTCGACCACGGGATTGGCGGCGAGGGCGCTCAGCGCGGTCGATGCCAGCGCGGCAAGGGCGATCAGATGCTTTCTCATGGAATCTCCGGTGCATGGCCGTGAGGCCGGAGGCAGGATTGGCGACGGATGGCGCGGGGGCTTCGGGCCGGGCGGGGAAAATGGCGGGCCGGGTGGCCGTGGTATATTTGCGGCCTGCTGCGCGACCCGCAGCCGCCTGCCCTGAGCCCGGGCGACGCAAGATTCTAGCAACAAGCCCCACCCCTCACAATCGCACCGACAGCGTGCGCATCCCGTCGTTTCCTCCAACCGTTCCTTCTCACCGTTTTCCGATTTCGCCGATGCTTTCCATCTACAACACCCTTTCGCGCAACAAGGAAGCCTTTACCCCGATCGAGCCTGGCAAGGTCCGCATGTACGTGTGCGGCATGACGGTGTACGACTTCTGTCACCTCGGCCATGCGCGCGTGATGGTGGTTTTCGACATGGTGGCGCGCTGGCTGCGCGCCAGCGGGCTGGATGTGAAGTACGTGCGCAACATCACCGACATCGACGACAAGATCATCCGCCGCGCGCAGGATAACGGCGAGTCCATCCGCCAGTTGACCGACCGCTTCATCGCCGCCATGCACGAGGACGCCGATGCGCTGGGCGTGCTGCGCCCCGACTTTGAACCGCGCGCCACCGATTACGTCGCGCAGATGCAGAGCCTGATCTCGCGCCTGGAACAGAAGGGCCTGGCCTATGTCGCCGCCAACCGCGACGTCTGTTACGCCGTGCGCAAGTTTGCGGGCTACGGCAAACTGTCGGGCAAGTCCCTCGATGAGCTGCGCGCAGGCGAGCGCGTGGACGTCGCCCAGGACAAGAACGATCCGCTCGACTTCGTGTTGTGGAAGCACGCCAAGGCCGAGGAGCCGGGCGAAGTGAAATGGGATTCGCCGTGGGGCGCGGGCCGGCCGGGCTGGCACATCGAGTGCTCGGCAATGAGCTCGGATCTGCTCGGCGACCATTTCGACATCCATGGCGGCGGCATGGATCTGCAGTTTCCCCACCACGAGAACGAAATCGCCCAGTCCGAGGGCGCGCATGGTCATGTCTTCGTCAATTACTGGATGCACAACGGCTTCGTGCGCGTCGACGACGAGAAGATGTCGAAGTCGCTCGGCAACTTCTTCACCATCCGCGAGGTATTGCAGAAATACGACCCCGAGGTGGTGCGCTTCTTCATCCTGCGCGCCCATTACCGCAGCGCGCTCAACTATTCGGATGCCCACCTGGAGGATGCACGCAGCGCGCTGACGCGCCTCTACACGGCCCTGAAGAACATGCCGGCCGAAGGCGAAATCGCGGTCGACTGGAGCGAATCCCATGCGAAGCGCTTCCGTGCGGCCATGGACGACGATTTCAATACCGCCGAAGCGGTGGCGGTGCTGTTCGAGTTGGCCAACGAGGTCAATCGCAGCGCATCGCCTGGGTTCGCGCGGCAGTTGAAGGCCCTGGGCGCCGTGCTGGGGCTGCTGGAGCGCGATCCGGTGGTTTTCCTGCAGGCGGGGGCGCCGGATGCCGGGGGCTTGGACGCCGAGGCGATCGAGGCCCGCATCGCCGCGCGTGCGGCGGCCAAGAAAGGCAAGAACTACGCCGAAGCCGACCGCATTCGCGCCGAGCTGGCCGAGGCCGGGGTCATTCTGGAGGACGGCCCGGGCGGTACGGCCTGGCGCCGCGCCTGATCGAGCCGCTGCCGGCCGGCAGGGCCGGCATGATCCCGAGGCTTTCCTGACGAAAATGGCCCGCCATCATGCCGATGGCGGGCCATTTTCCATGGGGCGACGAGAGCCGATTCCGCGTTCGCACGGCCCTGCTTTCAGGTGCCGAAGAAGTCCTTCACCTTGTCCATCCACGACTTGGCCTTCGGGTTGTGGCGGTCGACGTTGCCGCTGGAAACTTCCTCGAACTCGCGCAGCAGTTCCTTCTGGCGTTCGGTCAGGCTGACCGGCGTTTCGACCACGACATGGCACAGCAGATCGCCGTGGACGTGGCTGCGCACGTTCTTGATGCCCTTGCCGCGCAGGCGGAAGACCTTGCCGCTCTGCGTCTCGGCGGGAATCTTGAGGCGTGCCATGCCTTCCAGCGTCGGGATCTCGATTTCGCCGCCGAGCGCTGCGGTGGTGAAGCTGAGCGGCATCTCGCAGTGCAGGTCGTCGTGGTCGCGTTCGAACACCGCGTGCTTGCGGATGTGGATCTCGACGTAGAGGTCGCCTGCCGGGCCGCCGTTGACGCCCGGCTCGCCATGGCCGCCATGGCGCAGGCGCATGCCTTCGTCGATGCCGGCGGGAATCTTCACTTCCAGCGTCTTGTGCTTCTTCACCCGGCCCGCGCCGCCGCAGTCACGGCAGGGCTCGGGAATGATCTTGCCGCTGCCGTGGCACTTCGGGCAGGTCTGCTGGATCGAGAAGAAGCCCTGCTGCACGCGCACTTGCCCGTGGCCGTTACAGGTGGGGCAGGTCTTGGGCTGGGTGCCGGGCTTGGCGCCGCTGCCGTGGCAGGTGCTGCATTCCTCGACGGTGGGGATGCGGATCGTCTTCTCGGCGCCGCGCGCGGCCTCTTCGAGCGTGATCTCGAGGTTGTAGCGCAGGTCGGCGCCGCGATAGACGTTGGAACGTCCGCCGCGCCCGCCGCCGAACAGATCGCCGAAGATGTCGCCGAAGGCATCCGCGAAGCCGCCTTCGAAGCCCTGGCCGCCCCCCATCGCCTGGTCGACGCCGGCGTGGCCGTAGCGGTCGTAGGCGGCCTTCTTCTGCGGGTCGGAGAGCATCTCGTAGGCTTCCTTGCCCTCCTTGAATTTCTCTTCCGCTTCCTTGTTGTCCGGGTTGCGGTCCGGATGGTATTTCATGGCCAGCTTGCGGTAGGCCTTCTTGATCTCGTCGTCGCCGGCGTCGCGGTTGACGCCGAGCACGTCGTAGTAATCCCTTTTGGACATGGTGCTTCGCTCAGTCTGGTATCAAGCAAAGGCCGAGCCGGCGCCGGAGCGGGGCTCCGGCGGGGCTCGGCCGCGAAGGATTCGCCAGAATGACGATTACTTCTTGTCCTTCACTTCGGTGAATTCGGCATCCACCACGTCGGCATCGTCGGCCTTGCCACTGGCCTGCTGCGCGCCGGCACCCGCCTGGGCGCCGCCTTCGGCCTGGGCCTGGGCGTACATCTGTTCGCCCAGTTTCTGCGCAGCTGTGGCCAAGGCCTGGCTCTTGGCTTCGATGCCGTCCTTGTCCGAACCCTTGATGGCTTCTTCGGCATCCTTGATCGCGGCTTCGATCTTGGCCTTTTCGTCGTCGGACAGCTTGTCGCCGTACTCGCCGAGCGCCTTGCGCGTCGAATGCACGAGGGCGTCGCACTGGTTGCGGGCGTCGACCAGTTCGTGCGCCTTCTTGTCTTCCTCGGCGTGAGCCTCGGCGTCGCGCACCATGCGTTCGACCTCGTCGTCCGACAGGCCGGAGTTGGCCTGGATCTTGATCTTGTTCTCCTTGCCGGTGGCCTTGTCCTTGGCGGAGACGTGCAGGATGCCGTTGGCGTCGATGTCGAAGGTGACCTCGATCTGCGGCATGCCGCGCGGCGCCGGCGGAATGTCGGACAGGTTGAACTGGCCCAGGCTCTTGTTGCCCGAGGCCATCTCGCGCTCGCCCTGCAGCACGTGGATGGTCACCGCGCTCTGGTTGTCATCGGCGGTGGAGAACACCTGGCTGGCCTTGGTCGGAATCGTGGTGTTCTTCTGGATCAGCTTGGTCATCACGCCGCCCAGGGTCTCGATGCCGAGCGACAGCGGGGTGACGTCGAGCAGCAGCACGTCCTTGACTTCGCCCTGCAGCACGCCGCCCTGGATCGAGGCGCCCACGGCCACGGCTTCGTCAGGGTTCACGTCCTTGCGCGGCTCCTTGCCGAAGAACGCCTTGACCTTCTCCTGCACCATCGGCATGCGGGTCTGGCCGCCGACCAGGATCACGTCGTCGATGTCGGACACCTTCAGGCCGGCATCCTTCAGCGCCACGCGGCAGGGCTCGATCGAGCGTTCGACCAGGTCTTCGACCAGCGCTTCGAACTTGGCGCGGGTGATCTTGACCGCCAGGTGCTTCGGCCCGGAGGCGTCGGCGGTGATGTAGGGCAGGTTGACTTCGGTCTGCTGGCCGGACGACAGCTCGATCTTGGCCTTTTCGGCGGCTTCCTTCAGGCGCTGCAGCGCGAGCACGTCGTTCTTCAGGTCGACGCCCTGATCCTTCTTGAACTCGGTGACGATGTAGTCGATCAGGCGCTGGTCGAAATCCTCGCCGCCGAGGAAAGTGTCGCCGTTGGTGGCCAGCACTTCGAACTGGTGTTCGCCGTCGAGGTCGGCGATCTCGATGATCGAGATGTCGAAGGTGCCGCCGCCGAGGTCATACACTGCGATCTTGGAGTCGCCCGGCTTCTTGTCCATGCCGAAGGCGAGCGCGGCCGCGGTCGGCTCGTTGATGATGCGCTTGACTTCGAGGCCGGCGATGCGGCCGGCGTCCTTGGTGGCCTGGCGCTGGCTGTCGTTGAAGTAGGCCGGCACGGTGATCACCGCCTCGGTGACTTCCTCGCCGAGGTAGTCCTCGGCGGTCCTCTTCATCTTGCGCAGCACTTCGGCCGAGACCTGCGGCGGCGCGATCTTCTTGCCGCGCACTTCGACCCAGGCGTCGCCGTTGTCGGCCTTGGCGATGGTGAAGGGCATCAGGTCGATGTCCTTCTGCACTTCCTTTTCTTCGAAGCGGCGGCCGATCAGGCGCTTGATCGCGAACAGGGTGTTCCTGGCGTTGGTGACCGCCTGACGCTTGGCCGGCGCGCCGCACAGGATCTCGCCGTCTTCGGCGTAGGCGACCACGGACGGGGTGGTGCGCCCGCCTTCGGAGTTTTCGATGACCTTCGGCTTGCCGCCTTCCATCACGGAAACGCAGCTGTTGGTGGTGCCGAGGTCGATGCCGATGATCTTGCCCATGAGTTTTCCTTCGAGTCTGAATGGTGTGGCGGAGCGGCATGGCCGTCCGGTCTGGTTCGAATATGGGGTGGCGCGCCGGCGTTTCAAGCCGCTGCGCGCAGATTCCTTACTGGTCCTTGGACTTCGCGACCATCACCAGCGCCGGGCGGATGACGCGTTCGTTGAGGAGATAGCCCTTCTGCAGCACGGTGACGACGGTGTTGGGTTCGGCGTCCGACGCGACGGTGCTGATCGCCTGGTGCTTGTTGGGATCGAACTTCTGGCCGAGGGGGTTCTCTTCGGCGAGGCTGGCGCCTTCGAATGCGGCCACGAGCTGCTTCAGCGTCAGCTCGACGCCTTCGCGCAGCTTGTCGAGTGTCTGGTTCTCCACCGCGAGTGCGGCTTCGAGGCTGTCCTTGACCGGCAGCATCGCGCTGGCGAACTTCTCGGCAGCGAACTTCGAGGCCTTGGCAATGTCATCTTGTGCCCGGCGGCGGACGTTCTCGGTCTCCGCCTTGGCGCGCAACCAGGCATCGTGGTGTTCGGCGGCCTTCAGTTCGGCCTGGCGCAGGGTTTCCTCCAGGCTCTGCATCACATCCGGCGCAGCGCTTTCCGCGGTCGGCGCAGTCTCGCCGGGGGTGGGCCGTTGTTCGAGTTCCGGCGCGGGGTTCGGATTCTGGCTCGGGTCCTGCATGGGTGTCTGCTCCCTGTTGATGTCTGTTCCTCAGCGCCATGTTGGGGCGGGGAAGAAGATTTCAAGGGACGAGCATGCCGAAATTGCCGTGCCATGCGCGGCGAGTGCGGTACGGCGGGGCGTGGAGGGAGGGGGCGCCGTTGCGGCAGGCTGCGTGCTAGCGCACAATAGCCGGCATTGGTTCTCGTTCAGACTTGGAAGTGGCCCCAATCCGCTTTCTCCGTTTCGGAATTCAATATGATGCCTGGCGTTTGCCTGTGTCAGTGTTGTAGTTGCATGTGTTCCTGTTTGTCATACGATCATAGGAGATACTGATGAAACTGAAGAAAATTGCCGCCTGCGTTCTGCTGTCCGCAACTGTTGCGCCGGCCTGGGCTGCTTGCGAGGCCACCATCGAAGGCAATGACGCGATGCAGTTCAACCTCAAGGAGATCGTGGTCGACAAGAGCTGCAAGCAGTTCACGGTGACCCTGAAGCACGTCGGCAAGCTGGCCAAGGCGTCGATGGGCCACAACTGGGTGCTGGCGAAGACCGCCGATGTCAAGGATCTGGCCGCAGAGGGTGCCAAGGCCGGTCCGGCCAAGGATTACCTCAATGACGGCGATGCCCGCATCGTCGCCCATACCAAGCTGCTCGGCGGCGGCGAGTCGGATTCCGTGACGTTCGACGTGTCCAAGCTCGCGGCGGGTACGGAGTACACGTATTTCTGCTCCTTCCCCGGCCACTGGGCGGTGATGAAGGGCGTGCTGAAGTTCTGATCAGCCGTCCTGGCTGCCGGGGGCTGATGGCTTCCGGCGAGCTTTGCGGGGCGGAGGTGCGCAAGGCCCTTCGGCCCCGCAGGGCGCAAGTCGATATGAATGCCGCCGCTATGTCGGCGATGGCCTGGATGGCTTTCCGGGCGTGCCCTGTACGCTTCCAGCGCGGTCTGTCGTTGATGGCGGCAGGAAACCCTCTGCAGACTCTCCATGGTTCGCGTGCCGGCCGGGCCCGAGTGCAGGTTTTCGTGCATTTCCGATGCCTCGCTCGACGGTGTTCGCCGGCGGCGGAGAGCCGTTCCGGCTGGTTTGCCCGTGGCTGCGGTTCGGCCGTTAGAGGGGGCTCGTGGTAGCATTGACCGTTTTTGATTCACGCGGCTTTCGCCGCCATCGAGCATGACTCAGTTCGCCAAGGAAACCCTGCCGATCAGCCTCGAAGAGGAGATGCGGCACTCCTACCTCGATTACGCGATGAGCGTGATCGTGGGCCGCGCACTTCCCGACGCGCGCGACGGCCTCAAGCCGGTGCACCGCCGCGTGCTGTATGCGATGCACGAGCTGTCCAACGACTGGAACCGCGCCTACAAGAAATCCGCGCGTATCGTCGGCGACGTCATCGGCAAGTACCACCCTCATGGCGACACCGCCGTCTACGACACCATCGTGCGAATGGCGCAGGATTTCTCGCTGCGCTACATGCTGGTCGATGGCCAGGGCAACTTCGGCTCGGTCGACGGCGACAATGCCGCGGCGATGCGTTACACCGAAATCCGCATGGCGCGCATCGGCCACGAACTGCTGGCCGACATCGACAAGGAGACGGTCGACTTCGGCCCGAACTACGACGGCTCGGAGAGAGAGCCGCTGGTCATGCCGGCGCGCATCCCCAACCTGCTCATCAACGGTTCGAGCGGCATCGCGGTCGGCATGGCGACCAACATTCCGCCGCACAACCTGGGCGAGATCGTCGATGCCTGCCTGAAGCTGCTGGAAGATCCGGACACCGACATCGAGGCGCTGATCGACATCGTCAAGGCGCCCGACTTCCCGACAGCCGGGCTGATCTACGGCCTGCATGGCGTGCACGAAGGCTACCGTACCGGCCGCGGCCGCGTGATCATGCGCGCCCGCACCCACTTCGAGCCGATCGGCAAGACCGACCGCCAGGCCATCGTCGTCGACGAGCTGCCCTACCAGGTCAACAAGCGCACGCTGCAGGAGCGCATGGCGGAACTGGTCAACGAGAAGAAGATCGAGGGCATCAGCGAGATCCGCGACGAATCCGACAAGTCCGGCATGCGTCTGGTGGTCGAGCTCAAGCGCGGCGAGATGCCCGAGGTGGTGCTGAACAAGCTGTTCAAGCACACCCAGCTGCAGGACAGCTTCGGCATGAACATGGTCGCGCTTGTCGACGGCAAGCCGCGCCTGCTCAACCTCAAGCAGATGCTGGTGTGCTTCCTCGAGCACCGGCGTGAGGTCGTCACCCGCCGCACCATCTTCGAACTGCGCAAGGCGCGCGATCGCGGCCACATCCTCGAAGGCCTGGCGGTGGCGCTGTCCAACGTCGACGAGATCATCGCCCTGATCAAGGCCGCGCCGACGCCGGCCGACGCCAAGCGCGGCCTGATGGAGCGTACCTGGCGCTCGCCGCTGGTCGAGGAGATGCTGTCGCGCGCGATGGCCGACAGCTACCGGCCCGAAGGACTGGACCCGCAATTCGGCTTGTCTGCGCAGGGCTACCGCCTGTCCGAGGTCCAGGCCCAGGCCATCCTGGAACTGCGTCTGCAGCGTCTGACCGGGCTGGAGCAGGACAAGATCGTCGGCGAATACCGCGAGGTGATGGACATCATCACCGACCTGCTCGACATCCTGGCGCGGCCGGAGCGCATTACCGCGATCATCGTCGAAGAGCTGAGCGCGATCCGCAATCAGTTCGGCGACCCGCGCCGCTCCGAACTGGTGATGAACACCGCCGAGATCAACATCGAGGATCTGATCACGCCGGAGGACATGGTCGTCACGCTGTCGCACACCGGCTACTTCAAGCGCCAGCCACTGGCCGACTACCGTGCCCAGCGCCGCGGCGGCCGCGGCAAGCAGGCGACCTCGATGAAGGACGAGGACTTCATCGACCATCTCTTCGTCGCCAATACCCACGACACCGTGCTGTGCTTCTCCAGCCGCGGCCGCTGTTACTGGCTCAAGGTGTACGAAGTGCCCGAAGGCACGCGCAACTCGCGCGGCAAGCCGATCGTCAATCTCTTCCCGCTGGTCGAAGGCGAGAAGATCACCGCCGTGCTGCCGATCAAGGAGTTCGACGAAGAGCACTTCGTCTTCATGGCGACCTCGGAAGGCACGGTCAAGAAGACCGCGCTGACCGCGTTCTCCAACCCGCGCAAGGCCGGCATCATCGCGGTCAGCCTCGACGATGGCGACCACCTGATCGGCGTCGCCATCACCGATGGCGAATGCGACGTGATGCTGTTCTCCGACGCTGGCAAGGCGGTGCGCTTCGCCGAGACCGACGTGCGCCCGATGGGCCGCGAGGCGCGCGGCGTACGCGGCATGATGCTGGAAGACGGCCAGGCGGTGATCGCGATGCTGGTCGCCAAGGACGAGTCGCAGTCGGTGCTGACCGCGACCGAGAACGGTTACGGCAAGCGTACGCCGGTGGCCGAATACACCCGCCACGGCCGCGGCACCAAGGGCATGATCGCGATCCAGACCTCGGACCGCAACGGCAGGCTGGTCGGCGCGGTGCTGGTCGACCCGAGTGACGAAGTCATGCTCATCTCGACCGGCGGCGTGCTGATCCGCACCAGCGTCGAGAGCATCCGCGAGATGGGCCGCTCCACCCAGGGCGTGACCCTGATCAACCTCGATGACGGTACCTTCCTGGCCAGCATCGAGAAGGTCGCCGAGTCCGACGAGAGCATGCTCGCGGAAGGCGAGGGCGGGGACGGCGAAGCCGCCGCCGTGGATCTGCCCGATGGCGCGGAGCTGGCCGAGGACGAAGACCAGGGCGAGCCCCCCGTGGCCGGCGAGCCGGGAGAAGCTTGATGAGTCGCGTATGGAATTTCAGCGCCGGTCCGGCGGCGCTGCCCGAGGAAGTGCTGCGCCAGGCCGCCGACGAGATGCTCGACTGGCAGGGCTCGGGCATGGGCGTGATGGAGATGAGCCATCGCGGCAAGGAGTTCACTGCCATCGCGGCGCAGGCCGAGGCCGACCTGCGCGAACTGCTGGCGGTGCCGGCCAACTACCGCATCCTGTTCATGCAGGGCGGGGCGATCGCGGCGAACGCGATCATCCCGATGAACCTGATGGGCGGAAAGCGGGTGGCGGACTACGTCGTCACCGGTGCGTGGTCACAGAAATCGCAGAAGGAAGCGCGCAACTACGCCGAGGTGAACATCGCCGCCTCGTCCGAGGCGGGGGGCTTCATCACCGTGCCGCCGATGGCGGAATGGAAGCTGTCGGCCGACCCCGCCTATGTCTTCACCTGCACCAACGAGACCATCGGCGGCGTCGAATATCCTTTCGAGCCGGATCTCGCGCAGGTCGGCCGCGACGAGGTGCCTGTGGTGGCCGACATGTCCTCGCACATCCTGTCGCGCGTCATCGACGTCTCCAGGTACGGCCTCATCTTCGGCGGTGCGCAGAAGAACATCGGCCCGGCGGGCCTGACCATCGTCATCGTGCGCGAAGACCTGCTCGGCCGCGCGATGCCGCATTGTCCGAGCGCGTTCGACTTCAAGACCGTGGCCGACAACGGTTCGATGTACAACACGCCCCCTACCTATGGCATCTACATCGCCGGCCTGGTGTTCCAGTGGCTCAAGCGCCAGGGCGGCGTGGCGGCGATCGAGGCGCGCAACGTGGCCAAGGCCGGCCTGCTGTACGGTTTTCTCGATGCCAGTGATTTCTACGAGAATCGTATCGATCCGGCCTGTCGCTCGCGCATGAACGTGCCTTTCTTCCTGAAGGACGAAAGGCTCAATGATACTTTCCTGGCCGAATCGAGGGCGGCGGGGCTGTTGCAGCTCAAGGGACACAAGTCGGTGGGCGGCATGCGTGCGTCGATCTACAACGCGATGCCGCTGGCGGGCGTGCAGGCCCTGGTGGACTTCATGCGCGACTTCGCGGCGCGCAAGGCTTGACGGGATGGAGCGAGCATGAGCGACGAACTGCTGAAGCTGCGCAACGAGATCGACCGCCTCGATGAAGAGATCCTCGCCCGCCTGTCCGAGCGCGCGCGCTGCGCGCAGCGCGTGGGCGAGGTGAAGCAGGGCCATGCCCCCTTCTATCGCCCGGAGCGCGAGGCGCAGGTGCTGCGCCGCCTGGCGGAACTCAATCGGGGGCCGCTGCCGGCGGATGCGGTCAAGACCATCTTCCGCGAGATCATGTCGGCCTGCCTCGGGCTGGAGCACCCGCAGCGCATCGCCTATCTCGGCCCGGCCGGAACATTCTCGGAAAGCGCCAGCCGCAAGCAGTTCGGCTCGGCGCCCGCCTTCATGCCGATGGCGACGATCGAGGACGTGTTCCGCGCGGTCGAGGCCGGCAACGTCGACTATGGCGTGGTGCCGGTCGAGAACTCGACCGAGGGCGCGGTCAGCATCACGCTCGACCTGCTACTGGCCAGCCCGGTCAAGGTATGCGGCGAACTCAACCTGCGCATCCACCAGCAACTGATGTCGCGTGCCGATGGCATCGGCGCCGCCAAGCGCCTGTATTCGCATGCGCAGTCGCTGGCGCAGTGCCATGAGTGGCTGAACCGCAACCTGCCTCATCTGCCGCGCATTCCGGTGGCGAGCAACGCCGAGGCGGCGCGCCTGGCGGGGGAGGATGCCGAGTCCTGCGCGATCGCGGGCGAGGCCGCGGCCCAGCTCTACGGCCTGAACATCCTCGCCCCCAACATCGAGGATGAACCCAACAACACCACGCGCTTCCTGGTGATCGCCAGCCATGACGCCGGGCCTTCGGGCAAGGACCGCACCTCGCTGGTGTTCTCTGCGCCGAACCGCCCGGGGGCGATCCATACCTTGCTGGAGCCGCTCGCGCGCCATGGCGTGGACATGACCAAGCTGCAGTCGCGCCCCGCGCAGTCGGGTCTGTGGGAATACGTGTTCTATGCCGACATCAACGGACACAGGGAAGATGCCGGGGTCGCGGCCGCGCTCGTGGAGCTGGCCGATCGTGCGGCTTTCCTGAAGGTGCTTGGCTCCTACCCGGTTGCCGCCATCTGAATGAACCCGGGTGGGCTCTTGCCGCCCGTCTCGACCGCTTAACGAACAAGGCCGCGTGCCACCAGGAGACCGTCATGAGCGTAGCCAGCCACGCCCCGGATCACATCCGCGCCATCACGCCCTACCAGCCGGGCAAGCCGATCTCCGAGCTGGCGCGGGAAATGGGCATTGCCGAGGCCAGTATCGTCAAGCTGGCCTCGAACGAGAACCCGCTGGGAATGAGCACGCATGCCCGCGATGCCGCGCGTGCGGCGTTGGGTGACCTGGCGCGCTATCCGGATGGCGGCGCCTTTGCGCTGAAGGCGGCGCTGTGCCGTAAGTTTGGTGTTGGCCCCGAGCAACTGGTGATCGGCAACGGCTCCAACGACATCCTCGAGATCGCCGCGCAGGCTTTCCTCGGCCCCGGGTGTTCGGCCGTGTATGCACAGCACGCCTTTGCCGTCTATCCGCTCGCCACGCAGGCACGCGGCGCGCGCGGCATCGAGGTGCCGGCCAAGCACTTCGGGCACGATCTCGGCGCGATGGCAGCGGCGATCTGCGAAGACACCCGCATCGTCTTCATCGCCAATCCCAACAACCCGACCGGCACCTTTCTGCCCGGGGCGCAGATCGAGGCCTTCCTGAACGAGGTGCCGCAGGACGTGCTGGTGGTGCTCGACGAGGCCTATACCGAATACCTGTCGCCGGCGCAGCGCTACGACGCAATCGCCTGGATCGGGCGCTTCCCGAACCTGCTGGTGTCGCGCACCTTCTCCAAGGCCTATGGCCTGGCGGGCCTGCGGGTGGGCTACGGCATCGCGCATGCCGAGGTCGCCGACCTGATGAATCGCGTGCGCCAGCCTTTCAACGTCTCCAGCGTCGCGCTGGCGGCGGCGGAAGCGGCGCTGGAGGACGAAGAGTTCCTCGCCCAGTCGGCCGAGCTCAACCGGCGGGGCATGCTGCAGCTCACCGAGGCGTTTTCGGCACTGGGGCTGGAGTGGATCCCGTCCGCCGGCAACTTCGTCACCTTCAAGATCGGCGATGCCGCAGGCATCAACCGTGCGCTGCTGCAACAAGGTGTGATCGTGCGTCCGATCGCCGGCTACGGCATGCCGCACTGGCTGCGGGTGTCGATCGGGCTGCCGGAAGAAAATGCGCGTTTCATTGCCGCGCTGAAGCAGGCGATGGCCTGATGGCGGGCGGCACGGCCCCGCCCCTGATCGGCAGGCTCGTCATCTGCGGCGTCGGCCTCATCGGCGGCTCGTTCGCGCTCGGGCTGCGGTGCGCTGGGGCGGTTGGCCGCATCGTCGGCATCGGCCGGCGGCGTGAGCCGCTCGAACGCGCGCGGGAGCTGGGCGTGATCGACGAGATCGCCAGCGACTGGGCAGAGGCCCTGGCCGGCGCCGACCTGGTCCTGCTTGCCGCGCCCGTGGGGCAGATGGATGCGATCATGGCGGCGATGGCGCCGCATCTGGGCGCGGAGACGGTCGTCACCGATGTGGGCAGCACCAAGCGCGACGTGATCGACGCCGTTCATCGCCATCTCGGGCGGAATCTGCCGCAGGTGGTGCCGGCGCATCCGATCGCGGGCGCGGAAAAAAGCGGCGTCGATGCAGCGTTCGCCGATCTCTACGTCAAGCGCAAGGTGGTGCTGACGCCGCTGGCCGAGAGCCGGGCCGATGCGGTCGAGACGGTGCGCACGGCCTGGCAGGCATGCGGTGCGACGGTGGTGGACATGACACCGCAGGAGCACGACGGCGTGTTTGCCGCCGTCAGCCATCTACCGCATCTGCTGGCTTTCGGTCTGGTGGACGATCTTGCGCGGCGCGACAACGCGCAACTGCTGTTTTCGCACGCCGCCAGCGGTTTTCGCGACTTCACCCGCATCGCTGGCAGCCATCCGGAAATGTGGCGCGACATCTGCGTGGCCAACCGTGTGGCGCTGCTCGCCGAGCTGGATGCCTACCTCGGCGAGCTGGCAGGCCTGCGAAGCATGCTTGCGGCGGGAGATGGCGACGCGCTCGAAGCCGTTTTCGAGCGTGCGCGGCGTGCGCGCAACGCCTGGGCCGAAGGCCTGCCGGTGCAGACGGCTGAATGATTGAGCGGCCGTGGCGCTTGCCCGGCCATGGATTGGCCCCTCGCGTGGGGCCCCGCTTCTAGAGGCGAAGATGGCATTCCTTGATCTGTCCCCGATGCTGGGTGCGAGCGGCAGCGTGCGTCTGCCCGGCTCGAAGAGCATCTCCAACCGCGTGCTGTTGCTGGCCGCCCTGGCCGAAGGCCGGACCGAGATCCGCGACCTGCTGTCGTCGGATGACGTCGAACGCATGCTGGAGGCGCTGCAGGCGCTGGGCGTGCGCTGGGAGCGCAAGGGCGAGACGCTCGACTACGTGGTCGACGGTGTCGGCGGGCCGTTTCCGGTGAAGACCGGCGATCTGTTTCTCGGCAATGCGGGCACGGCTTTCCGCCCGCTGACCGCCGCACTGGCCCTGTCCGGCGGCGAGTACCGGCTGTCGGGCGTGCCGCGCATGCACGAACGCCCGATCGGCGATCTGGTCGAGGCGCTGCGCCAGCTCGGCGCCGACATCGACTGCACGGCGAACGAGGGTTTTCCGCCGCTGCACATCAGGCCGGCGGCGATTCGCCCGGGTGGCGTGGTGAAGGTGCGGGGCGACGTATCGAGCCAGTTCCTGACCGCGCTGCTGATGGCCTTGCCGCTGACCGGCGTGCAGACCACAGTCGAAGTCATCGGCGAACTGATCTCCAAGCCCTATATCGCGATCACGCTCGAACTGATGGCGCGCTTCGGCGTGAAAGTCGAGCGGCAGGACTGGGCGAGCTTCGTCGTGCCGGGCGGGGCGCGCTATCGCAGCCCGGGCACGGTATTCGTCGAAGGCGATGCATCGTCGGCGTCGTACTTTCTCGCCGCCGGTGCGATCGGCGGCGGGCCGGTGCGGGTCGAAGGCGTCGGCCGCGGCAGCATCCAGGGCGACGTTCGCTTCGCCGAAGCGCTGGAGCAGCTCGGGGCACGCATCGGCATGGGTGAAAACTGGATCGAGGCGGCGGCGCCGGCGTCGGGTACGCTGAAGGCCTTCGACCTCGACCTCAACCACATCCCGGATGCGGCGATGACGCTGGCGGTCGCGGCGCTGTTCGCCGATGGCCCCTGCCGCCTGCGCAACATCGCGAGCTGGCGGGTCAAGGAAACCGACCGCATCGCGGCGATGGCGATCGAACTGCGCAAGGTCGGCGCCGAGGTGGAGGAGGGAGCAGACTACCTGCGCGTCACCCCCCCCGTCCGTCTGCTGCCGGCCGCGATCGACACCTATGACGACCACCGCATGGCGATGTGCTTCTCGCTGGTCAGTCTCGGCGGCTGCCGCGTGCGCATCAATGATCCGAAGTGTGTCAACAAGACCTTTCCGGGTTATTTCGACGCTTTCGCCACGGTTGCGCAGCCGGTGCCGGTGATTGCGATCGACGGCCCGTCGGCCTCGGGCAAAGGAACGGTGGCCGAACGCGTCGCCGCCGCACTTGGCTGGCAGGTGCTCGACAGCGGCTCGCTGTACCGCATCGTGGCGCTGGCGGCGATGCGGGCGGGCGTGGCGCTCGACGACGAGGCCGGTGTGGCGGCGGTCGCCGCAGCCTTGCCGGCGCGCTTTGAGACCGGGCGCGTGCTGCTCGGCGACGACGACGTCACCACCGACATCCGCAGCGAAGCCTGCTCGTCCGGCGCGTCCCGGGTCGCGGTTCTGCCGGCCGTGCGCGAGGCGCTGCTGGGACGCCAGCGTGACTACCGTTCGGCCCCCGGGCTGGTCGCCGACGGGCGCGACATGGGGTCGGTGGTGTTTCCCGATGCGGGTCTCAAGATATTCCTCACGGCCTCGGTCGAGGCTCGTGCCGGGCGTCGCTATAAGCAGTTGATCGAAAAGGGATTGCCTGCTAACATGCAAAGCCTTCTGGACGACTTGCGGGAACGTGATGCGCGCGATGCGGCACGGCCCGTGGCGCCGCTCATGAAGTTGCCGGATGCAGCACTGCTCGATACGACCGAACTGGATGTCGAGGGTGCCGTGGCTTTCGTGCTCGATCTCGTGCGGGATCGGGGGCTGGCCGCCGGTTGATGTGCCGCGCGCAGGGGTGCGAGCCCAGGCGCGTTTTTTCTTAATTTCACTTTTTTGCCGTCGCACGGCGGTCCCGGATTTATCCCTCATGTCCAACGCCACCCCCGCTTTCGAAGAAAGCTTTGCCGCCCTTTTCGAAGAAAGCCTTGCCCTGCAGGAAATGCGTACCGGTGAAGTCATCACCGCCGAAGTCGTGCGCATCGATCAGAACTTCGTCGTCGTCAATGCCGGCCTGAAGTCCGAGAGCTACGTTCCCGTCGACGAGTTCCGCAACGACCGCGGCGAACTCGAAGTCAACGTCGGCGACTTCATCCACGTCGCCATCGACGCGCTGGAAGACGGTTTCGGCGAAACCCGTCTGTCGCGCGAGAAGGCCAAGCGCATCGCCGCCTGGAACGACCTCGAGAAGGCCCTCAACGAAGGCTCGCTGGTCAAGGGCGTCATCACCGGCCGCGTCAAGGGTGGCCTGACCGTCATGACCAACAGCATCCGCGCCTTCCTGCCGGGCTCGCTGGTCGACATGCGTCCGGTCAAGGACACCACGCCGTACGAAGGCAAGGAATACGAATTCAAGGTCATCAAGCTCGACCGCAAGCGCAACAACGTCGTCGTGTCGCGCCGCGCCGTGCTGGAAGAGTCGATGGGCGAAGAGCGCGAGAAGCTGCTCGCCAACCTCAAGGAAGGCACCGTCATCAAGGGTATCGTCAAGAACATCACCGACTACGGTGCGTTCGTCGACCTGGGCGGCATCGATGGCCTGCTGCACATCACCGACCTGGCCTGGCGCCGCGTCCGCCACCCGAGCGAAGTGCTCAACGTCGGCGACGAGATCGAAGCCAAGGTGCTCAAGTTCGACCAGGAGAAGAACCGTGTCTCGCTGGGCCTGAAGCAACTGGGCGAAGATCCGTGGGTCGGCATCTCGCGCCGCTACCCGCAGGGCACCCGCCTGTTCGGCAAGGTGACGAACATCACCGACTACGGCGCCTTCGTCGAAGTCGAGCAGGGTATCGAAGGCCTGGTCCACGTGTCCGAAATGGACTGGACCAACAAGAACATCCACCCGACCAAGGTCGTCCAACTGGGCGATGAGGTCGAAGTCATGATCCTCGAGATCGACGAGGACCGCCGCCGCATCTCGCTGGGCATGAAGCAGTGCATGTCCAACCCGTGGGACGATTTCGCCATCAACCACAAGAAGGGCGACAAGGTCCGCGGCCAGATCAAGTCGATCACCGACTTCGGTGTGTTCATCGGCCTGGAAGGCGGCATCGACGGCCTGGTGCACCTGTCCGATCTGTCGTGGAGCGAGCAGGGCGACGAAGCCGTTCGCCGCTTCAAGAAGGGCGACGAAGTCGAAGCCGTGGTGCTGGCGATCGACGTCGAACGCGAGCGCATCTCGCTCGGCATCAAGCAGCTCGAAGGCGATCCGTACACCAACTTCATCGCCACCCACGAGAAGAACACCCTCGTGCGCGGCACCGTGAAGTCGGTCGACGCGCGTGGCGCAGTGATTTCACTGGGCGATGACGTCGAAGCCTACCTGCGTGCTTCCGAGGCCGCCGCCCACCGCGTCGACGACCTGACCACGGTGCTGAAGGAAGGCGACGAGGTCGAGGCGATGGTCATCAACGTCGACCGCAAGACCCGTTCGATCAACCTGTCGATCCGCGCCAAGGATCAGGCCGAGCAGACCGAAGCCATGAGCAAGCTCGCTTCCGACAGCTCCGCCGCATCCGGCACGACCAATCTGGGTGCGCTGCTGAAGGCCAAGCTGAACGAGCAGAAGCAGTAACAAGCCGATCATGACCAAATCGGAGCTGATCGCCCAGCTCGCGGAGCGTTTTCCGCAGCTGGTCGCAAAGGACGCCGATTACGCGGTCAAGATGATTCTCGATGCGATGACCGACGCGCTGGCGCGCGGAGATCGCATCGAGATTCGCGGGTTTGGCAGTTTTGCGCTGAACTATCGTCCGCCTCGCGTCGGGCGCAATCCCAAGTCGGGTGAGAAGGTGCACGTGCCGGAAAAGTACGTGCCGCATTTCAAGGCCGGCAAGGAATTGCGCGAGCGGGTCGACCTTGCCGATTGAACTCGGTCATGGGGTCCGGCCGGTCGGGGTTTGACAGTTGGCCGCGCGGCGATCGGATGTAAGCAGGCTTGTGAGTGGCATTCGTGGTATCGGAAGGCGGCTTTGGCCGCCTTTCTTCTTTTTTGCGGCGCGCTCGGCGATAATGCACGCCATGCGCGCGATCATGTGGTTCATCCGTCTCCTGCTGTTCATCCTGCTGTTCGGGTTCGCGATCAAGAATGATCATCTGGCGACCCTGAACTTCTTCTTTGGCGGGCAGTGGCAGCTTCCCCTGGTGTTCGTCATCCTCGTCAGCTTTGCGGCTGGGGCATTGCTGGGTGTCACGGCGACTTTCGCCTCGTTGCTGCGCCAGCGCCGCGAAATATCGCAACTGCGCAAGCAACTCGAGCGCGCCGAGCGCGAGCGGGTCGCAACGCCTGCCGGGCCGACGGCCGACATCCAGATCCCCGGCCTTCCCTGAGCGCGCCGACGTCCAATGGAAATCGAACTCTGGTGGCTGCTGGCCCTTCCGCTGTTCTTCGCGCTGGGCTGGCTTGCTGCCCGCATCGACATTCGCCAGGTCGTGCAGGAGTCGCGCGCGTTGCCGCGCTCCTATCTGTCGGGCCTGAATTTCCTGCTCAACGAGCAGCCGGACAAGGCGATCGATTCCTTCGTCGAGGCCGTACGCATCGATCCACAGACGATCGAGCTGCATTTCGCCCTCGGCAGCCTGTTCCGCCGCCGTGGCGAAACCGACCGCGCGATCCGCATCCACCAGTTGCTGGTCGATCGCGAGGACATCACCGAAGAGCAGCGCCTGCAGGCGCTCGGCGAACTGGGGCAGGACTTCCTCAAGGCGGGGCTGCTCGATCGCGCCGAGGCGGTGTTCGTCCGCCTGCGGGGCACACGTGGCGACGCCATGGCGCTGCGCTACCTGCTGGAAATCTACCAGCAGGAAAAGGACTGGGCGAAGGCGATCGAGGTGGCGGATTCTCTGCCCGGCCACGAGAGTCTGATGTGGCGTACCGAGGTGGCGAACTTCCATTGCGAGCTCGCGGCGAACGCGCTGGCGAATTCCCTGCCGGATGAGGCCGAGCGCCACGTCGAGGCGGCATTGGCAGTCAATCCGCGCTGCGTGCGTGCGAGCCTGATCCGGGGCGACATCTGTGTTGCGCAGGGCCGGGACCAGGACGCCCTGGCGGCATGGAAGCGCATCGAGAATCAGGACCCGGTCTATCTCGCGCTGGCGGCCGAGCGGATCATGGACGCCTATGGGCGCCTCGGGCGACTCGAGGAGGGGCATCAGCTGTTGCGCGCCTGGCTCGACAGCCACGCCTCGCTCGACCTGCTGGACGAGCTTTTCCATTGGGAGATGGACAAGCAGGGGCCCAAGGCGGCCTACGAGCTGGTGCGGGAGGAGCTGCGCCGCAATCCCACGCTGCTTGGGCTGGACAAGCTGCTGGAGGCCGCGCTGTTGACGGTGCCGACCGAGCAGCGCGGCGACGTCGAATTGATCAAGCAGCTCATCCACGGCCATACACGCAAGGTTGCCCGCTACCGCTGTGACGCCTGTGGGTTCAAGGCGCGCCAGTTCCATTGGCGCTGCCCGGCTTGCGGCGGCTGGGAAACCTATCCGCCGCGGCGTACCGAAGAATTCGACCTGACCCCGTGACGGGGTCGATCCACCCCACACCGAGAACCCGATCCATGGAATTCAAGACGCTGGAAGATTACGTCGGCCATACTCCGCTGGTGCGTCTCAAGCGCATCAATGCCGGCCGCAACAACGTCATCCTCGCCAAGCTCGAAGGCAACAACCCGGCCGGTTCGGTCAAGGACCGGCCGGCGCTGTCGATGGTGGTGCATGCCGAGGCGCGGGGCGAGATCAAGCCGGGCGACACTCTGATCGAGGCCACCAGCGGCAATACCGGCATCGCGCTGGCGATGGCTGCCGCGATGCGCGGCTACCGCATGATCCTCGTCATGCCGGAGAATCAGAGCGTGGAGCGGCGGCAGACGATGCGCGCCTTCGGTGCCGAGCTGGTGCTGACACCGACATCCGGCGGCATGGAAATGGCACGCGACATCGCCGACAGGATGCGCGACGAAGGCAAGGGGATCATCCTCGACCAGTTCGCCAATCCGGACAATCCGCTCGCCCACTATGAAGGCACCGGTCCCGAGATCTGGGCGCAGAGCGGCGGGCGGGTGACCCACTTCGTCAGCTCGATGGGGACCACCGGCACCATCATGGGCACTTCGCGCTTCCTCAAGGAAATGAACCCGGCGGTGCAGATCGTGGGCTGTGAACCTGAAGAAGGCTCGCAGATTCCGGGCATCCGAAAATGGCCGGAAGCCTATCTGCCGAAAATATTCGAGCGTCCGCGCGTCGATCGCGTCGAGCGTGTCAGCCAGGCGGAAGCCGAGGAGATGACCCGCCGGCTGGCGCGCGAGGAAGGCATCTTTGCCGGCATCTCGTCGGGGGGCTCGATGCATGTCGCGCTGCGCCTCGCGGCCGAGCTCGAGAATGCGGTGATCGTGTCGATCGTCTGCGACCGTGGCGACCGCTACCTGTCGACGGGTGTGTTCCCGGCCTGAGGCCAGGACGGGGCGCGGGGCCCGCGGCAAGGCGGCCGCGCTTTTCCTCGGCCTTGCGCTGGCACTGCTGCTTGCCCTGGCGGCGCAAGCGGTCGAGCGCATCCAGCTTTCCATTGCCGACATCCGCACGCCGGCGCTGCGTGTGCAGGGCGTGCAGTTCCACTTCGCCACGGGAAGCGTGCCGCCCGAGCTGCGCATCGCAGGCCTTGCGCTGGGCGATCGAAGCTGGCGTGATCTGCGCCTTTCCTGCTCCCGGACGAGCGTCGCGCTCGAAGGCCTGGGCTGCCAGCGGGGAGAGCTTCGCATCGCCGGGCGCCGCCTGCCGCTGAGCGTCGATTTCCGTTTCGATCCCTTCGAGGCCACGCTCGAGGCCGGCCTGGCGTTTGCATCGGGCTCGCACGTGCGCCTGCGCTACGACGGCGAATCGCTTCTGGAGGTTTCTCTGGTGCGCTTCAGCGCCGAGGATCTGACCGAATTCGCTGCCATGCTCTCGCCCTCCATTGCCGCGGAGCTCTCGCGCCACGCGCTCGAAGGCGTGGTCGATGCGCAGCTGGCCTGGCAACTGCCAGGCGGCGCCCATCCGCATGAGAGCCTGCGACTGGAGGCCCGCCTCAGCGACGGCGGCTTCGCCGCCCCCGATGGTTTGCAGGCTGCGGAGGGTCTTCACGTCGCCGTGGATCTGTCGGCCCGGGCCTCGCCGGCAGGATGGGACTGGCAGGGGCGGGCAGCATGGGAAAAAGGGGAGGCCTATCTGCACCCGCTCTACCTGCAGGCGGGGCCCGTGCTGAATGCGGAGGGGACGATCGACGACGAGCGGGCGGTGCTGCGCATGGCCACGATCGAGATCGAAGGCGTGAGCCAGCTCGCATTCTCGGCCGGTATCGCACGCCAGCCGCTGGCCTTGCAGGATTTCGCGCTGTCGCTGGCGGGCGGGGATCTGGCGATCCTCGGACCGCGCTGGATCACGCCTGTGCTGGCGCCAGCGCTGGCGGAGCGGCTGCGCTTCGCGGGCCATGTCGGGGCGGGCATCGAAATCAAGGATGGGCATCTGGCCACGCTGGACCTGGTGTTCGATGAGGCCGGCGTGAGCCTGGCCGGCGTCGGGCCGAGCGGCGAGGCGGGGGGACGCGGCTTGGCCTTCGGGCCACTGTCGGGTCACCTGCCGTGGTCGGCGGCGGCCCCCACCCGCGCCCGTTTCCAGGTACAGGGAGGGCATTGGGAAGCGCTGTCGCTGGGGGCTTTCGAGGTGGAGGCGCTGCTCGACGGCGGGCATGCTGCGTTCGAGCCGATCCGCATCCAGCTGCTCGATGGGGCCCTGGTGCTGGAGGGGCTGGCGCTCGAACGCGAGGCAGCGGGCTGGCGAGGGCAGGGCGACGTGGTCGTGGAGCCCTTGTCGATGGCCTTGCTGACCGAGGCGCTGGGCTGGCCGGGAATGTCGGGCATCCTGTCGGCCTCGCTGCCGGGCATGCGCGTGAATTCCGGCGAGATCGCGCTGGACGGCGCCTTGGTCGTATCGGTGTTCGATGGCTATCTGCAGGCCACGGGGCTGCGCGTGAGCGAACCCTTTGGCGTCGCTTCGCACCTGAGGGCGGACATCCAGGCGCGCCACCTGGATCTCGCGCAGCTCACCGATACTTTCAGTTTCGGCAGCATCACCGGGTACGTGGATGCGGACGTACATGGCCTGGAGCTGGTGCGCTGGAGGCCCGCCGCGTTCGACATGAGGCTGGCCAGCAGCCCGGGGAGCTACCGCCGGCGCATCAGCCAGCGTGCGGTGCAGAACATCGGCGCGCTGGGGGGCGGAGGGGCCATGGCGGCCCTGCAGCGCGGGGTGCTGGGCGTATTCGATACTTTCGGCTACCGCGAACTGGGTTTGCATTGTGTGCTGGCGGGCGGGGTATGCATAATGGATGGCGTCGAGGGCGGTGAGCGCGCGGACGGCGGCTTCCGCATCGTTCGCGGCGGCGGCATCCCGGCGCTGGATGTCATCGGCTACAATCGGCGCGTCGACTGGAATGAACTCGTCGGACGAATCCAGCGCGTGATCGAAGACAACGTCGCGCCCGAGTTGCACTGATGTCCGGCTGGGTGTGCCGGGACCGCAGGAGGCTTGAATGTCGTTTTTCCACATGAGACCGTTGCTGCTCGCAGGGGCCGCGGCTGCCGCCGCATCGGCCTGCGTCACGATCAACATCTATTTCCCGGCCGCGGCTGCCGAAAAAGCCGCTGACCGCATCATCGACGAGGTGTGGCAGACACGCGAGGCCAAGCCGCCGCAGGCGGCGCCGGCCGAGGAAGGAGCCAGGCAATGAACTCATATCTTGCTCGTACTGGATGGATGCGCTGGCTGGCACCGGGGCTGTTCGGCTGCATGCTGGCCTTCGCGGTGCAGGCGCAGGGAAACCTCGAGGTCGATACGCCGGCGATTTCCGCACTCAAAGCGTCGATGCAGAAGCGCCATGCCCAACTCGCGCCTTTGTACGCATCGGGCGCGATCGGTCTCGCCGCCGACGGCAGTATCGCGCTGAGGGATGCTTCGGCCGTGCCGCTCGCGCAGCGAGGGGGCATCAGCGCGCTGGTCGCCGCCGAGAACGCCGATCGTGGCGCGCTGTACCGCGAAGTCGCCCGCGTCAACCAGCATCCCGAATGGGAGGCCGACGTGCGTGGCACCTTCGCCCAGCGCTGGATCGACCGCGCGCCGGCCGGCTGGTGGGTGCAGCGCGGCGGTGCATGGGTGAAGAAGTAATGCCCGTTCTTGTCTTCGACATCGAGACCGTTCCGGATGTGGCGGGCATCCGCAATCTTTACGAACTGCCCGCTGACCTGTCCGACGCCGAGGCGGCGGAGTGGGCCTTCCAGCAGCGGCGCGCCAGCCACGGCAACGATTTTCTGCCGCACCACCTCCAGCGCGTGGTGACGATTTCGTGCGTGCTGCGCGATGCCCAGCAGTTCCGCGTGTTCTCGCTGTCGGAGCCGGATGCCGGCGAGGGCGAGATCATCCAGCGCTTCTTCGATGGCATCGAGCGCTATACGCCGCAGATCATTTCCTGGAACGGCGGCGGCTTCGACCTGCCGGTGCTTCACTATCGCGGCATGCTGCATGGCGTGGCGGCGCCGCGCTACTGGGACCAGGGCGAGGGCGACTATCACGACTCGCGCGACTTCAAATGGAACAACTACATTGGCCGCTACCACAATCGTCATCTCGATCTGATGGACTTGCTGGCGATGTACCAGCCGCGCGCCAGTGCGCCGCTGGATGATCTGGCCAAGCTGATGGGGTATCCGGGCAAGCTCGGCATGGATGGTTCGGCCGTATGGCAGGCGTGGCAGGATGGCGGTATCGCCGATATCCGGGATTACTGCGAGACCGACGTCGTGAACACCTATCTGGTCTATCTGCGCTTCGAGCGCATGCGCGGGCATCTCGACGCCAAGGCGTGGGCAGACGAGGTGGCCGTCGTGCGAGAATCGCTCGGGCGGCTCGATGCGCCGCACTGGAAGCAGTTTCTCGCCGCCTGGGCACAGGATTGAGCCCGGGCGGCAGCGCTCCACCATAAAAATCGTACCGACAGGAGAATCACATGGGCATCATCGCTACCATTTTCATCGGCCTGATCGTTGGCCTCGTCGCCCGTCTGCTGCATCCCGGCAAGGACGGTCTCGGGCTCATCATGACGGCCTTGCTCGGCATCGCCGGTTCGCTCGTGGCGACCTACGGCGGCCAGGCGCTGGGCATCTACCAGGCAGGCCAGGGCGCAGGCTTCATCGGCGCCGTGGTCGGCGCGATCGTGATCCTGTTCGTCGTCAGCCGGCTCAAGAAGTAGTCTTTGATGTGCACTGCAAAAAAACTTTGACAAGTTTTTTGGAGTGCCTATAATGCGGGACTTCAGCAGGCGCGTAGCTCAGTTGGTTAGAGCACCACCTTGACATGGTGGGGGTCGTTGGTTCGAATCCAATCGCGCCTACCAAGATATTGGAGTCGATCATCATGTTCCGAACTACCACTCAGGCCGGAAACTGAACAGGTCGGCTCCGCTTGTAAGTCTGCTAGAGAAAAAAGCGCGCCTAGACCGCGCTTTTTTTTCGTCTACATTTTCGTTTCTTCGTATCCTAGCCCGCGACCTTGTCGGGGGTGAGAACTGCCAGAGGCCACTGCCATGCCCAACATCACGCTTCCCGATGGTTCCGTTCGCAGCTTCGACCATCCGGTGACCGTTGCCGAGGTCGCGGCCGCCATTGGTGCGGGCCTCGCCAAGGCTGCGCTTGCGGGCCGCGTCGGTGGGCGTCTGGTGGATATTTCCCACCGCCTCGATGCCGACGCCGATCTCGCGATCGTCACCGACAAGACGGAAGAAGGGCTCGACATCATCCGCCACTCTTCCGCCCACCTGCTGGCACATGCGGTGAAAGAGCTGTTTCCCGATGCGCAGGTGACGATCGGGCCGGTGATCGAAAACGGCTTTTACTACGATTTTTCTTACAAGCGGCCCTTCACGCCGGAAGACCTGGCCGCGATCGAGGCACGCATGGCCGAGATCGCGAAGCGCGAGATTCCGGTCCAGCGCGAAGTGTGGCCGCGCGACAAGGCGGTCGATTTCTTCAAGGGCATCGGCGAGCACTACAAGGCCGAGATCATCGCTTCGATTCCGGCGGGCGAGGACGTGTCGCTCTACCGCCAGGGCGATTTCATCGACCTGTGCCGGGGGCCGCACGTGCCCTCGACCGGCAAGCTCAAGGTCTTCAAGCTCATGAAGCTGGCTGGCGCCTACTGGCGCGGTGACTCGAAGAACGAGATGCTGCAGCGGGTCTATGGCACGGCGTGGACGAAGAAGGACGATCTCGACGCCTATCTGCACATGATCGAAGAGGCGGAAAAGCGCGACCATCGCAAGCTCGGCCGCCAGCTTGACCTCTTCCATCTGCAGGACGAGGCGCCTGGCATGGTGTTCTGGCACGCCAAGGGCTGGACGCTGTGGCAGCAGGTCGAGCAGTACATGCGCAGGACGCTCGGCGAACACGGCTATCAGGAAGTGAAGACGCCGCAGATCGTGGACCGTTCGCTGTGGGAGAAGTCCGGCCATTGGGGCATGTATTCCGACCTGATGTTCACCACGCAGTCCGAGAAGCGCGACTACGCGGTCAAGCCGATGAACTGTCCGTGCCACATCCAGATATTCAACCAGGGCCTCAAAAGCTATCGCGACCTGCCGTTGCGCATGGCCGAATTTGGCTCCTGCCACCGCAATGAGCCCTCCGGCTCGCTGCACGGCATCATGCGCGTGCGCAACTTCGTCCAGGACGATGCGCACATCTTCTGCGCGGAGAGCCAGGTCCAGGCCGAATCGGCTGAGTTCATCCGCCTGCTGCAGAAGGTGTATGCCGATTTCGGCTTCAGGGACGTGCTCGTCAAGCTCTCGACCCGGCCGGACAAGCGCGTGGGAACGGACGAGCAATGGGACGCCGCCGAGGCCGCGCTTGCCGCTGCGCTCGATGCCCAGGGCCTGAAGTACGACCTGCAGCCGGGCGAAGGCGCCTTCTATGGGCCGAAAATCGAATTTTCGCTCAAGGACAGCCTCGGCCGGGTATGGCAGTGCGGCACGCTGCAACTCGACTTCAATCTGCCGGTCCGCCTCGGCGCGGAGTTCGTCGACGAGGACAACAGCAAGAAGGTCCCGGTCATGCTGCACCGCGCGGTGCTGGGGTCGCTGGAACGCTTCATCGGCATCCTGATCGAGAACCACGCCGGCGCGATGCCCTTGTGGCTGGCACCGGTGCAGGCGGTGGTGATGAACATCTCCGAGGGGCAGGCGGACTATGCTGCCGAGGCCGTGGCGAAGCTCAGGAAGGCGGGCTTCCGTGTCGAAGCCGATTTGCGTAACGAAAAGATTAACTATAAAATTCGCGAACATAGCGTACAGAAGCTGCCCTACCAGATCGTCATCGGCGACAAAGAAAAGGCGGCGGGCCTGGTGGCCGTGCGTGCCCGGGGTGGCCATGATCTTGGTCAAATGTCCCTCGATTCGCTGATCGAACGCTGGCTTCGCGAAGTTGAAGCGAAGGCCGGCACGGTCTGATTTTTGGTTTTCGTGGAGAGTTGAACCATCGCTCAAGATAAGAAGCAGCGCGTAAATAGGGAGATCAACGCGCCCGAGGTCCGGCTGGTTGGTGAAGAAGGCGAACAGCTCGGAATCGTGTCCCTGAACGCAGCCCTGAACATGGCCGAAGAAGCCGGGCTGGATCTGGTCGAAATCGCACCGATGGCCGTACCGCCGGTATGCAAGCTGATGGATTTCGGCAAGTTCAAGTATCAGGAACAGAAGAAGGCCCACGAAGCCCGACTCAAGCAGAAGCAAGTCCAGGTCAAGGAGGTCAAGCTCCGCCCCGGTACCGACGAGAACGACTACCAGATCAAGCTTCGCAACCTGAAGCGTTTTCTGGAAGAAGGCGACAAGTGCAAGGTGACCTTGCGCTTCCGCGGCCGCGAGATGGCCCACCAGGAATTTGGCCTGCGCCAGCTCGAACGCATCAAGGCCGACCTGGATGAACAGGGCCAGGTCGAACAGATGCCGAAGATGGAAGGGCGCCAGATGATCATGGTCATTGCGCCGAAGAAGAAGCACTAAGCTTCGAGGAATTTGCCCCGCAGGGGCAAAGCCGGCAGATGGCGGGAGCCGCCTGCCGGAAAACAAGTGGTGCCGGGTAACGAAACGCGTCGGGGCTTATCGGCGCTACCTGGTTCCATCCAAAAACATGGAGTCTCAGCAATGCCCAAGATGAAGACGAAGAGCGGCGCCAAGAAGCGCTTCAAGGTCCGCTCGAGTGGTGGGATCAAGCGGTCCCAGGCGTTCAAGCGCCACATCCTGACCAAGAAAACGACCAAGGCGAAGCGTCAGCTGCGCGGCATGACCGAAGTTCATGCTGCCGATGAAAAGCTGATCCGCGCCATGCTTCCGTACGCTTGATAGGAGACCGCAATGCCTCGCGTTAAACGTGGTGTAACCGCCCGCGCTCGTCACAAGAAAGTCCTTTCCCAGGCCAAGGGGTATCGCGGCCGTCGCAAGAACGTCTATCGCATCGCCAAGCAGGCGGTGATGAAGGCCGGGCAGTACGCCTACCGCGACCGCCGTCAGCGCAAGCGCCAGTTCCGTACCCTGTGGATCGCCCGTATCAACGCCGCCGCGCGTGAACTGGGCCTGACCTACAGCACCTTCATGAATGGCCTGAAGAAGGCCGCGATCGAAGTGGACCGCAAGGTTCTGGCCGACTTGGCCGTGTTCGACAAGCCCGCTTTTGCGGCGATTGCCGAACAAGCCCGGGCCAAGCTCGCTGCGTGATTCAGCGCAGTCCGAAAAAAGGAGGCCTGGCCTCCTTTTTTTTCTTCTGAATCTGGCTCCACGCGTAGTACCCAGAGTATTCGCAGTAAATCGCAACCCGTAGGGCACGGACATGGAACACCTGGATCAATTGGTTCAACAGGCGGCTGCCGACTTTGCCGCTGCGGCGGACGGCGCCCAACTCGAACAGGCCAAGGCGCGCTATCTCGGCAAGAGCGGTTCGCTGACCGAGCGCCTCAAGTCGCTCGGCAAGCTGGACCCCGACGCGCGGCGCGAGGCGGGTGCCGCCATCAATGCCGCCAAGGCCGCAATCGAGGCCGAACTCGAAGCCCGCCGCAATGCGCAGCGCGAAGCCGCCCTGCTGGCCCAACTGGCCGCCGAGGCGCTGGACGTGACCCTGCCCGGGCGTGGCGCGGTAGCGGGCGGTCTGCATCCGGTGAGCCGCACGCTCGAACGCATCGAGCAACTGTTCGGCTCGATCGGCTTCGTCGCTGCTGACGGCCCCGAGATCGAAACCGACTGGCACAACTTCACCGCGCTCAATACGCCGGAGAAGCACCCCGCGCGTTCGATGCACGACACCTTCTACCTGGAAGGCCAGGACGAAGTGCTGCTGCGCACCCACACCAGTCCGGTGCAGATCCGCGCCATGCAGGCGCACGTCGAGCGCTACCGGGATTGCGACACCCTGCCCGAGCTGCGCGTGATCGCGCCGGGCCGGGTGTTCCGAGTCGACTCCGATGCCACGCACTCGCCGATGTTCCACCAGGCGGAAGGCCTGTGGGTGGGCGAGAACGTCAGCTTTGCCGACCTGAAGGGCGTGATCGCCGACTTCCTGCGCAGGTTCTTCGAGACTGACGATCTGCAGGTGCGCTTCCGCCCCTCCTTCTTCCCGTTCACCGAACCCAGCGCCGAAATCGACGTCGCTTTCATGAGCGGCGCGCTGGAAGGGCGCTGGCTCGAGATCGCCGGCTGCGGCATGGTGCATCCGAACGTGCTGCGCTTCGGCGGCATCGACCCCGAGCGCTACACCGGCTTCGCCTTCGGCATGGGACCGGACCGCCTGACGATGCTGCGCTATGGCGTCAACGACCTGCGCCTGTTCTTTGAAGGCGATCTGCGCTTCCTGAGCCAGTTCCGCTAAGCACTGTGCCGGCAGGGCGCCCCAGGCGGCGCCAGCCTCATCGAATTCTTCCGGGTAATCGAATCATGCAATTCTCCGAACAGTGGCTGCGGACTTTCGTCGATCCGCAACTCGACAGTGACGCGCTCGGCCATCTGCTGACGATGGCCGGCCTCGAAGTGGAAGAGGCGACGCCCGCTGCGCCCGCCTTCTCGGGCGTGGTCGTGGCCAGCATCGTCGAGGCGGAAAAGCACCCGAACGCCGACAAGCTCAAGCTGTGCAAGGTCGACGTCGGCGCCGGCGAGCTGCTGCAGATCGTCTGCGGCGCGCCGAATGCTGCCGCCGGCATGAAGGTGCCGTGCGCGAAGGTCGGTGCCGTGCTGCCGGGCGACTTCGCCATCAAGGCGGCCAAGCTGCGCGGTGTCGAGTCCTTTGGCATGCTCTGCTCCGCGCGCGAACTCGGCCTGTCCGAAGACCATGGCGGCCTGTACGCGCTGCCCGCGGATGCCCCGGTCGGCTGCGACATCCGCGACTACCTCGGCCTCGACGACACCTTGTTCACGATCAAGCTGACGCCGAACCGCGCCGACTGCCTCAGCCTCGAAGGCGTGGCGCGCGAAGTCGCGGCGATCACCAGTACCGCGCTGCGTAAGACCGAAATCGTGCCGGTCGCCCCGAGCCACGATGGCCGCCGCGCCATCGTGCTCGACGCGCCCGAAGCCTGCCCGCGCTACTGCGGCCGCATCCTCCGCGGCGTGAATGCCAAGGCGCCGATGCCGGACTGGATGGTCACGCGCCTGGCGCGCAGCGGCATCCGTTCGATCAGCGCGCTGGTGGACGTCACCAACTACGTCATGCTCGAACTCGGCCAGCCGCTGCACGCCTTCGACAACACCAAGTTGCAGGGCGCGATCCATGTGCGCCATCCGCGTGAAGGCGAGCAGGTGCTGCTGCTCAACGAGCAGACCGTGACGCCGGCCGCCGACACGCTGCTGATCGCCGATGAGGCCCGCGCGCTGGCGCTGGCCGGCATCATGGGCGGCGAAGACAGCGGCATCACGCTTGACACCACCGAAGTCTTCCTCGAAAGCGCCTTCTTCGCCCCGGATGCGATCGCCGGCCGCGCACGCGCCTACGGCTTCGGTTCGGACGCTTCGCACCGCTTCGAGCGCGGCGTCGATTTTGAACTCCCGCGCCGCGCGCTGGAGCGTGCCACGCAGCTCATCATCGACATCTGCGGCGGCGAGGCCGGCCCGGTCGAGGAAGCGCTTGCAGCCGACACGCTGCCGGTCCGCGAGCCGGTGCGTCTGCGCACCGCGCGCGCGCGCCGCGTGCTCGGCATCGATCTGGACGATGCCGCGATCCAGTCGCTGCTCGAACGCGTGCATCTGAATGTGCAGCGCGACGGCGAGGACTTTATCGTCACGCCGCCGTCGTGGCGCTTCGACGTCGAGATCGAAGTCGATCTGGTCGAAGAGCTCGCACGCCTGCATGGCTACGACAACATTCCCGCCGTGGCGCCGCAGGGCAGCCTGATGATGCAGCCCAGCACCGAGCACGCCCGTCCGGTGTGGGCAGCGCGTCATCTGCTGGCTGCACGCGGTTATCAGGAAGTGATCAATTTCGCTTTCGTCGAGGAAGCCTGGGAGCGCGACTTCTGCGCCAACGAAGACCCGATCCGCCTCGCCAATCCGATCGCCAGCCAGCTCAGCGTGATGCGCTCCAGCCTGATCGCGGGCTTGGTCGATACTATGGCGACCAACCGCAAGCGCCAGACCGAGCGCGTGCGCGTATTCGAAGTCGCCCGTGTGTTCGAGCGCAAGGCCGACGGCGAGCCGGTGACCGGCTTCCACCAGCCGATGCGCATCGCCGGCCTCGCTGCGGGCCCGGTGTTGCCGGAGCAGTGGGGCGAGCGTAGCCGGGCGGTCGATTTCTACGACGTCAAGGCCGACGTCGAGGCCTTGATCGCGCCGCGCGGCCTGAACTTCGTGCGCCTGTCCCATCCGGCCCTGCACCCCGGCCGCGCCGCGAGCGTAGCGCTGGATGGCCGCGTGATCGGGATCATCGGCGAACTGCATCCGGTGTGGGTGCAGCGCTACGATCTCGGCATCGCGCCGGTAGTGTTCGAGCTCGAGCTCGACGCCGTGCTGGGTGCGCGCATGCCGGCCTACAGCGAGATTTCGCGCATGCCGGCCGTGGTGCGCGACCTGGCCCTGGTGCTCGGGATCGAAGTCAGCGCAGGGCGGGTCATCGACACCCTGCGCCAGGCCGCACCCGCCGTGGTCAAGGAAATCACGCTGTTCGACGTCTATCATGGCAAAGGCATCGAGCCGAACAAGAAGAGCCTTGCCTTCAGGGTGTTGATGCAAGATACTCAGCGCACACTTGAAGATGCCGAAGTAGATGCCATCGTGACAGGCTTGGTGAAGCAGGCAGAGGCCGTGCTGGGTGCCCGCCTGCGTGGTTCGGGAGGCTGACATGACCACGCTGACCAAGGCGGAACTGGCCGAGCTCCTGTTCGAGCAGGTCGGTCTCAACAAGCGCGAAGCCAAGGACATGGTGGAAGGCTTCTTCGAGGAGATCCGGACGGCGCTGGAGCGTGGCGACAGCGTCAAGCTGTCGGGCTTCGGCAACTTCCAGTTGCGCGACAAGCCGCAACGTCCCGGGCGCAACCCCAAGACTGGCGAAGAGATCCCGATCACCGCGCGGCGGGTGGTCACCTTCCATGCCAGCCAGAAATTGAAGGCAGCCGTGGAGCAGCTCAGCGATGCAAGCAAGCAACCCTGAAATCGGCACGGGGCCCCTGCCGCCGATTCCGGCGAAGCGTTACTTCACGATCGGCGAGGTGAGCGAACTGTGCGGCGTCAAGCCGCACGTGCTGCGCTACTGGGAGCAGGAGTTCACCCAGCTCAAGCCGGTCAAGCGCCGAGGCAACCGACGCTACTATCAGCACCACGAAGTACTGCTGATCCGCCGCATCCGCGAATTGCTGTACCAGGAAGGCTTCACCATTTCGGGCGCGCGCAACCGCCTCGGCGAAAGCGCGATCCAGGAGCAGGAGAGCAAGGTCGAGGCCGACCAGTACCGTGCCATCGTGGCCGAGGTCCGGGCAGAGGTGCAGGCGCTGCTCGAGGACTTGCGCGGCTGATTGCCAGGCAGATGCAAGTGGTATGGCCTGTGCAGAAAAACTGGTAAATCTTTTGATCGCTGCTATAATGGCGGCTTGTGTCGGGGCGTAGCGCAGCCTGGTAGCGCACTTGCATGGGGTGCAAGGGGTCGCGAGTTCGAATCCCGCCGCCCCGACCAATCGATCGTCGAGTAAAAAAGGCCAGTCTTCGGACTGGCCTTTTTTACTTTTCAAGGGCCGGCATGGTGCGCCCATGCCTTGTTCAAGCCCGAAACGGTGTGTTTTAGCCCGGAAAGGCCAGTGACTTCACCGTGATCGGCACGATCTCGCCGCCCATGAAGGGCTTGCCCACGTCGATGTAGTCGCCCGGGCGAGTCTGCACTTCGTCGATGACGGCGAGCTTGCGTCCCTGCAAACGCGGCTGCAGCAGCATGCCGAGCACTTTGCCGAGGTCCTGGCGGGCGACGATGAACAGCGCGCGGGCCGGGTCGGGGTGGGCGGCGGCGAAGTGCACGATGGCGTCGATGGCGCGCTCGACGTCGGCGTAGGCCACCGGCAGGTCGTCGGGCAGGCCCAGCGCGTAGCCGTCCTTGCCGGCGACGAGGTCCATGCGCTGCATCGCGGTGCCCCAGTCCGCGGCGAGCTGTTCGGCGCTGCACCCGGCCCACGGCCGCGTGGCATGAACCACCGGCAGATTGCGCACCGGCAGGTGTTGTTCGTCCACCCAGATGGTGCTGCCTGACAGCGACAGGCTGTAGGCGCCGGCGCCGATGACGGTGGCGCGCAGGGTGTGGCGCGGCTCGCGCAGCGGCAGCGCCTGCATGCCGGGGTGGCGGTGCAGGGCTTCGGCGAGGGCCGGGCCGATGTCGCCGAAGGCGCGCGCTGAGGCCGCGCTGTGCGGGTCGTAATAGCAGGCGCCGACGCCGCCGGAGAGGTACACCGCGTCGTAGCGATGGCCCGGCCGCAGGGATTCGGTCATCAGCAGCTGGCGCGCCAGCGGCGAGGGCTGGCCGACGCAGATTTCGTGGATCAGGCCGGCCATGCGCTCGGCCAGTTGCGCCACGGTGTCGTCGTCGACGCGCTGGCCGCTGCCGAGGCGGCGGGCCTGGTCGGCACCGAACAGTTCGGCGCAGATGGGTCTGGTCGGGGCGTGCAGGTGGCGCAGGCGGCCATCGCTTTCCAGTTCGAGCAGGTGGCCGCCGACGTTGAGGCAGGCGGTGTCGACCACGCGGCCGGCTTCGAACACCGCGTAGTTGGAGGTGCCGCCGCCGATGTCGATGTTGAGCACGCGGCAGGTGTTGGTGCGCGCGTATTCGGCGGCGCCGGAGCCCTGGCCGGCGATTACCGATTCCAGGTGCGGGCCGGCGGTAGCGACGATGAAGTCGCCGAGCTGCTCGGCCAGCCCCATCACCGCCTGGCGGGCGTTGCGCGCCTTGGAGGTTTCACCGGTGATGATGATGGCGCCGGATTTGACCTGCTCGGTGTCCAGCCCGGCGGCGGCGTACTGCGACATGATGAACTGGCGCAGCTTGTCGTCATGCAGGTGGCCTTCGAAGTCGACCGGCGTGGCGATCGCGGGGCTGACGTAGAGGATCTCGCGGCGCGAGAACTCGTAGTTGGGCACTTGCGAGGCGGCCGCGCGGTTGACCACTTCGAGGCGCGAGAAGATCACCTGCGAAGTGGTGGTGCCGATGTCGATGCCGACGCTGTAGATCTGCCAGGATTCGGCCATGGCATGGGTGTCCTGTGCTGGGCGGCCGTGCGGCGGCCGGGTCGCTGAGGCACGATCCGGCCGCGGCGGGCGGTGAAGCGAGGCTTACGCCGTCTGTCCGGCGGGGGCGCTGACGCCGACGCTGGGCTTGGGCGCGATCATCATGGCGACGAAGATGGCGGTGACGCCGCCGACCAGCTTGCCGACGATCATCGGGAAGATCATCGGCGAGGCCACCGCTGCGACGAAGCCGAGGTGATCGCCGAAGGTGAAGGCCGCCGACACCGCGAAGGCGATGTTGAGCACCTTGCCGCGGTCGTCCATCTTGTTGAGCATGACGAACATCGGGATGTTGTTGGCCAGCGTGGCGACCATGCCGGCGGCGGCGGTGTCGTTCATCTTCAGCAGGCCGCCGACCTTGGCCAGCGATTTGCCGAACCAGCGCGTCAGCAGGAACACCATCGGATAGGCGCCGAGCAGCACCGCGGCGATCTTGCCGATGGTTTCGATGGCGCGCAGGTCTTCGCCCGGCACGTCGCCCGGCTTCATGAAGATCGGGTCCATGCCGGGGATCAGGCGCACGCCGATCTGGTCGTGCAGCACCGCGGCGGCCAGCCCCAGGGTGATCAGCGCCACCAGGATCTTGGCGAACACCTGGAAGCCGGCGATCATCTTCTCGGGGAAGAACTTCAGCCCCAGCGCCACCAGCACCGCGACCAGGATCACCGGCGTCATGTTGCCGAGGATCATGCCGAAGGTGAAAGGTACCGGCTGGCCGTCGATGACCACGTTGGAGCCCAGCGCCACCAGGCCGCCGGCGATGCAGCCGATGGGAATGGTGACCATGCCGGCGAGCACGCCCATGGCGAGGAAGCGGCGGTCTTCCTTGTCGATGATGCCCAGCCCGACCGGAATCGAGAACACGATGGTGGGGCCCATCATGGAGCCGAGAATCACGCCGGCGTACATCCACGCGGCCACGTCGCCGCCGGACAGTTCGCGCGCCAGCGGGAAGCCGCCCATGTCCAGCGCCAGCAGCGTGGTGGCAAACATCGCCGGGTTGGCGCCCAGTGCCTCGTACAACGGAATCACGATGGGGCCGAGCATGCGCGCCAGCACCGGCGCCAGCGCCATCACCCCGACCATCGCCAGGCCCAGGGCGCCCATCGCCATGAAGCCTTCCTCGAACTGCTTGCCGGAACCGCCGATGGCGCGGCCGACGCTGCCCAGGCCGATTTTGCCGAGCAGTTTCTCGGCCCCGTCGAACTGGTCCATCATGCGGTCCAGCGCGGCGATGACCATGAAGCTCATCATGATCCACATGATGATGACGTTGATGTTGTCCATGATGCTGCTCCCTTTGTTGCGCCGATGCTTTGTCGGGCCCCCGCGCCAGCGCGTGCGCGGCGGTCCGTCGTTATCCTTGCTTCAGCTGCCGGGCGGTCCGCTGTGCCAGCCGGCGGCACCCTGGCGGGCGTGGGCGTGGCGATACACCTCGACGACCTGCGCGCGCGACACGCTGCGCGGGTTGGTGGCGAGGCTGGGGTCGAGCAGCGCGGCGTCGGCGAAGCCTTCGTAATCGGCGGGCTGGCCGCCGGCGTCACGCAGGTTGACGGGCAGGCCCAGCTCGGCGATGAGTTCCTGCACGTACTGGATCGCCTGCGCCGCGTCGAGCAGGCGGCCGCTCAAGGCGTGGCCGATTTCGGCCAAGTTGCGCTTGCACACCAGCTGGTTGAAGTGCATCACCGACGGCAGCAGGATGGCGTTGGCCACGCCGTGCGGGATGTCGTAAGCCGGGCCGATCTGGTGCGCCATGGCGTGGCACAGCCCCAGGCCGGCGTTGGAGAAGGCCACGCCGGCCATGTAGGAGGCCAGCATCATCGATTCGCGCGCCTCGACGTTCTGCCCCTGGCCGACGGCGATCGGCAGCGCCTCGCCGATCAGCGTCAGCGCGCGGTAGGCCAGCGCCTTGGTGAGCGGCGTGGCATGGGTGGCGAGGTAGGCTTCGATGGCGTGGGTGAGCGCATCCACGCCCACGGCGGCGGTGAACTGCGGCGGCGTGCCCAGCGTCAGGCAGGCGTCGATGACCGCCAGGTCCGGAATCATGTCCGGGTGGATGATGAGGTGCTTGATGTGTTCGCCGGCATCGTTGCTGTCGGTGATGACGGTGGCGTTGGTGGCCTCCGAACCGGTGCCGGCGGTGGTCGGCACGGCGATCAGCGGCGCGCGGCGCACGGCGATGCGGGCCGGTTCCTGCGCCATCTCGCGCACGCTCAGGCCGGGGTTGGCGGCCAGCACCACGGCGGCCTTGGCGGCGTCGAGGATGGAGCCGCCGCCAAAGGCGATGACGCCGTCAAAGGGCGCTGCGCGCATGGCCGCAGCCATTTTCTCCACCAGCGCGGTGTCCGGCTCGCGCGGCGACTGGCAATAAATGGTGTGCGCCAGGCCGTGGCTCTTCAGCGAGCGGTACATGCCGTCGGCGAGCCCGAGCTTTTCCAGGCTCTCGTCGATGGCGATGAACACCCGGCCGATGCCGCGCGCGGCAATCGCCTGGCCGATGCGGGCGATGGCCCCCGGCCCGATGAAGGTGCTCGGCGGAACCGAGAATTCACGCACCGAGCGCGCGTTGATCAGATCGATGGCCTGATAGACGACGCTGCTGACGTCTTCGTGGTTCATGGCCTAAGTCTCCGCCTGCGGCCGCGCACCGGGCAGCCCGTGGGCAGCAATGGCGAGCGGGGTGAGAAACAGCGGCGGCCGCGGCAGGATCACTTGCAAGTGCGGAAAGACCTGCGCGAACAGGTCGCGCACGCCGGGCATGCTGCACGAGCCGCCGGACAAATACAGGGTATCCACCTGCTGGCCTTGCAGGTGGGTATCGACGATGTGCGCCATCTTGTCGAACACCGGGCGCACCACCGGCCACAACGCGGCGTTGTCGGCGCGCCGCTTGAGCGCCTCGGCCTCGGTCAGCGGCAGGTTGCGCGCGCCGGCCAGCGTCAGGGTGACGTGGTGGCCGCCGGTGGGCTCGTCGCCCGAATAGACGATGCGCCCTTGCTGGACCACCGCCACGCCGGTGGTGCCGCCGCCGATGTCGACGACGGCGGCGCGGTCCAGTTGCAACAGCGCGGCCACCGCCGAGGGTTCGTCGATGACGCCCGAGACTTCCAGCTCAGCCGCCTCGATGACATTGACCGAGATGCGCGGATCGGTGCCCGGCGGATAGGAGGTGGCGGCGCGGCGCGGCAGCCGCTCGCCCAATTGCGCGGCGAGCGATTCGATCTGCCGGCGCACGATCTGCACCGCACCGAAGAAGTCCCACACCACGCCGTCGCGCACCACATCGGCCCAGTCCAGGCGCACGGCAACGGGGTTGCCCTGCGCGTCGAGCACCATCGACACCACGTCGCTGGTGCCGAGGTCGATGCCCAGGTGCAGTCCAGTGCCCGGCGCTGCGCCGTTCGCCGCATCGGCCACCATCTCGCCGCTGGCCGCGAGGGCGGCGGCGCGGGCGAGGCGGGGTTCGAGCCAGTCGTCGATGCTGCGCATGATCGGGCCTGTCGGTGAGTGTGGGGTTCAGACGGTGGGGTTCAAACGATGCGGAAGTGGTCCACCAGCACGCAGCGGCGCAGGCGCACGAAGGTGCGGGCGCTGGTGACGCCTTCGCCGGTGGGGGTGGAGATGGTCATGGTGGTCCAGCCTTCACCACCGAAGCCCAGCCCGGCCAGGCAGGGGCCGTTCTTGACGAAGATGCTGGTGTTGATGGCGTTGGCCATGCGGTCGAGCGCGTCGATGTTGCGCGAGTGCATCGCAGCGGTATGGCGGCAGTTGCCTTCGAGCTTGACCGCGAGGTCGATGGCGGCATCCACGTCGGGTGCGCGCACCACCGGAATCACCGGCATCATCAGTTCGGTGACGGCGAAGGGGTGGTCGGCCGGCGTCTCGATGTACAGCAGGCGGGTGTCGGCCGGCACCTCCAGGCCGATGGCGGCGGCGATCTTCGCCGCGTCGCGTCCCACCCAGTCGCGGCTGACGGTACCGCGGCCGTCGGCGCCGACGTAGTTGAGCAGCACATCGACCAGGCGCTTGCCCTGGTCGGGCGTCAGCTCCACCGCCTTGTGGCGCGCCATTTCGGTTTTCAGCGCATCGCAGACGCGGTCGACGACGATGATTTCCTTTTCGTCCACGCAGATGATGTTGTTGTCGAACGAGGCGCCCCAGACGATGTCGCGCGCGGCACGGGCGAGGTCGGCGGTTTCGTCCACCACCACCGGCGGGTTGCCGGCGCCGGCGGCGATCAGGCGTTTGTCGGTGTGCTTGCGCGCGGCTTCCACCACCGCCTCGCCGCCGGTGACGGTGAGCAGGTGGATGCCCGGATAGCTGAACAGGCGCTGCGCGGTGGCGATGTCCGGGTTGAGCACGGTGGTGACCACGTTGTCCGGCCCGCCGGCGGCCACCGAGGCCTCGTTGAGCAGGGACACCGTGCGCTGCGACACTTTCTTGGCGGCCGGGTGGGGGGCGAACACCACCGTGTTGCCGGCCGAGATCATGCTGATGGCGTTGTTGATGATGGTGGCGGCCGGGTTGGTCGATGGCGTCACCGAGGCGATCACGCCCCAGGCGGCGTTTTCGATCAGCGTCAGGCCACGGTCGCCGGTCAGCGCCGTCGGCGCCAGGCACTCCACCCCCGGCGTGTGGCGCGCCTGCGACACGTTCTTGGCGAATTTATCCTCGACGCGGCCCATGCCGGTCTCGGCCACCGCCAGTTCGGCCAGTTCGCGCGCATGCGCCTCAGCAGCCTTGCGGATGGCTTCCACCACCTTGACGCGGGTGGCCAGGTTGCGGATCGCCCGTTGCGCCGTGCTGGCCTCGGCAACCGCATCGTCCAGTTCGGTGAATACCCCCGGTGCGGCGCGCCGTCCGGCGGCCGGCTGCACCGCCTGCGGTTGCGTCTGCATCGATGCCAGTACCGTGCGAACGATTTGTTCGACGTTTTTCAGATCGATATCCACCATGCACTCCCGTGTTCATCTGCGCCGCACGGCCACGGGGTCGTCCGGCTTGTGTTCATCCGCCGGCGCCTGCCGCGCCGCGCGGGGCCGTACCGACGGCCTACTTGTGGAAAGTGAGCTTTCCGCCAACCACCACTTCATCGACGATGCCGATCACGCTCATGTCCACCGGCACCTCGTTGGAAATCGTCTTGCGCGCGGAACTGCCCTGAACCACCAGCACCCATTCGCCGTCACCGGCACCGATGCTGTCGGCCGCCACACAGGGGCTGCCTTTGGGATTGCCCTGGGGGTCGATGAAATCCACCAGCAACAGCCGCTGCTGCTCGAGCCCGGCGTGCTTCACCGTGGAAACGACTTGCCCCAGTACGATTGCGAGTTCCATGTGTTCACCACTGAGGTTCACTACTGAGTTCGTTCAGCCGCCCGCGCTCGCACCGTGGCCTGCGGCCTGCCCCAGCCATTGGCAGGGCGTGCCGTCGCCCGCGCGCGTGACTCGCTTGCGTTGCGTTGCGCTACGTAGCGCGACGTCTGGGTACCGCCATGGATCGGCTACCGGCCGCCAGCCCCGTGGGGGGCGGCCGGGCCGTCCGGTCGAGCTGCGCCGAACCGTCCGGCCGCTCAGTCCAGTCCGCTTTCCATCTTGATCGGGAACACTTCTTCCAGATCGCCGTGCGGACGCGGAATCACGTGTACCGACACCAGTTCGCCAATCCGTTGCGCGGCAGCCGCGCCGGCATCGGTGGCGGCCTTGCAGGCGGCCACGTCGCCACGCACCATCGCGGTGACGAAACCGCCGCCGATCTGCTTGACGCCGACCAACTTGACGCGCGCGGCCTTGACCATGGCGTCGGAGGCTTCGATCAATGCAACCAGGCCTTTCGTTTCGATCAGTCCCAGGGCTTCCATTTTGACTACTCCTTAAAAAGTCCCCTCCTGGGGAATCATGGTGTTCAGGGTGCTACAGGTGTTGCGGTGCTGCTGGCGCAACGCGTGTTGCGGGGACGGCGCACGGCCCGTTCGGGACGGGCGCCGGTACAGCATTGCCGCTGGCCATCAGCGTGGCCAGCAGGCAGGTTTCGACGATGTCTTCGCTGCTGCAGCCGCGCGACAGATCGTGGATGGGCGCGGCCAGGCCTTGCAGCATCGGCCCCAGCGCGGTGTAGCCGCCCAGGCGCTGGGCGATCTTGTAGCCAATGTTGCCGGCCTCCAGCGAGGGGAACACCAGTACGTTGGCGCGGCCTTGCAGCGGGCTGTCTGGCACTTTGAGCGCGGCGACCTCGGGCACGATGGCGGCGTCGAACTGCAGGTCGCCATCCACCAGCAGGCCGGGCTGGCGCTCGCGTACCCGCGCGGTGGCTTCGCGCACTGCGTCCACTGCCGGGTGGCGTGCACTGCCATGGCTGGAGAAGGCCAGCATGGCCACGGCGGCGCGTTCGCCGGTGACGCGTTCATAGCTGGCCGCCGAGGCGATGGCGATGTCGGCCAGTTGCGCCGGGGTGGGCTGCGGCACCACCCCGCAGTCGGCGAAGCCGAGCACGCGCCGGTCGCGACCGCAGGCCTCGGCCGGCGGGATCATGAAGAAGATCGACGACACCGTGGCATTGCCCGGCGCCAGGCCGAGCACGCGGATGGCCGCGCGCAGCACGCTGGCGGTGGACGAGAGGTTGCCGCCGATGCACAGATCGGCGTCGCCGCTGGCGAGCATGGCGGCGGCGAACCACAGCGGTTCGGACAGGCGCGCGGCGATTTCTTCCTGCGCGGCCTTGGGCATGCGTGCCTGCAGCAGTTCGGCATACGCCGGGCGGGCGGCTGCGCGGGCCGGGTCGAGCAGCGTCAGCGTGCCCTGGCCGAGGCTTTTTCCCAGGCACAGCGCGCGTAGCTCGAAGGGGTTGGCGAGCAGCAGCGGGTGGGCCCAGCCGCGCGCCTGCAGGTGGCGGGCGGCTTCGATGGCGCGCGCGTCCAGCGTGTCGGGGAAGACCACGCGCAGGGGCTGGCGCTGGGCGAACTCGGCGCAGCGGCGCATCAGTTCCATGCCGCCTCCTTCACCGTCAGGCCGCGGTCGAGCATCACGGCGACGATCATCAGCACATACACGGCGCTGCTGAGGCGGTTGAGTCCTTCGAGGATGTCCGGGCGGGCAATCTCGAAGTCGCCGCCGATGTAGAGGCGCGCGGCCACCAGTTCGACGTTGCGGATGGCGGTGCGCAGCAGGTTGAGGCGCGCGGCGGTCAGCCCGTGCGCGGCCTCCGGCACGATGTGGTCGTAGCCCAGGTGCTGCAGCGGTGCGTGCGACAGCCGGTGGATGGCGTCGGCGTCGAATTCGCCCATGTGCATCGGGCGCAGGGTTTCGCCGGTGGCCTCGGCGCGCAACACGTTGCCAAGGTCGGAGCGGATGTCGGCCAGGTAGGGGGCGATGCGGCGGCTGGACGGTTTGTCGCTTTCCGCCAGTTCGGCCTGGATCCACACCGCGCAGGCGATGGCGCTGTCGAGCTGGCCGCGCAGGTGGATGCGCGGGTCGTTCTTGGACACCAGCGTGTCGGCGTTCAGGTGGGTCAGCGTATCCGGCTTCTTGGCCACCGCCTGATGGCACAGCGTGCAATGCATGGGGTGGGCGCGATCGCCGCCGGTGAGCGGATGCACGCGCTTGCGCTCGCTCGCGTCACCACCGGCGGCGGATTTGCCGCGTCCGGCGATCGGGTTGTCCACAAACACCTGGCCGGATTCATCGACGTACTTCACCCGCAGATGGCGCTCGCTGATCAGCGATTGTGCCGCTGGCGTCAGCGCCGCGCCGGCCGGCAGGTGCAGCTCGGTGCCGTCGGCCAGGGTGTGGCGTTCGCGTAGCCAGGTTTCGGTGATGTAGGTTGTCATGATGACCGCCCGGATAGGCTTCCGTCGTCAGCAGTCGGCCCAGTTGGCCGGGTAGGCGACGTAGAGGAAACGTACTTCGCTGGGAGTGCCGAATTCGATGTTGGAGCCCTTGGGGATGAAGATCACGTCGCCGACCTTGCCGATCGCGGTCTGGCCGTTGCAGCGGATGTGCAGTTCGCCTTCGAGCACCAGGTCGACTTCGTCGTAGTTCAGCGTCCAGGGGAAGAAGCAGCGGTTCCAGCTCATGAAGCCGGCCGCCATCGAGCTGCCGTCGGCGCTGGTGATGAGGTCGGCGATGCCGACGTGGCTGTCCTCGCCGGCGCCGTCGAACAAGCCCATGCGCACCGAATCGCCCTTCACCACCTTGATGCCGCCGGCGATGGTGCGCGATTCGTAGGGCTGCGGCTCGGCCGCGGCGGCGGGTTCGGCGGCCGGCGGCGCGGCGGGGAGCACGGCGGGCTTGGGCGGTGCATTGACCGCCGCGGTGGCGGCCT